>JAGDMS010000045.1 GCA_017860575.1 Deltaproteobacteria bacterium | reverse complement strand
TTGGTCCCCCTGGGCGTTGCGGGTGCGGCGGGCGTGATGACCGCCGTCTGTGGGTATCTCGCACATGAGTGGGGCCATTTCGCTGGCGCCCGACTGAGCCGCAGCATCGTCCATCTGCCGACGCAAGTCGCGGCGGTCTTCCTGTTCAACTTCGACTCTGAGCGGAACAGCCGGGCGCAGTTCGTGGCGATGTCGTGTGGCGGGCTGCTAACGAGCACGCTCGTGTTTGCGTGGCTGCTGCGCATCCTTCCGGCGCACGCGAATTCCAGTCGGGTGGCGTTGGCGCTCGTTGGTTTGGGCCTCGCGGCAACCGTGGTGCTGGAGGTACCGATCGCCTGGCGCGTGGCGCGGGGTGCACCGTTGCCGCGCGGCAGCGTTTACAAGTCCCCGACTGCGGAGAGCTAAATACACGTGGCCAGCAATACGGCGACGTATCTCGGCCCCGCTCACCCTGAGCCCGTCGAAGGGTGAGCGGCGGAGGGGTGCGGACCAATACGTTGCCAGAGCTACGTCCTGGAGTACGAGGCCACAGTCTCCCGTGCGTCAGGTCAAGTCAATCTGGCCGACAGTGATGCGGACGGGTCGGCCACAGCCTTCTTCCCGCATCAGGGCATCCATCACGGCAGGGTCGGTGCTGTCACAGAGCGTGCGGCGCCCGTCTTCCAACTGGCACAGCAGCAGCGCCCGCTCCGGCGCGGCACCTTGGTACACCACGGTATAGCTCACGACGGTGGCATGGCCGGTTCTCTCGGCGATCAGCTCCACCGCCTCGGTCTGTGCGGCCGTCTCCGCCGTCACGTCATCGAAGCGGACGCCGTCCGCTGGCGGTTCCGTCGACCACGCAGTGACCCCCTGTTTGGTGATCATGCCGCTGACCGCGGTGACCAGCCCGACACTGCCGGGGTCGCCGCGCAGCACCTGCGCCATTTTCACTTGTGCCTGGAGAACGAAATTGTTCAGCGGCCCGCCGGCGAACACCATGCCGCCACACACCGTCGGCAGCCGGTCGAGCGGCAGACCCAGCTCCCGCAATTGTATACGCACCGCGGATGGGAAGCAGCTGTACAGCTCCACGTGCTTCAGGTCGGCGGCGCGTCGGCCGATGCGCTGCAGCACGCGCCCTCCCGCCATCGCGAAGCCGGGCGACCGGTGCAGCACGCGTCGCCGGCTCAGGGGGAGCATGTGATTCGACTCGGCCACCGCCAGCGGGAAGACCCAGCGTTCGCGCGGAATGCCGACGGCGCGTGCGGTTCCCACCGAGCACAGGATCAGGCCGGCCGCCTGGTCCACGTTCCACTGCGATACATGCAACTTGGTATAGGGAAAGGCCAACGTACGGGCACGCCGAATCGTTTCGGCCGAAACCGCCTCGCGGCTCCAGGCCTCGGGGTTGGCGGCGGCCACCTGGCTCATCCGCGCCCCGAGTGCGGCCAGTTCGTCCTGGTGCGCATTCACGGATACCCCCTCGGCCGCACGCAGCGCGTTCTCGATCATCGCGTACTGGATGACCGGCGTCACCAGACCGTGCTGGAGCTCCAGCGGATCCAGGATATCTTCGGCCGGGCGCAGCACGCTGTCGGGTGTGACCCCAACCTGGGGCGTGTCCGTCGCCTGCTGGCCGGTGATGCTGGCACGCAGAGCACGGTAGCGCGCCTCGCCGCCGGTGATGAGGACGACGTCGGCACGGCCGGCGGCGATGTCAGCCGCGGCACGACCGAACAACGTGGGCCACCTCGGTGCGGGCGCGGCTGGCCCCGAAGCGCTCCGCAATCATTCGGCACGGATCCGAGTACTGCCAGAATCCGCGCGGCGCGCGGATCGAGTCGGCCCGCGACAGGAGCGCCCGCGTCCCAGCATCCGCGGCGGCGGCGGCGAGTGCCGCGATCATCAGTTCCACGGGTTCCCGCGCGCGGCTCGGATCCTCTTCCCGCTGCGTTACCGCGGCGACGCCAACCAGCACGGGCGTACGCGAATCGTTCGGCATCACCCTCTATCTCCTGTCACTCATGCGCGGCTAACCACGTCGGCGAGACGTCGGCTTGGAGTAGCCATGAACCATAGGTATTCGTCATTCCCGCGAAAGCGGGAATCCACCCCGCCCCCGCCTGGATGCCCGCTGAGAGATTGCGGGCATGACGGACCTGAGCGGTCGAGTGGTTCATTGGGAGCTGGGCGCAGCGCGATTTCCGAGACAATCGGCAGTCCCCACACGTCTACCGCGGGCCTACGCGCTGCCCGGGGTCCGGGCCGCGATGGAGGCGCCGAGCCGGACGAGGTGGACCATCGCCCCCCCCAATGTGAGCTCGATCTGTTTGGTCCAGCGAAAATAGCGGTGCAGGGGGTAGGCGGTGTCGACGCCAATGCCGCCGTGCAGGTGCTGCGCGGCGTGGGCCACGCGCTGGCCACCCTCGGCCGCCCAGAACTTCGCCACGGCGAGGGCCTCGTCGGCCGGCACATTCGCCGCCAGCCGCCACGCCGCCTGGCGCGCGGTAAGCGTGACGGCCTCGGTGTCGATGTAGGCTTCGGCGGCGCGCTGCGCCACCGCCTGAAAGGTGGCGATCTTGGTGCCGAACTGCTCGCGTTCGGAGACGTGCTTCGCCGTCAGCCGCAGCGCCGCGTCACAGACGCCGGCCTGCATGCTGCACAGCCCGGCGATGGCGCGCTGCACGAGCCAGTCGACGATGGCGGTGCCACCTTCCGGGTCGCCGAGGACATGGTCCGCGTCAAGCTGGGTACCCGAGAAGCGCACAAAGTACTGGGGTTCCAGTGCGGTCGTCAGCACACGTTCGAGGGAGACGCCGGCGGCCTTCGGATCCACGAGAAAGACGCCGACACTGCGGGTACCGGTGCGTGCCGGCACCAGCATTCGGCCGGCAAGGTGGGCGGCCGGCACGAACCGTTTCTCACCCTCGAGTCGCCAACCGGCGCCGACACGCGTGGCACGCGTCGCGGGCACCGCCGGCACAAAGGTGTTGCCCGCCTCCGCCAATGCCGCCGTTAGGATGAGCGAGCCGTCGATGACGGCCGGCAGGTAGCGCGTACGCTGGGCGGCCGACCCAAACTGGTCGATCGGCATTGCGCCGAGGATGACGCTGGCCAGGTACGGGAGCGGCGCCACGGTGCGCCCGATCTGCTCCAGCACCAGGCAGGCCTCGGTGATGCTGAAGCCGCTGCCGCCCACATCGTCCCGGAGCGGCACACCGAGCAACTGCGTTCGTGCCAGTTCCGCCCACGTGTCGGCGGCAAACCACTCCGGTTGTGCCTCGATCGCGGTGAGGCGTTCGGGCGGGAGCTGTTCGCTGAGGATACGCCCCGCCAGGTCGTTGATGGCCTGCTGGTCTTCGTTGAGTGTCAGATCCATGTCCGTTGACTCCGCCTACATCCGTGGCACGCGCGGCATACCGAGACCGAAGAGCGCAATCAGATCGCGCTGGATTTCGTTGGTGCCGCCGCCAAAGGTGAGGAACAAGGTTCCCTGATACGCGCGTTCGAGGCGGCCCCGCAAGACGGCCGCCGGCGAATCGCTCCGGAGGTACCCCGCCTGACCGATGACCTCGAGCAAGAGCCGGTACGCCTCGCAGAAAAACTCCGTCCCGAACACCTTGGTGGCGCTGGCGTCGGCGGGGTTGAGTGCAGCGCTGGACGCCACCTTCCAGTTGATCAGCCGCAGATATTCGAGCCGCGCGTGGACCCGCGCCAGGTTGATCCGCACCCACTCCTGGTCGATGACCCGGCGCCCGTCCGTGAGAGTGTTCTCCTGCGCCCAGCGGACCGTGCCCTCGTACACCTGCTCGATCATCCCCGGCGGGCAGATGGCGACGCGCTCGTAGTTGAGTTGGTTGGTGATGAGTTTCCAGCCCTTGTTCAGCTTGCCGATGAGGGCCGACTGCGGCAGGCGGACGTTATCGTAGTAAGTGGCCGTCGTCCCCGAGCTGACCAGGGTGTGGATGATCGAGTACGAAAACCCGGGGGCAGTCGTCGGCACGGCGAAGATGGAGATCCCATCATGCTTCGACGCCGCCGGGTCGGTGCGCGCCGCCAGCCAGATGTAGTCGGCGTACGCCGCGAGGCTGGTGTACAGCTTCTGGCCGTTGATCACCCAATCGTCCCCGTCGCGCACGGCACGTGTCTGCAACGACGCCAGGTCAGTGCCGGCGTTGGGTTCAGAATAGCCGACCGCGAAGTGGAGTTCGCCCCGCAGGATTCTCGGCAGAAAGAACCGCTTCTGGTCCTCCGAACCATACGCCATGATCGTGTGCGCAACGGCGTTGATGGTGAGCGCCGGGATCGGGGCGAAGGCGCGCCACGCTTCGTCGTAGAAGATGAATTGCTCGACGAGACTGCGGCCCTGGCCGCCGTATTCCTTCGGCCAACCGATGCCGAGCCATCCGTCGCGGCCCATCTTGCGTACCGCTTCCAGACAATGCGGGCCGCCGGTATTCCCGGCGGCAACCTCGGCTTCCACCTCGGGCGTCATCAAAGCCGCGAAGTACGCCCGCAGCTCATCTCGCAGCGCTTGCTGCTCTGCCGTGTACGCAATGTACATTGCTTGCACCTACCTCAGCGCGGGCGTCGCCCGCAGCCCAAAGCTGACAGTCCAAACTCCAAGGCCCAGAGTCCACAGCGGCTGGACCGAATCTTGGCGTGCCGCGTTGAAATCCGACGTTCGTCAATCACAGAGTCTCCGACCGGCTCTCTCACCGGCGTCGCCCCGTGAGCGGTTTCTTACTGTTTCTCGAAGGGTAAATCCAGCCGCTGTCTGGCGAGCACGCCCGGATGTTTACGCACGATGCCTCCATGCCCACACCGCGCGCCGCTTGCACCGCATCGACGAATCGCCAATGATGCCCACCATGCGGACATGGTATCGAATGGCGGTGTCGCTGGCGCTCGCGGCGGCGGCCGCTGGGTGCGCCGTCAACGCTGGACGATCCGGAGGGATGCGGCTTTCACCGGAGCAAGAACAGCAGATTGGCCTTGAGGAGGCGCGGAAGGTCGAACAGGAGTTCGGCCTCCTCGACGATCGGCCGCTGTCCAACTATCTCGATGCGGTCGGCCGGCGTCTGGCGCTGCATTCATCGCGCACCGACGTCCCGTACAAGTTTTTCGTCGTCGACAGCCCGGAACCGAACGCGTTCGTTTCGCCTGGCGGCGCCGTCTATGTGACGCGCGGGCTGCTCGTACTGCTCAACTCCGAAGACGAACTGGCGTGTGTCGTCGCCCACCTCATCGGTCACGTAACGGCGCGGCATCCGGTGCGGCGATTGACCCAGGCGACCCCACTTGGGCTGGTGACCGGGCTCAGCGCGGGGCCTACCGGATTGGTCAGCCCCGTGCTCACGGAAGTGGTCTCGGACGTGGGCGCCGTCGCCAGTCGCCTCGTCCTCGAGCCGTACAGCAGTGACCAGGAACGCGAAGCGGATCGCCTCGGACAGAAGATGACGGCAGACGCCGGTTGGGAACCGGCAGCGATGAGCCGGATGCTGCATACGCTGGAGCGCGAGGAAACCGTGCGCGGTGGCAACCCGAAGCGCTTCAGTTTCCTCGCCTCGCATCCAACGGCGCCGGAGCGCGTCGCTGACAACGCCGAATACGCCAAAGGCCTGCCACGCGCGAAACAGGCCCCGATCAAGCCCTCCACGTCCGCTTTCCTCGAATCCCTCGTCGGGATCCCCACCGATGGCCGAGCCGGCGATGGCGTGTTCAAGGACACTACGTTCCTGCATCCCCGTTATGATTTCGCCATCCGTTTCCCGGAGAAATGGTCGACGCACAACACCCGTGAACACGCGGTCGCCGCCGCGCCTGACGGCAGTGCGATCATGCTCGTCGAGGTGGCGGCCGAGGGCGATGATCCATTGCGCGGCGCTCTTGCTTTGGAGCAGGCGCTGCACTGGCCGATCGTGGAAGAAGTGGTGCCGTTCCGGGCCGGATCCTTGCGGGCCGCGCAAACACACTTGCAGGCTGAAAGCCCGGACGGGCCGCTGAGCGTCAACCTCGTCTGGATTGCGCACGGCGGCCGCGTGTTCCAGCTGACCGGCGAGACTCCCCTGTCGCACCGTAAGAGTGCGCGCGCCACCTTCGACGCTGTCGCGCGCAGTTTCCGGCCCTTGACCGCCGCACAGCGCCGCGACGTCCCGGAGAACCGACTTCGCCTGATTACCGCACAACAGGGTGAGTCGCTGGTCTCGCTGGTCGTGCGCGCCAAGTCGGCCTGGATGCTCGACATGGTCGCCGTGGCCAATGCTCGACCCAGCATTACATGGCTGACGCAAGGGGACCTCATCAAGGTCCCACTTCCGCAGCCGCAGGCGCAGAAGTAGCCACGGGGCTGACCGCAGCCGGACGGAATCCGCCGGGCTGCGGCCTTTGAGGGGGCGGCCGCTCGTGCTACGGCAGAGAAAAATGCGAGTACGAAAGGACCAGCAACGATGAAGCTCTCCTGCGGCTTGATCCCCTCGCCGTATGTTGTTCGGCTGGCGCAGTTTGCGGAACGTCTCGGCTACGGGCGCGTGTGGCTGCCTGACTCGCCGGTGCTGTACGGCGACGTCTGGATCGCCATCGCCCGCATTCTCGAAGGCACCCAGCGCATCGGCGCCGGCACGGCCGTGCTGGTCCCGCATCTGCGCGACGTGGTAGTGACCGCCGCCGCGATCGGCACCATCGAGCAACTGGCCCCGGGACGCCTCGAGATCGCGCTCGGCACCGGCTTCACCGCACGGGCGATGATGGGCAAGCCGCCACTGACGTGGAAATACATGGAGAAATATGTGACCACGTTGCAGGCGTTGCTGGCCGGCGACGAGGCGACCGTCGATGGCGCGGTCGTCAAGCTCATGCACGGCGACCGCTTTCTCGCTCCGCGGCCCATTCGCACGCCGCTGCTGCTCGCGGCCAACGGGGACAAGGGCGTCGCCGTGGCCCGCCGGCTGGGCCTCGGCCACATGTGCGCCGGGCTGGTACCGAACGGGGCGCATGACAGCCGTTTCGTCGCGTTCGGAACGGTCCTCGACGATGATGAGACGTTTCAATCCGACACGGTTTTCGAGCGCCTCGCGCCGACCATCGCCATCCTCTACCACGGCGCCTACGGCGCCGCGCCTGAGGCGGTGGACAATCTGCCCGGCGGCGCCGGCTGGCGCGCCGCGCTCGAGGCCCTCCCAGAACGGGTACGGCATCTGTACCTGCACGAAGGGCACCTGGTGGAGGTCAGTGCGCGCGAGCGTCCGCACCTGAGTCGCGACCTGGGGGCGATGACCTTCAGTGGCACACGGGCGGAGATGCGGCAGAAGGTGGCGGATCTCGCCGCATCGGGGATCAGTGAATTCATCTTCTGGCCGAGTGGACGGGACATCGAGCGCGAACTGCGCGCCATGGCGGAGGCGATGGCGGAGCCAGCCTGATCGCGCGGCTCATAGGCAGTGATACGGACGGCGAGACAACAAGGAGAACGCGATGGGACTGCTGGACGGGAAACGGGCTCTGGTGACTGGAGCGGGCCAAGGGGTCGGGCGCGGCATCTCACTGGCCTTGGCGCATGAGGGATGCGCTATTGCGGCGGCGGGGCGCACCCTCTCGAAGGTGGAGGACGCGTGTCGCGAGATCGAGGGGCGCGGCGTTCGCGCCACCCCGATTCGCTGCGATGTCACCGTTGCCGAGGACATCGCCGCGTGCGTCGAGCGCACCGTGGCAGCGCTTGGCGGCATCGACATCCTGGTGAACAACGCACAGATCGTGCCGTTAGGAACGCTCCTCGAGGTCAGTGAGGAGAACTTCGATGCCGGGTGGAAGTCGGGTCCGCTTGCCACCTTGCGGTTCATGCGCGCGTGCTACCCGCACCTCCGCGGCGGTGGCTCGATCGTCAACCTCGGCACGGGCGCATCGATCCGACCGGACCCAGTCGGCTACGGGGCGTACGCCGCCGTCAAGGAGGCGATCCGTGCGCTCACGCGAGCGGCGGCATTCGAGTGGGGACCGGACGGCATCCGTGTCAACGCGATCATCCCGCTCGCGACCTCGCCGGGGCTCGAACACTGGATTGCAACCCGGCCCGAGGAGTCGAAGGCCTTCCTCGCAACCGTGCCGCTCGGCCGTGCCGGGGATTGCGAGACCGACATCGGCCGCGCCGTGGCCATGCTGGTGGGCCCGTACGGCTCGTACATCACGGGCTCCACGTTGATGCTCGACGGGGGCCAGGCTTACCTGCGTTGAGCACGCAGTCGCGGGGAACGTTGTTCGGTTAGCTCGAAGTGTTCTGCGAGAATCGTGTGGGCCAGTTCGCAGACCTGAACGAAACACTCGAGTCGTTCGTCAGGCGTCATGGCCCGATACCGCTCTGTGTCCGAGAGGTCATCGGTTTTGCCCAGCCACGGTGGCGCCGCCTTCGGCATGGAGCCCATGATACGAGCGGAAGTCCAGCGAGGAGTGTCCGCCTTCGCCGTGATTCAGCAGCGCATTGAAGAGGATGTCTTCAAAAACCCCTCCCCGGGACGGTTTGTCAGATCTATGAATACTTGGTATTCATCAGCGCATGAGGAATTACCGTAAGGCCAAATCGAAGGCTGGAACGGTTGCCGAGGGCGATCCCGCCGGCATTCTCCGGCCGCGGGAGCACATCTCGGTGGCCGACGAGGTGTGGGTGGCCACCGCGCTGCTGCATCAGGAGCATCCGGACCGTGCTGATTTCACCGCGCAGGAGATCGTGGCGCGCGTCCGGCGAGAGAACATCCACGGTGCGCTGCGCCCAGGCATCTATGTGCACGCCATTCAGCACTGCGTCGCCAACCGCAAGCCAAACCCGGGCCGCTATCGGATGCTGTTCGCAACCGGCAAGACGACACGACGGCTGCTGCGACCGGGGGACCCGTCTCACCCCGAACGCCGCGGGGCCAAGGTCACGCCGAGCAAGGCGGCGCTGCCATCGGCGTACCAGCATCTTGTGGACTGGTACGAGCACACCTACGCCCCGTCGACGTCAGGCGGGCAGGCACAGGATCCCATCTTGGCGTTGCGCGGCGTCGGCAAGGAGGTGTGGCGCGACGAAGCGCCGGATGCCTATGTCCAACGGCTACGGAGGGACTGGGCGTGAGCCGCATCTTCTGGGATACGAACCTCTTCATTTATCTCATCGAGGATTTCGGCGTGTTGTCCGAGCGGGTCGTGGCGTTGCGCACACGGATGCTGGAGCGCGGGGACCAACTGCTCACTTCTGCGCTGACGCTTGGCGAGGTGCTCGTCAAGCCGCTGGAGGCAGGTCGCGAGGATCTCCAGCACGTGTACGAGGAGGCCTTGCGCAGCGCGGCGGTGATCGTACCGTTCGACGAGGGCGCCGCCGTGGCGTACGCGCGCATTCGCCGGGACCGGTCGATCCGGCCGCCGGACGCCATCCAGCTTGCCTGTGCCTCGCACGCCGCCGTGGATCTCTTCCTGACCAACGACGATCGGCTCAGTCAGAAGGTCGTCGCAGGGATCCACTTCGTCAGCTCGCTGCAACGCTCTCCCATCTGAGCTTCTGAGCGAGTTCTATCCGGCAACTGCGGCGACGAGGCGCACCCGCGCTACGCTTTCGTGAGACGCACGCGCCAGGTGGGGGGACCCTGCTCGAGAGTTTCCCAGCTGAACTGCCCCTGGCGCTGGCTGTCGAACAGTTCGCGGAGCCGCTGCGGGTCGTGATCGTTGATGATCGTCAACACCTCCCCTGATCGCAGGGACTCAAATGCCTTGATGATGATGCCTGGATGACGCTCGTCCGGGGGGATCTGGCGGACGTCGAGAACGGTTGAATTGGTCATGGGGCCCTCTCTGTGAGTTCTTGCTTCACTGATGGTGATGCAGGCTGTTCGCGAGCAGCGGGTCGCGTTGCGGAATGATCGCTGCGCTGGCCAGCGTGCGGAGCACCACGAGGGCGAGAACCCCGCCGCCGAGGACAACCGGGGCAAGCTCCCACAATCCAAAAACCGGCGACGCGCCGGCGAATGGCGGCATCACCATGAGATACAGGTCGAGGTAGCGCCCGGCCAGCACGACCAAGGCAACCTTGACGATAACCCTCGGTGCCCGCTTGGTGCCCTGCGGCAGTAGCACCAGAAACGGCACCACCCAGTTGAGGCAGACGTTCAGCACGAACAGTGGCGCCCACAGGCCCCGCAGCCGTGCCACATAGTACGTCGTCTCTTCCGGAATGTTGGCGTACCAGATCAGCATGTACTGCGCGAACCAGATGTACATCCAGAAGGTACAGAAACCGAACAGGAGCTTGCCGAGATCGTGCAGGTGCTCCGGGGAGGCCACCCCATGCAGCGGACCCATGCCGCGAGGACCAAGGTTGCACAGCAGCACGACGAGCACGATGATGCCGGCGAGGCCGCCAGTGAAGAGCCCGGCGAAATTGTAGACTCCGAAGATGGTGCTGTACCACTTCGGCTCGAGCGACATGATCCAGTCGAACGAGGCGAGGCACACCGTGACGGCAAACACGGGGAAGAACGCGACCGACAGTCGCACGTTCCGAAGCGTGTGCGCCGCGTTCCCGTCCGCATCCTGACGGCGCGAATTACGCACGATGGCAGCGGCAAACAGCATCCACGCGATCAGGTACACCGCCGCGCGGGCGAGAAAGAACACGGGCGACAGCCAGATCGCCTTGAACGCCTGCGCCCCTTCGGCCTCTCCTGGAAGGCCGCTCCACCACGGATACACTGCCGGGTGTAGAAGAAAGACCGCGGCCAAACCCAGGGCACCCACGGGCAGAACGGAGGCCAGCGACTCCGGCACTCTGCGGAAGGCGACACTCCACGTCGCCCCGGCAGCGTACTGCAGTGCGACGAAAAAGATCCCCGCCAAGCCCATACCCACCAGGTAGAGGCTGACCAACAGAATGCCGGGCCAGATACGCGCCGGTGCCACGACCAAACCGGCGACGACACACACCGCGCTCGCCGCCGACAGCACACCCAGCCAATTGAGCAGCGCCCCGCTCGGCGCAAACCGTAGCGGGTGGACGGCTACGGTTTTGGCGCTGACGCGATGGCCTGGGATTGCAACCAACGGACGTACGATACTGCTTTCCATCGATCCTCCCGGGAAATCTGTGAAGCGTAAGAGGGCATATTGGCCTGGCCGTAGGTCAAGATGTGGAAGAGCTGGCCGTCACGCATTTCGACGGCCTTTCCGGACAGCAGGGACGCCGGCGGCGGGAAGCCGCGCTGCGCCACCGGACCGTCACCACGTCCGCCCGCGCCGTGACACGGCTGGCACCAGGTCGTGAACACAAACGCCCCCCGTGCCCTCACCTGGGGGTCAGCGGCAGCGAAGGGATTCACCAGTTCCGCACCCGCGCGCGCGGCATCCTCGGGTGTCGCCCGGTAATGCAAGGGCAGCCAACCACGGGGAATCGCACCCTCGGGCGGGCGTTGCAGCGTCTGCCCATCCGCAAACACCTTGCTGGGTGAAAAGGCGTTCGAGCGGGCCGAGTGGGCCATGTCCGGGAACACCTCGAAGTTGGGGCGGGACGGGTCGGGACGTAAAGCGAAGTTGAGCGCGACCGTCAGCAGGAAGCCCACCAGCAATACCCAGTTCAGTGCACGGAGGTTCATGATTGCGCCTCGGGCTGCACGCGCTCCTCGCTGCGCACCGCCCCGCAGCCCGCGAACAGCCCCCCAACCCGCGCCGCATCGAAGACCGAGTCGGTCTGTTCGACGACCAGCACGAACTGGTCGTCAGTCACGCGCACGTGCGGCATGACGGGGACGCGGCCAGGGCGTAGGCCGGTGACGAACAGGAAGGCCAGAAAGGTACTGACGCCGGCGAACAGCACCATCACCTCGAAGGTGACCGGAACGAATGCAGGCAGCGAGTTCCATGGCTTACCGCCGACGTTGATCGGCCACGCTGCGGCCGTGGTCCAGAACTCGAACCACACCTTGAACCCGGCGCCGAACAGGCCCAGAAGCAGACAGACAAGCGGCAACCGCGACGGCGTCAAGCCCATCGCCCGGTCCAGCCCGTGCACGGCGTACGGCGTGTACACGTCCAGGATCTTCAATCCGGCGTTTCGCGCCGCCTTCGTTGCCGCGAGCACATCCTCCTCACGCTCGAAGAACCCGAGCATCACACGTCGACTCATCCGTGTGTCCCTCCTGACCCACCGTCATGCGCCACCACGGCCTTGACCTCACCGATCGCAATCACCGGCACCAGCCGCACGAACAGCAGGAAACAGGTGAAGAACAGGCCGAACGAGCCAAGCAGCGTCGCCACCTCGATCGACGTCGGGGCATAACTCGCCCAACTCGATGGCAGATAGTCCCGGTGGAGTGAGGTCACGATGATGACGAACCGCTCGAACCACATGCCGATGTTGATGATGATCGACAGCACGAACACCGCGGCGAAATTCGACCGCACCCGGCGAAACCACAGGAACTGTGGCGCCAGCACGTTGCAGCTGACCATCGTCCAATATGCCCAGGCCAGTGGCCCGGCGGCACGATTCAGAAACACAAACTGTTCGTACGGGCTGCCGGAGTACAAGGCGGTGAAAAACTCGGTCGCATAGGCCAAGCCGACAATGCTGCCGGTCACGATGATCAGCTTGCACATGATGTCGACGTGCCGCACCGTGATGTAGTCCTCCAGATGCATCGTCTTGCGGGCCACCAGCATCAGCGTGAGGACCATCGCCATCCCGGAGAAGATCGCGCCGGCGACGAAGTACGGTGGAAAGATGGTGGCATGCCAGCCGGGGATGACCGAGGTCGCGAAGTCCCAACTCACGATGGTATGCACCGACACCACCAGGGGGGTGCCGAGTCCGGCGAGCAGGAGGTAGACGACTTCGTACCGTTGCCAGGTCCGTGTCGAGCCGTTCCACCCCAGACTCAACACGGCGGCAATGCGCCGCCGCCACGCTGAGGTCGTGCGGTCGCGCAGAGTTGCCAAGTCGGGAAGGAGGCCGACGTACCAGAACGTCAGCGAGATGATGAAGTAGGTCGAGATCGCGAAGAAGTCCCACACCAGAGGCGAGCGGAAATTGATCCAGAGCGAGCCGCGCGTGTTGGGGTAGGGGAACATCCAATGCGCGAGCCAGGGGCGCCCCATGTGAATCAGTGGGAAAATGCCGGCGCACATCACTGCGAAGATGGTCATGGCTTCGGCGGCGCGATTGACCGAGGTGCGCCAGCGCTGGCGGAAGAGAAAGAGAATCGCCGAAATCAATGTGCCGGCGTGACCGATGCCGATCCAGAACACAAAGTTGGTGATGTCGAACGCCCAACCGACGGTGCGATTGAGTCCCCAGGTGCCGATGCCGGTCGCAATCTCATACGTGATGGCGGCAACGCCGAGGCCGAGGAGGCTCAGCGCCCCAAGAAATCCCGTCCACCACAGCACGGACGGCCGGGTCTCCATCGCCGCGCAGATGTCTCGCGTGACCTGACCGATCGACTTGTCGCCGGCAATCAATGGCCGGCGCGAGAGCCAGGCAACTTCAGCCATGAGACGTCTCCCCGTCCCGATTACGGACCAGTCGCAAGTAGTTCACGGACGGTCGCACGTTGATCTCCTCCAACACCCGGAAGCGTCGCGGGTTGGCTACCGCCGCCGCCACGCGGCTGGACCTGTCGTTCAGATCGCCGAAGACGATGGCGTTGGCGGGACACGTCTGCTGGCAGGCGGGCCGGATGGCGCCGTCCACCACCGGCGTCCCGGTCCGCTTCGCTTCCATCTTCACCTCTTGAATTCGCTGCACGCAGAAAGTGCACTTCTCCATGATGCCGCGGCTGCGCACGGTGACATCGGGATTGAGAACCAGGTTGGCGAATGGATCTTGATGCGGGTAATTGAACCAGTTGAACCGCCGCGTCTTGTACGGGCAGTTGTTGGCGCAGTAACGTGTGCCAACACAGCGGTTGTACACTTGCTGGTTGAGCCCTTCTTCGCTGTGGACCGTGGCGAGCACCGGGCACACCGTTTCGCACGGTGCGTTCTCGCACTGCTGGCACGTCATCGGCTGATGCAGCACGTCGACGTCGTCCCCCGGGCCCGAGTAGTAACGGTCGATCCGCAGCCAGTGCATCTCGCGATGCCGCCGCACCTCGTCGCGACCGACCACGGGAATATTGTTTTCCACCTGGCACGCCACGACGCAGGCGGAGCACCCGGTGCAGGCGGTCAGATCGATCGCCATCACCCACCGGTGTCCGGTGTACGGGTGATCTTCTGGCCAGAGGTCCTCCTCCTCGTGTTCCCCGTGGTGTCCGGCCGCCGGGTTGGCTTGCCACGCCGGATAGGTGGTTTCCTGTACGACCGGCCGGCGCTCGGACCCCTTCTGCGCGAGTTTTTCGGGCACCGTGATGGTGTGATGCATCTGGGTGCATGCCAACGCATGCGCCCGACCGGTCTTGGCAACCTGCACCCCATCGCGAACGTAGCGCAAGACCCCGTCGCGCAAATCGAGTGCCGGGGCGGCATTCACGCCAACCAGGCCGTGTTCCCCCACCGAGGGTCGTCCTTCCAACCACTGCGGACCGATGTCCGCGAAGCGTTTACTCCCCTGGCTGCCATAGCCGAGCGCTACGGCGACGACGTCGTCGTGTTGTCCCGGCTGTACATACACGGGCAGCTCGAGGCTGCTGCCACCAAGATCGAGGCGCACCACATCGCCTTCGCTGACGCCGAGGCGTGCGGCACGGCCGGGCGCCAGGCATGCGTAGTTGTCCCAGGTCACCTTGGAAATGGGATCCGGGAGTTCATGCAGCCAGGGATTCTGCGCATGCTGTCCCGCCAGCATCCCCACCTTCGGGTACAGCACCAGTGCCAGCCCGTCCGGCGCAGCGGGCGGGGAAGGAGGAATGGGTTGCACCGCCGCAAGATCAAACGGTTTGGGCGAAACCGGGATCGGGTCGACCGTCACAACGCCGTCGTGCACCGCGCCGTCCCAGAAATCCTGAAACGACGACTCTTTCGATTGGCGCGGCCAGATCCGGGTCCGCCAGCTTTGCTGCAGGAGCGTGTACGCCGGCTGGGATTCGCCCGCCCAGGCGGAAAGCGTCTCGATGAGGCTGCGCGTCTGTCCCAGCGGCCGGATGACCGGCTGCATGACGCTGACCATGCCGGCAACCGGCTCCGCGTCGCTCCACGACTCGAGCGGATGGTGGTCCGGACAAACGAATTGCACGTGGCTCGTCGTCTCGTCGCGGTGGGAGGCAAAGCTCACGGCTAACGGCACCTTCTCGAGAGCGGCGGCGAGCTGGCTGCCGTTGGGAAGCTCGTATACCGGGTTGACCCCGGCAATGAAGAGTGCCGCAACCTTTCCGGCGGAGATGTCCGTCAGCAAGCGTGACAAATCACTGTCGCTGCCCTGCTTTTGGTACGAGGGCCGCTCCAGATCGAGTGTCCTGCCGTAGTTCCCGAGAAGATGGTTGGCGAAATTGCACACAGCCTGGGCGGCGATGTCCTGGCTGCCGCACACGACCAGGCATTTGCCACGCGCGCTCCACAGACGGTCTGCGAGATCGGTCAACGCCGCCACCAGGTGCGTGTCCGTCGGTGCCGAAGACGAGAACGCGACCCCCGCTTTTTGCGCCAGGCGTGCCGTCAGAAACGACAGGGCCGGTCCAATTTCGCGCGGGGCGACGCGGACGCGGCGATCGGCTTTACTGCCGGTAACGGAGAGCCGAGGCTCGAACTGCGCGTGGTAGGAAAACCGTGGTGGCTTCGCCTCCAGATCGCGCCCGGCGCGCCAGGCGGCGGCGAACTCCACCGGCGAGATCCAGGTGGCGAGGAAATCCGCGTCGAAACTCGCCACGACCTCGGCCCGATCGAAATGCGCGTGCGGGAGCGCGCGCACACCGTGCGTGCGCTCATACGCGTCGAGCATGGCGGAGCAGGAAAGCGGATCATAGACAACGTGCCGGGCATCGGCGAAGCGATCGAGGAAGCGTTTGATCTCCGCACGAACCGTGGGACTGGTGATCGTCGAGGACAGAAAACGCACCCCGCCACCGGCCTTCTGGATCCCCGCAAGCTGCTCGGCGACGGCACGATCGACCTCTTCCCATGTTTTCGGCTGGTCGCGATGCAGCGGGCGATTGAGGCGATGGCTGTCGTAGAGCCCGAGAATGGAGGCCTGCCCCACCGCGCACAACGCACCGCGCGACACCGGTTGGTCGGGGTTCCCCTCCAGCTTGATGGGTCGGCCGTCGCGGTTTTTCACCAGCACCCCGCACGATGCGGAGCAGCCGGCGCAGGTGGAGGCGTAGTACAGTGCGCGGCCCGGCGTGATCTCTTCGGGCTTGACGAGGAACGGAATCGCCTTTTCCACGGGTGCTCGCGTACACGAGGCCAGCAGCGTCCCGGCAGCACTGAAGCCGGCGGCCTTCAGGAACCCCCGGCGTGAGAGGAAGGCGCCGACGCCTTCCGCCGGCACGGCGAACTCGTCGTGGGCCGCGGCCGGGATGGCGGTTTCGCGCTCCGTCAACGCTCTCCAATACTTGTTCGCGCCCTCGGTCGACATGATGTTTTCCCTTAGAAATGGCACCCGGAGCAATCGAGCGACGCGCGTACGGGGCGGCCAGCGATTCCGGTGCGGTTGGCATCGCGGTGGCAGTTCACACACCAGCCCATGGTCAGATCCGCAACCTGTCGCATGCGCTCCATGGTTTCGACCGGACCGTGGCAGGTCTGGCAGATGACCCCTGCCGCCACATGGGGCCGATGGTCAAAAAAGGCGAAGTCGGGAACGTTGTGCACCTTGACCCAGGCGATTGCCCGCTCCGGCCTCGTCGGGTCGCGCTGCAGTGTGTCATCGAGTCCGAGGGCGTCGTAGAGTTTACGCAGTTCGGCCGAGATCACGCGGCGCGGCGGACGGTTTTCCTTGGCCGCTAAGTCATCCTCCGCCCGGACCATGCCCAGCGGCGCCGTCACGAATTTGTGGCAGTTCATGCAAACGTTGACCGGTGGAATCCCGGCGTGCCGGCTGCGCTCTGCGCCGGAGTGGCAGTACTGACAAGGAATCTGCATCTCCCCGGCATGCAGGCGGTGCGAATAGCGGATCGGTTGCTCGGGCTCGTAGTCCCGTTGAATACCCGGCAGCCGCAGGTTGGCGAGCTGCGGCCAAAGCGCAACGACGCCGAAGGCGAGCGCGAGGGACAGGACGGTGGTCGCGAGGCGGCTGCTCATGATCGCGGTTCCATCCTCAGCAAGCGATTTCCGCACCCTTGCGAGCGTAGTACCACCAGCACAGAACCAGGTTGGCGGCGTAGAAGGCGGCGAAGATGTACAAGGCACCGTTGGCGGAGCCGAAGCGCGCAAACGACCAGTTGAAGAGCATGGGGAATATAAATGCGCCGTACGCAGCGACAGCCGCGGTCCAGCCAAGAACCGGCGCCGCCTCCTTGGCGGGAAAGATGATCGGGATCATGCGGAAGGTCGAGCCGTTGCCCACCCCGGCGGCGAAAAAGGTGACCAGGATCAGTGCCAGGAATGGTCCGAAGCTCGCGACCGACGTTGGCGCGGTGAAGAACGTGGTACCGAGCGTGCCGGCGAGCAGCAATGCACCGCAAACCATGGTCACTTTGGCGCCGCCGACTTTGTCCGAGATCCAGCCGCCCGGTGGCCGTGTCGCCGAACCGATGAGCGCGCCGAGAAAGGCGTATTGCAGTGGGTCGGGTGCTCCGGGCAGTTTGCCGAAGATCTCGCGGATGAGCAGCGCGAACGAGGCCGACATGCCGGAGAAGGTGCCGAAGGTCATCAAATACAGCGACGTCATGATCCAGGTGTGCTTATGTCGGAAGATGACAGCTTGCTGGCTGAATGTCCCTTTCACGGGAATGCTGCGTAAACCGATGGCGGCGGCGATGGTGAACACCAGCACCGGTAATACCCAAAGGAAGGCAGCGTTCTGGATCCACAGTTGTTTCGCCGTCCCGGCCTGGTTCCAGGTCAGGGCACTGCCACCCAGCGCCCCGAACAACGGCACTGTGGTCACCACGGGGGTCAGGAACTGGACCAAGCTGACACCGAAGTTGCCGATGCCGGCTTGAATCCCGAGCGCCGTCCCCTGGCGGGCTTTGGGGTAGAACAGGCTGGTGCTCGACATGAAGGCGGAAAAGTTACCGCCGCCGAAGCCTGCCGCCACGGCCAGCAGCGCAAGAACCCAGAACGGTGTCGTGGGGTCTTGGACCGCGAGACCGACGCCGATGCTCGGGATCAACAGCGAAGCCGTGGCCAAAGTGATCACCGCGCGGGTACCAAACATCTGCACCACAAACGAGTAGGGGATGCGCAGCGTCGCCCCCATCAGGCCGGGAAGAGCCGCGAGCCAGAAGCGTTGGCCGACCGAGAGCTTGAACCCGAGATCCGGAAGGCGCACCACGATCGCGCTCCACATGAACCAGGTCGCAAAGGAAAGGGTGAGGGCGCCGGTGGTGATCCATAGCGTGCGCGCGGCCAGGGTCGCTCCCCCCGCCGCCCACTGCTTGGCATCCTCAGGATCCCAATATGACGAAAAGTCGTTTGCCGAAGTCTTGCTCACAGTCGTGTCAGCCATAAGTGGCCTCCATGTCCTTTCCGAACTGCCCGCCCGGCACGGGTTCAATATGGCGCATCACTTGCGGCGCCTCGCGGCGGAGAATGTGCTGCACGACGAGGTGCAGCCACGTCAGAGAGACCAAGGTCGCTGCAGCGAGAAAGAACCACGTCGTGGTCCAGATGCCGGTCGCGCGCAGTAGGTACCCGAAGATGATCGGACAGAAGAAGCCGCCGAGCCCGCCGATGACGCCGACGATCCCGCCCACCACACCGACGTCACGCGGGAAGTAGTCCGGAATAAGCTTGTACACCCCGGCCTTGCCGATCCCCATGGCGATGCCGACGGCGAACACCAAAAAGGTGAAGACCCAAACGTTGGCTTGGAAGTAGATGTGGGTCACGCCGCGCGCCAATAGCTGCTTCTTCGCCACCTGTTGGCCGACTGTCACCACCGGCTCCTGCCAAGAGGAGAGGGTCGGCCAGATGAGCAATTCTTCGTCGGCCTCGGCCGGCGTCGATGCCGGCTTGGCTGCGAGCACATAACGCCGGTCCCCGACCGTCACTTCGTTGGGGGCAACGGCGGTCACGGTCCCGGCGCGGTCCGCCATCACACCTTCTCCGGGCGACCGGATGTCCATGCGCGGCACGCACAGCAGCACCAGGCAGAGAAGGCAGACGCCGAACACCCAATACATGACCGCGCGGCCACCCCAGCGGTCGGACATCCACCCCCCGAGGGCACGGATGACACCGGAGGGCAGGGAGAAGATGGCCGCCATCATGCCCGCGGTCGCCACGGACATGCTGTAGACATTGACGTAGTAAGGAATCAGCCACTGCGCCAGGGCGACAAAGGCACCGAAGACGACGAAATAGTACAAACCGAACCGCCAGACGCGCAGGCTCTTGAGCGGCGCCAGGCGCTGCATCAGCGTGTGCTCGAGATTGTGCTCGACTTTGCGCGGAAAGGTGAGAAACAGGAACAGGACCGCCATCACCACGAGCGAGGCAGCGTAGAGCTTGGGCAGCGTACGCCATCCCTCGGGGTTGGTGCCGCCGTTGGTCAAGGCGCGCAGCACGAGCGGCGCCCCCATGCTGGTCAGCGCCGAACCGGCGTTGCCCATCCCGAAGATACCCAGCGCCGTACCTTGGCGCTCCTTGGGAAACCAGACCGAGGTGTACGCGATGCCCACTGCGAACGCGGTGCCGGCGAGACCGAAGCCCAGACTGCCCCACAAGAACTGTTGGTAGCTGTTCGCGTAGCTCATCAGGTACATCGGCACCGCCGCGACCAGCAACAGGACGGTATAGACGATACGGCCGCCGTAGCGGTCGGTGAGCACCCCCAGCGGCAGGCGCAGGATCGACCCCGAGAGAATCGGCACGCCGATCAACCAGCCCATCTGCGCCTTGTCCCAATTGAAGATACGTTGATCGATGAGGTAGGTCACCAGCACCCCGTTCATCGTCCAGCAGGCGAAGCAGACCGTGAACGCGATGGTGTTCATGGCCAGCACCATCATCCCTTTGCCGCGGTCGGTCATCGGGCCCCCCTCGAATCAGACATGGGCAATACGCGTCCTTCCGGGTTCAATCGTGCGCCGGCAGCGGCTTTCTGCCGTACCAACGGACCACCTGCGGCTTGCGCCACAAGTACGGGTTGGGAACGACCAGGATGTGCACAAGTCGGGTGAACGGGAAGAAGCCGATTACCAGGTAGGCGCTGATGATGTGGAGCTTCACCGCCAACGGCAGGGCCACAACTGTGGCGATGTCGGGGTTGAGCTTCACCAGCGACCACAAGTAAGGCGACATCGCCGCGGCGAACCACGACGAGCCCCAGGGATGAAAGACCGCGACGTAGACGCCGGAGATCACCTGGACCAGTAACAGCGCATACAGGATCCAGTCGGCCCCGCTGGTCACCACCCGTACCCGGCTGTTCACCAACCGGCGCACCAGCACGTTGACCAGGCCGAGTAGGGCCAGGAGCCCGAACACCAGCGCCGCGATTTCGAGGACGTACAGACGGAGCGGCACACTGTTCCAGGCGAGAATCTCACGCGGACACAGCCAGGCCACCACGTGTCCGGCAAGCACCACGATGATGCCGTAGTGGAACGGGACCAGGCTCCAGAAGTGTTGCTGATTCTCCAGCAGCTGGGAGGAGAGGGATGAGTACGTAAAGGTCTGCTGGCGATAGCGCTGGATGGTGACCAGGAAGAAGGTGAAAAAGGCGACGTAAGGCAGAATGGCCAGCAGCAGTTGATCGAGGTACGCCACGTTGGTCATGCTCACTCCATTCCCGGCGCGGGAATTTGGATGCCGGACGCGGACACGTCCGCGTCACCGTCGCGGAGCGCCGTACCGTGACGCACCGCCAGGAAAGTCCGAATGGCCTCGAGGGCGTGCTCGTACGGCACGTCTTTTCCCACGAGACTGGCACACATGCGTTCCACGGCCGGCAGCACACACGCGGCGGCGAAGTCGTCTGCCCGGTCCGCTTCCATCCGGCCCAGCACGGCGAGCACGTGCGCGAGGTGATCCGGCAGCTCCGTCGACTCGGCCAGCCCGAGCCGCCGCATCTCCTGCCGCATACGGACCAGAAACGTCCCGCGCTCGTACTCTTCGCCGAACAGCTGCCACCCCACTTCGAGCGAGCACACCGGGTTGATGTCAAACGTCCGGGTGAACAGCTCTTCGAGATCCGTCACCGACATCTCGCGCACTCCCGC
>JAGDMS010000480.1 GCA_017860575.1 Deltaproteobacteria bacterium | reverse complement strand
GGTTCGCGGACCTTGGCCAGATGAGAGCTGGCGGGGTTGGTGGGGCGAGAATCCTGTCTATCACGTCCCAGTGTTCGTGCTGACCAACTACGCACGCGCGCCGCTGGTCATGGAAGGAGGAACGACCTTCCACTTCGTAACGGAAGGCACTGCCGCCGCCCTGGCGCAAGCTCGCGAAGCGGCCGAAGGCAAGGATGTTCGTCTTGGTGGCGGCGTGAACGTCATTCAGCAGTATCTTCGCCAACGCCTGATCGACGAGATGCACATCGCTATTGCGCCGGTCCTGCTCGGCACCGGTGAAAGACTCTTTGAAGGAATAAACCTTCCTGCCTTGGGCTACGCCTGCACGAGGCACGAAAGCTCGCCACTTGCCACCCACGTGGTCCTTGCTCGGCAGTGATCACGGTGACACCTGATCCGTCGAGCGGGACCTCCACCGGCAGGGCACTTGGCCCGCAGGGCGCTCGCTGTCATCATCCGCCTCGCGGGCCAAGCGCCTTCCCGGCATCGGCCCCTCAGCTCACACGTTGGGCCCGAAGGTCATCCATCTGAGAGGGGCATGCCATGCAGATACGTTCACTCGCCGCAGCCGCGACTGTCGGGGCCACGATCCTGCTCGCGCAAGGCGCGGCGGAGGCGGCTGAACTCAAGGTGCTGAGCGCCATCGCATTGCAACCGGTCTTGGGAGACCTCGGGCCGAAGTTCGAGCGCGCGACCGGACACACGCTCGTGATCACGTTCGCCCCCTTGGGCGGGATCGTGAAGCTCGTCCAAGCTGGTGACTCCGGCGATGTCGTGGTGATTCCCCAGTCGGGGATCGAGCGTTTGGCGAAGGACGGCAAAGTGGTATCGGGCACCGAGACTGTCCTTGCCAGTGCGGGCAGTGGAGTGGCCGTTCGCAAGGGCGCGCCCAGGCCCGACATCTCCACGCCTGAGGCATTGAAGCGCACTCTGCTCGCCGCCAAGTCGATTTCCTATAGTGATCCGGCGGGCGGCGGCGCGAGCGGCATCCATTTCGCCAAGGTGCTCGATCGCCTTGGCATCGCCAGCGAGATGAAATCCAGGACGATCTTTCCCAAATCCGGATTCCCTGGCGATCCGGTTGCCAATGGCGAGGCCGAGATCGGCGTGGGCACACTCCAAGGCCTTATTGCAATCGCGGGCATCGAGATCGTCGGCCCGTTGCCGGGTGATCTACAGGACACCCTCGTCTTTGTGGCGGCCATCATGGCCAGCGCCAAGCAGACCGAGGCAGGAAAGGCGTTCATCGATTTCATGCGCACACCGGAGTCAGCGAAGGCAATCAGGGCGAAGGGCATGGAGCCTGCCACTCCTTGACCGCTGTTGTTCGATCCCGAAGTTGTCGGCGCCGGCCGTGTCCGAGTGCTCTCCCAGTGTCCACGCCGTGGCGCCGGTAACACGCCTCACGCAGCATGCGCCGCACGTGGCGCGCCTTGCGAACATCAGCGCGACCTGCGGGGCGTTCACCGTCGTGCCCATCGAAAGGCCGCTGAACAGCCGAAGAACCCTCATCGCAGGCGCAGTGGCGCTCGCCGTCTGCGCTATACGGCCGTCTGCCCGAGCTCAGGCCGCCGGCCGCGACCCAGAAATGCGGTGGTACGAGGCCGCTGCTGAGATGAGGCGCCTTGCCGAATCCTGGGGTGATCAGCCGTACGGCGCGGTACTCGTGCTGGATGGAAAGCTCATCGGCCAAGGGCCGAGCCGAGTCGTCAAGAACCAGAACCCCGATGCCCACGCCGAGCGAGAAGCCATCCGTGATGCTCAACACAAACTGGGGCGGCAGTGGCTGTCCGGCGCTGTTCTGTACTCCACGTCGAGGCCGTGCAGTCTCTGCGAGGCGGCGGCAGCAAATGCGGGAGTCACCCGCATGCGTTTTGGCCCGTCGCTCACGGATGCCGGCGCCCCACGTCAAGCACCGTGACGGCCAGCCCTTCGCTCGAGCGGCCCTCGACCGGCCGTTCAGCTCATTCGTCAGACCACGCGGTCGCCGCCCAGCGGCATTGCGCGCGCAGTTTCGCGTTCAGTGCCCGGTTGTCTTCGAGAACAGGTTGATCACAGCGACGCCGGCGATGATCAAGGCCATCCCGAGCAGGGCAGGCAGGTCGAGCTTCTGCCCGAAGACCGCCCAACCGATGCAGGCGATCAGCACGATGCCAAGGCCCGACCAGATCGCGTAGGCAACCCCCACGGACATGGCCTTCAAGGCCAGAGACAGAAGATAGAACGAGATCAGGTAGCCAATGGCCGTCACGACACTTGGCCAGAGGCGCGTGAAACCATCGGAAGCTTTCAGGGCACTGGTGGCAATGACCTCGGAGACGATGGCGGCTCCAAGGATGAGTGAACTCGTTTGCATGTGTGGCGCGGCTCTGCAGGGTGGAACCGTCGAGCATATGGCCAGCAGGGGCAACCCTCCGGGCTGTGGACTTGCGCCATGCGCGGGAAGACGACCCGATCGTCCGCTTCGACGGACTGAACAAATGGCGAGACCCGCCGCGGGACGGACAATGCCTTCGAGTCCCATGGTTCTGGCCGTCTCGCTGCGCGCAGTGCGGCCTTGACCCCTCGCGCGTCACTTGCCAGGATCCACGGATGCAGACAGCACTCATTGGAAAGCGCGTCCTGGTCACTCAGGCCACAGAGTTCATGGGGCCAGCGCTATGCGATGTCTTCATCGAGCAAGGTGCCGAGGTGATTGCCAGCACAGGGGAGCTCAGCGACGCTGCCGCAGTCGATCGAGTCGTGCGCGAAGCAGGTCGGCTAGACGTGCTGCTGGTCAACCTGGCCGTCAAGGCGCCATCGACGCTCGCGCCGCACAATGTGCAGGTCAACGCGATTGCACAGAACTTCGTCGACAACCCGACCTACTTTCCGGCAGAGGTGCAAGCCAACCCGAGGTTCCAGGAACGCCTGGCGCGCGAAGTGCCGCTCGGTCGTCTTGTCTCTGCAAGAGAAGACGCCCAGTTCGCCGCCTACCTGTGCAGCGACGCCGCGGCTTGCTTCGTTGGTCAGGTGTTCCCTGTGTGTGGTGGATGGGCACCACGTTGAATGCGTCGCCTGACCCTGCGCGCAAGCGTCGGGCCGTAACGGCCTGAACCGCGAACATCCGCATCACCATGTCCCTCGTGCGTTGGGCCACGATCGCACTG
>JAGDMS010000479.1 GCA_017860575.1 Deltaproteobacteria bacterium | reverse complement strand
CTGGGCCGCGCCCAGTACGGCTCCGGTAATCGCAACGCCGAGGCGACTTCCGCCCGGACCGAAATGGGGCGGGGCAGACACGCTGTCGAGCGGCACCACCCGGATATCGTCGAGATCGACCCCAAAGTAATCGGCCAGCACCTGCGTGATGACCGTATACTGGCCCTGCCCTTCCAGGGAGAAGCCGATTTTGACGATGAACTTACCCACGATGTCGATGGCGACCGTGGCACCCTCGGGCACGCCGGTCCCCTGCATGCCAACGATGGCGTAGGCATTCCAATCGAAGACACCTGGTTCGATCGTGTTCACCACGCCGATGCCAAGGTAGCGGCCTTGCTTGCGCGCAGCGGCCTGTTCCTCACGCAGTTGGCGGTAATGCCCCATTGCCAAGACGGCGTCCAATGCCGCCTCGTAGTTGCCACTGTCGTATTCATTGCCGCTCGGGATGGTGTACGGGAAGCGATCGGCTGGGATGTAATTCTTGCGCCGCAACTCCGCCGGGTCCATCGCCAATCCTCGGGCGGCGATATCCATCATCTGCTCCAACACCCAGAAGTGGGGCGGCGGCCCCATGCCGCGGTAAGCGGTCTGGTAAAGCTTGTTGGTCGCCACGATGGTGAGATCGTACTGCGCCACGGGAATCGTGTAGCACCCAGTGAAGGCCGCCAGCGGTTTCCCGGTGCTGATGGCGCCCGCGCCCTCGGCGGTGGCGCCCAAATTATCGACCAAGGTGACCTTCAGACCGGTCAGCGTACCGTCGGCTTTCGCCGCGAGGGACACCTCATAATGGCGATCCCAGGACTGGCTGCCACCAGCGGCTAAGTACTCCATCCGGTCCTCGATCCATTTTACCGGGCGACCGCCGGCTTTGCGTGACACCAGCGCCGCGATCGTCAACCCGCGCGGATTGCCCTTGCCGCCGAAGCTCCCCCCGTGCGGGTGGCTGATCACCCGCACCTTGTTCGTGGGCAAGCCCAACGTGAACGCCAAGGCGATGGCGTAAAACGACTGCGCCTGGATGCTGCCACGGCAGGTGATCGTCCCATCCAATACATCCCACTGGATGACGCAGCCGAAGGTCTCCATCGGATTGGCGCCGAGGCGGTTCCAGCGGAACTTCTCGGTGAACACCCGATCCGCACCACGGAACGCGTGGTCCACGTCCCCCCACGTGAACAATCGGTGCAGTATGACGTTGGTGCCCTTCTCTTCAAAGAGCAGCGGGCTGCCAGGCTCCATCGCCTTGAGGGCGTCGACCACGGCTGGCAGCGGATCGTATTCAACAGTAATCAGATCCAGGGCATCCTCGGCGACGTACCGGCTGGTGGCGGCAACGGCCGCCACCGGCTCGCCCATGAAGCGCGCCTTGTCGGTCGCCAGGCAGTACCCGCCCCAGCCCTCCGGGATGGTCGACATGGGGTTGCTCCAGCGCTTCGCATCCTCACCCGTGATCACCGCCACGACGCCCGGCAGCTTCTCCGCCTCACGAACGTCAATGGATTTGATGCGGGCATGGGCATACGGACTGCGCAAAATGGCACAATGCAGCATCCCAGGTACGACCACGTTGTCGATGAACTCGACGCGGCCGGTGAGCAACATCGGGTCCTCGACGCGATTGACCGCTTTCCCGACGAAGCGGGGCGCGCTGACCGGCAAATCCGCCGGCGTCTTGATCGTTGCGACAGCCATGACTCCTCAGCCTATCCAATGCGGGAGACGAAGCGCCTTTTTCTCCGCGGCCAGATGGACAGACTTGATGATCGATTGGTACCCCGTACAGCGGCAAAGGTTGCCACCTAGCGCTTCCTTGATCTCGTCATCAGTCGGGTCCGGATGGTGTTGCAGCAATTCCAACGTGGACATGAGAAACCCTGGCGTGCAGAAGCCGCATTGCAAGCCGTGCTCCTCCATGAACGCCTCCTGAATCGGGTGCAGCTTCCCCTCCCGACTCAATCCCTCAACGGTCATCAAGCTCGCGCCGTCGGCCTGAACGGCCAGCATCAGGCAGGACCGCACCGTCTGTCCGTTCAGCAGCACCGTACAGGCGCCGCACACTCCATGCTCACAGCCCACGTGGGTTCCGGTGAGTCCCAGCTCGCCGCGCAGGAAGTCCACCAGCGTCATCCGGGGTTCAACCATCGCCTCGTAGTGCACGCCATTCACCGTCACGCGAACCGGCCGCGATGTCGTCATCGTCACTACCCTTTCACTTCATGTGTGGGGCGGCGTCGAATCTTACGCCGCTCTTCCGGCCCGACTCACGGCCTCCGCCAGCGCGCGCCGTGTCATGACTTGAGCCAGATACCGCCGATACTCGGCCGAGGCGTGGGTATCGGACATGGGTTCTTCCGCAGCGTCAGCGGCTTTCTGCCCCGCGTCCTGGAACACCTTTTCACTCGGCTTCTGCCCGATCACCACCTGCTCCGCCGCAGCCGCCCGCAGCGGCACGGCGCCGACGCCGAACAGCACAATACGGGCAGCGGAGCAACGCCCATCCCTCGCCAGCGTCACCGTCACCATCGCGCCCGCCATGGCGAAATCACCGTGACGCCGCGCGACTTCCATGCAGGACCAGCCGGCACCACTGGGCAATACGGGGAAGCGCACCTCGGTCAAGATCTCCGTCGGCTCCAACGCGGTGGTCAGGTAGCTCACATAGAAATCCGCGGCCTTGATGCTGCGGGCACCGTTCGGCCCCATGGCGCGCAACTCGGCATCCAGTGCGACCGCGACCGCCGGGTACTCGGCCGCCGGGTCCGCATGCGCCAGCGAACCGCCCACCGTCCCCCGATTGCGGATGGCGACGTGCCCGATCAGCACAGTGGCGGCGTGCAGCAGCGGCTGGCGGCTCTTGACGAGATCCGAGTCTTCCACTGACCGTTTCGTCGTCATCGCCCCGATGACGATCGCGCCATCGGCCTCCCGAATGTAGTTCAACTCGGGGATCCTCCCCAGGTCGATCAGAATCCCCGGCCGCGTCAGCCGCATGTTCAGCAAGGGCACCAGACTCTGGCCACCGGCCAGAATCTTGGCCTCGGTGTCATGCTGTTTCAGAAGCGCCACCGCCTCGGTCACGGTCGTGGGGGTGGCATAATCAAAACGTGGTGGTTTCATGTCCGCATCTCACCATTCTGCGAAGCAAACGCCCTTCGCGTATAGCGGAAC
>JAGDMS010000478.1 GCA_017860575.1 Deltaproteobacteria bacterium | reverse complement strand
CGTTGGCGCGTCGGCAGATCCCCCGAGATCAGTTCGATCGGGTCGAGTCCAAAGATCCCCACGGCGTCTTGGTAGTACGCGTGGAAGTGCGGGCCATGATGCGGCGTCCCGACCTCGACGAACATGCGAATGATGATGCCGTAGAAGCGGCTGAGTTCCGGCATAAACCTGCATCAGGGTAGCCGCAGCGCCCAGGTCTGTGCAACCAAATCCGCATCGGGACGCTGAACGCGGGCGATGTGACACCAACCACAACCTTCCGTCGAACGATTCCGGATTCGTCAACCGCGCCGCCTTTGATTTCCGCCTGACGCCGGGCTCAGCGGCGATCGACGCCGGCAGCGCCAACGGATTCCGCCTCAACCCTGTCGCACAGTACGTCCAACCCCACGCCGAGCAGCCGCGCCCGCGCCGCGGGTCGCTTGACGTCGGGGCGTTTGAGTACGCCAGGTACTGAAAGGCAAAAGCTAGAAGGATCAAGGCAAAAGGCAAAAAGAGCTGAAGAGACCGTTGGAATCCGGCTCCTCGAGCGGCGCGAGCGTAGGGTCCTTACGCGCTCGACAACCACTTGCCAACGGCTTCACACAGGCGCCGAACCGTCTGCATTGCCGCCTCAACTTCCTCACGGCTGGGATCGAGCTCCGTGTCGTAGCGCATGTCTACCGCGTACGACGAGAGCCCAAGCAGGGGCTCTCGAAAGCTTTCGAACTCAGGATACAGGGGGACGATCAGGTCCAGGAGCGCTTCGACGTCGTGCGTGCGCGGATACTCCATCGCCCGCGATGCGAGCAGGGCCTTGAGCATCTTCACTGCCGCTTGCTGGATGTGGAATGCGACGGTGTCCAGCGGCGCCCGATGCGTGAGACCGATCTCCGCCATGCGCAAATCGTGATCGGCCTTGGTGGCCAAATCGAGAGCGAGGTCACGATTGCTTTTCATAGAGCAGGCGCCCCTCGCGCAGCGCCGCGGTCGTAACGTAGGTCGCCACGCCCGCCCAGCTGGCGATCTCCTCGGGAGTGCGCCAGAGAATATCTTTCGGGATGCCGATTCCCATCAGTGCGCGGTACGCCTTGATGACGCGCCGATGTGGCGGTTCGTTCGATGCTTTGATCAGCAGGAGGTCGACATCGCTGTCGGGTTTCGCGTCGCCGCGCGCTCGACTGCCGAACAAAATGATGCGGTCGGGATCGATCGCTGCCACGAGGCGGCGAACGATGTCTCGCAGCACGTTCTCGTCAACGTGGACCATGTACATCGTTGTTCGTCGCTACCACAGATGTCACGGGCAGTCCAAGAGCAGCCGTGTCAGCATGTTAGAAGCACTGGAGATGTCCGGGGGCATAAGCAGTTAAAGATGTCCGCCTTAACCGGCTACGCCGTCGGTCATGGATCGACGAGTGCGGCAAGAGGTGAAGGCGATGACACGCAGCGAGGTAATCGTGCGAGCGATTGCGAAGGAGATCACCTGGATTCAGGCGGCCTGGATCTGTGGGATCACGGATCGGCACATGCGCCGGCTCAAGGAGGGTTACTTGGAGCGAGGGTTTGATGGTTTGGTGGACCACCGCGGTGGGCGTTCACGGCGCAAGCGGATCGCGGTGGAGACCCTCGAGGAGGTATGCAGCCTCAAACGCGAACGGTACGCGGATTTTTCGGTGCAGCACTTTTGGGAGAAGGTGCGCGAGGAGCACAAGATCGCCATTGGCTACACGTGGTTGAAGCTGGCGTTGCAAGCCGCGGGGCTGGCCGAGAAGAGTCCGGGGCGCGGCCGGTATCGGCGCCGGCGCGAGCGGCGAGCGATGCGGGGCATGCTGGTCCACTTGGATGCCTCGACGCATCAGTGGATTGCGGGGGAGCCGATGCAAGATCTAATGGTGGCGCTCGACGACGCCGACGGGCGGATGCTGTATGCGCAGTTCGTGCCACAAGAGGGTACGCTCTCGACGTTTGCTGCCCTCAAGCACATCCTGCGTCGGTTGGGGCGGTTTGCGGAGCTCTACACGGATCGGGGGAGCCATTTCTGCCATACCCCCACGGCCGGAGCAGCACCGACCACTGCTCATGCGGGGCAAGTGAGCCGCGCCCTGAAGGTGCTGGGGATCCGCCAGCTTCTGGCCTGGTCGCCGCAGGCGCGCGGGCGCAGCGAGCGGGCCTTTCAGACCATCCAGGGTCGCTTGCCGCAGGAGCTGCGGGCCGCGGGCATCGGCACCTACGCCGACGCCAATGAGTACCTCGACAAGCATTTCCTACCCGACTTCAACCGCCGCTTCACGGTGGAACCGGCCCAAGCAGAGAGCGCCTTCGTGCCGTTGGTGGGCGTGGATCTCGACCTGCTGTTGTCGGTGCAGCATCAACGCTCGGTGAACAATGACAGTACGGTGGCCTTCGAGGGGTTGAGCTTACAGCTCCCGCGCACGGCCGAGCGGGCGCACTACGTGCGCTGTGAGGTGACGGTACATGAGTTCCCCGAGGGCACCTTGGGTGTCAGCTATCAGGGGCGATTATTGGCGCGCTACGATCGCGATGGCCAATTGCTGGCAGTACCCGCCCCGCGCCCCGCGGCAGCACGAAACCCTCAGCAAATTGGAACGACCCGTCCCTTGTCCGGCATACCGATCGTGCGTCCTGGAGCCTCTGAGCGCGTTTCCCCAGCGGCAAACGGTCGTCGGGCACAGTCGGTACGCAACAGCGCCGCGCGCGCCGGCCGTGCCACGCGTCGTCGTGTGCAACCGGCCGCGACCCAAGCGGGCTTCCCCGCACGCGGGAGCAGCTGCCCACAATGGGGCCGGGGACACCCCGAACCCGTAACCGCCTGCCCACCATTGCGACGCCGAGCTCTCCCGCCGGCCACAATGTGGACAGCAGCTTCCGCCATCACCCAGCGCCGCTCCACTACGCGCAGGCAAGAGCACCGTAAAAAAAGAGCAAAGAGACCAAGAAGCTCTCCGTCCAACTGAGCGGACATCTATAACTGCTAATGACCCGGACATTTCAAAGTGTCAGCAACAGCACCGTGAACGCGCCAGCACGCCGGGCAAGAAAAGGGGATAAGTCCAATTTGAACGCTGCTGCAGCAGGACGTAGCTCAGGAATTATGCGCTGACGAGGATAGCGTCTGCCACGGGGAGACTGGGCGCCGCCATCCGAAGCCGTACCGCATTCCCCCGATCATCGAGT
>JAGDMS010000477.1 GCA_017860575.1 Deltaproteobacteria bacterium | reverse complement strand
CCACCAGCTCGGCGTGCGAGTGGTCCGCAGGGACTACACCTGTTCCGCAGGTTCACGCATTCCTCCGCAGCTTGTCGTCGAGTCCCTGCTCGCTACTCCGCTCCAGACCGGCAAGAAAGATCCCGACCCGAGCGTGCCTGGCCCGTCCGATGACGGCGCCGCTGAGCCCGCTGCCGACAAGACGGCCGAGTAAACGGGGGCTGCACCGATCAATATGTGGTCGACTCGATTCTCAGGTCGTATGAGTGGTCTGCCCAGACCCGGATCTTCGTCGTGGCACTCGCGACGACCTGCACGGGAACCTGCGCGAGCGCGGGGTCGCAGCTCGCTTCGCCACGAATAACGACGCCAACGATTCGCCGCCCGGGATCAGCGTAGATCGTCACCTGCTCCCCGGTGCGCAGTCCGGCCACGACCTGGCCGTCCAGTGAAATGTCGTACGTACACCTCATGTCCCGCAACTGCTTGTCCCGGGTGACGAAGATGGCGCCCGCCCCATCGCGCGGCGTGACGGCGGCAGCATTCATGATCTCCGATGCGGGCTTCGGCGGGGCGCTCGGGGTCGGGACAGGGATAGCAATGCCCGGCGCACAGGCCGTCACCGATACGCAAACGATGCCAACGACGTGGAGCTTCACGATGCCCCCCAAGGCAGGTCCAGCATCAGGGCGTGAGTTTCGCGCTCCTGGTCATGGCTGAGCAAGCGCGGACAACTCAGACCCGTCCCTTGTCGCGCAACTCTTCCTTAAAGCAGGCGTGGGAGATCGGCGGAGCGATCAGGAAGGGGGTGCCGAAGGTCGCTTCCATCAGCACAGGAACCGGCGATCTCCTGAGATCACGGCCGGCCCAGCGCCCCGAACACGCTCTGCAGGACCTTGCTCGACTGACCCAGCGGATCCCGTCGGATCGCCCGTTCTTCCTCGGCGATCATCAAGAAGAGACCGTCGAGTGCCTTGCGGGTCACGTAGCTCTCGACGTTGGCATCCTGCGCCTCGACGAGTCCGAATGGCGCGGCCCGCGCGGCGAGATCGTTGTACTGCTTCGCGAGCTGCGCACGGTCCGTCTTTTCCTTCACGATCGGCAGGAACCGTTGCTGGAGCTTGTCGTAGGAGACTCTGCGGAAATACTGGGTTGCGGCATCGTCGCCGCCGGTCAGGATCTGCCGTGCGTCGTCGAGCGACATCTGCTTCACGGCATCGACGAGCAGCACCTTGGCCTCGGGGACAGCCACTTCCGCAGCGCGATTCATGGCGACGACGAGCTCATCGGCCTGACCACCCATGCCGACCATGCGCAGTGCCTTGTCCGCCTTCTTCAACGCAGGCGGCAGCGGAATCCTCACCTTCGGGTTCTTGAGGAAGCCGTCGGTGACACCCAGCTGTGCGACGGCACGGGTCGCGCCCTGGTTCAGGGCAGTCTTGAGCCCGGCGACACTGTCCTTGGGCGCAACGGCTTCGATGCCCGCGTAGGCAGCGAGCGGCAACACAAGAAGCAGCAGCGCCAAAATGCGGGACTTTGTCATTTCCGGGCTCCGCCGATTTGCTCAAGTGAGCCTTAGCGGCAATTGTATCGCTGTGTCCCATGGTGACGACGGGGTATGTGCGGCGCCGCCGCCATTCATTGCTGTAAATCCGTATTTGGTGCAGCCGATCGATGGACCGCGCTGGTCACCGGGCGGCCCGTGGCATTTCGCGAGCAGCGGGTTTCCGAGAACGTCCCCGGCGCGGCTGCGGAATGAACTGTGCAGTTGTGGATGGGCAGATTCGCCCGGCAATCCAAGAGGAGAAGCGAATGGACGCCACAGGCTTCTGGGCCAGTACGCAACCGTTGTTGATTTCGTTCGGATTGAAACTTCTCGGCGCGATCGCGATCGTCATCATCGGCCGCTGGCTGATCAGGCTCATCTCGAAGATGATCACCAAGGCGATGGAAAAGCAGAGGGTGGAGCCGACGATCGTTCGCTACCTTTCCAACACCCTCACGGTCGGACTTAACGTCCTGCTGTTCATTGGCATCCTCGGCTTCTTTGGAGTCGAGACGACGTCGTTCGCGGCCTTGATCGCGGCCCTGGGCATTGCCATCGGCGCGGCGTGGGGCGGGCTGCTGTCGAACTTCGCGGCGGGCGCGTTTATCCTCGTGCTCCGGCCGTTCAAGGTCGGTGACTATGTGCTGGCTGGCGAAGTCGAAGGGACCGTGCGTTCCATCGGACTGTTCAACACGACCATCGACTCGCCTGACAACGTCCTGACGTCGGTCGGCAACGGGGCGATCATGGGTGGCACGATCAAGAACTTCACGCACAACCCGTACCGTCGTGTCGACCTGACGGCGCAGTTGGACCACACGGTGGATCCGCGTGACGCCATCCTCCGGCTCAAGTCCGCCTTGCCGAAGATCGACAACGTCCTCGCCGCCCCGCAGCCGGACGTCGAGATCATGGCCTTCACTGAGCGCGGGCCCCTCCTCGCGGTTCGCCCGTACGTGCACAACGACCACTACTGGCAGGTGTATTTCGACACGAACCGCGTGATTCGGGACACGTTCGGAACGGCGGGGTATCCGGTGCCCGAGGCACATGTGCAGTTGCGGCAGCTGAAGGCCGCCTGAAAAGCATTCGCATCGTGACAACTTCGAAGGCCCCGCAAGGGGCCTTCCTTTCTTGCCCAGCGCACTTTGCGCGCCGAAGCATTGAGGCGGATGCTGGGTTCATCGTGTGCAGCGCCTCGAAGCGGTGCGGCGTGCGTGTCCGCTTCTATGGACGTGGGATTCTGGCACGACGCGCATTATGAGCATTGGCCAACAATGGATGCGGTCAGGAGAACGTGATGAGTTTTTTCGGCAAAATTCTTGAAAAGCTCGGCTTCAGGGGCGCAGCGGCGGCTCCGGCACCGGCCCCTCAGGTTCCACGGGCAACTTCTCCCGTGGCTGCACCGACTCCGGCGCCCACCGCGCCACCCCCACCCAAGCCAATCGACGTCGTTGACGTCGTTGCGCACCTGGAGAAGCTGGCTGCCGCCAATCCCCAGAAGCTCAACTGGAAGACGTCGATCGTCGATCTCCTGAAACTTCTCGACATCGACAGCAGCTACACGGCACGCAAGGAACTCGCCACGGAACTTGGCTGCCCCGCTGATCTGATGGGGGACTCGGCCAGGATGAACATGTGGCTGCACAAGACGGTGCTGAAGAAGATT
>JAGDMS010000220.1 GCA_017860575.1 Deltaproteobacteria bacterium | reverse complement strand
ATACCGGAAAATTCCGCTTGACCGGGTACCCTTGCTGCTTTACCCTACGTAGCCGTGGTGCGCGGAGGACCTGCGATGACGCGAACACGGGGAGTGGGTGTTGTAGCAGCAGTCGCACTAATTGCGGCGATTTCTGGGACGGCGTTCGGCGACGTGCGACGGGTACGGCCGGCACGCCGGCCGTACATTACGGAAGTCGGTCAGCCCTACGCCATCTACGCCGGAGCCCTGGACCAGGAAATCCGGCGGATCAGCGACCTGCGTACATACGTCAACCGCTACGGCTACCCGGACTACGCAGAGATCCAAGAGGTCGTGCCGGATTGGCCCTGGCAGCCATACGAGGTGCGCTTGTACTACCTGGACCGGGACGTGGAAGCGGCCTTTGGGGCCGTTAATCTCTCTCCCGCCGCACCCAATTTCGGGGTCATGAAGTCGCACGGTACCATCACCAGGGAGAAGCGGCGCGAGGTCGAAACCGTGCTGCGGTCACGCGCGCAAGCCCCTTCTGCCCGGCTGGCGGCATCGACGGATCGCATGGAGGCGTTGGTGTCCCGCGTCGAAGCGGCGACAGAACGCGCGGTACAGGCAGCCGACCGGGCCGTCGCGGACAGCGAAGCGGCATCGCGCGCAGCGGAGCGGACCGTGGCCACGGTGCAAAAGATGGAGCGGCGCGGGCACCATCGCCGGTAACCATCTCGCCGTTGACGGCGGGGGTAGGCCCTGTTGTCGGCTCTCCCCGCCCGCCTCCTCCCCTTGCGTCCCACGAGTCAGTTCGATACCAGAATTGCGGATCCCGTGTGCGTCCATCGTAATGGCCTCCACCGTATGTGTGCTGGTCCACGCACCATCCGCGGACGCGCGCGCAGACCACTACACGGCGCATGTCTTGAATGACCTCCAGCAGTGAACTGACACCCGCCTTGGTCCGGCAAGGGCTTGAACGGGCCCGTTACCTCACCACGCCACGCGTGGAGACGGTACTCTACCTCGCTCTGGCACTCGAAAAACCGCTGCTCATTGAAGGGCCCGCCGGTGCCGGCAAGACCGAGATCGGCAAGGTCCTGGCGGAGATCCTCGCCACCGAGCTGGTGCGCTTGCAGTGCTACGAGGGTCTCGATGAAGCCAAGGCGCTGTACGAATGGAACTACCAGAAACAATTGTTGCGGATCCAGGCGGACCGCGCACAGGAGCTCGCGTGGGGGGAGGTCAGCCGGCACATCTTCTCGCACGAGTATCTGCTGGAGCGGCCGCTGCTGCATGCCGTCACCGCGCCGTGCAAGATCGTCTTGCTCATCGACGAGATCGACAAAGCCGACGAGCAGTTTGAAGCCTTCTTGTTGGAGGTCTTGAGCGAGTTTCAGGTCAGCATCCCCGAACTGGGAACGGTGCGCGCGCGCCATCGTCCGGCGGTGGTGCTCACGTCCAATCGCGCGCGGGAACTGTCCGAGGCACTGAAGCGCCGGTGTCTGTACCTCTATCTGGATTTCCCCGGTCTCGAGATCGAGCGGGACATCATCCGCTTGAAGATTCCCGAACTGAGTGAGCGGCTACGTGACCAGGTGGCCCGATTCGTCAACGGCCTGCGGAAGCTCGATTTGCGCAAGACCCCGAGCATCGCGGAGACCCTCGATTGGGCCCGAGCGCTGCGGGCACTGCAAATTACCGAACTCGACGCCAGCGGCATCCGCCAGACGCTCAGCCTGGTCTTGAAGCACGAAGAGGACCTGCGCAGGGTGGACGGTAAGATCGGATCGCTCCTCGCCAGCAGCGCGCGCTAGGGTCGGCAGCGCAGGATCAGAAGCCCGCAACGGAGGACCGGCGTGCGAGATCGCCTCCTGCTGTTCATCGCCGCGCTCCGGGACGCGGGGCTCGAGGTCAGCGTGGGCGAGACACTCGACGCCATGCGCGCCGTTGGCGCCATCGGCATCGAGACAGCGACGTTCCGGGAAACCCTGGCGACAACCTTGGTGAAGGACGAAGCTGACCGGCCCGCGTTTGACGCCGTGTTCGAGCGTTGCTTCTCCCTGCCGGAACGCGAGCGCGGTCGTGGCCAGCGGCGCCGTTCCGTCGCGGACGGAGAGGGACACGGACCGGGGCAAGCGGGTACGACACCTCCGCGCACACCAGCGTCGACACACCGGCGAGACGAACCCCGCCCGCCGGCGTCAACACGCCAGCAGGCGAAACGTGACCGGCACGAGGAGCACCTCGACCGCAGGGGGAAGCTGGCGCGCGACCGCGCCCTCACCCGCATGCCGTTTCGCGAAATGTCGACCGCCGACGTAGAGGCCTGTGAGGCATTACTGGAGATCCTAGCCGCGCGCTTTCGCGCCCACCTGAGTCGGCGTCAGCGCGCCGCACGCGTCGGCCGCCTGGATCTCCGCCGCACGCTGCGGCGGTCGATCGCGACGGGGGGCGTCCCGATGGATCCGGCCGTGCGCCATCGCCGCCCGGGCCCGCCCGACCTGGTCGCCTTGTGCGATGTCTCGTACTCCGTCGCGGTGGCCAGCCGCTTCCTGCTCAGTCTGTTGGCCCCCGCCGCAACATTCTGTCGGCGCGTCCGCTTGTTCGCCTTCGTTGATCAGCCCGTGGAAGTGTCGCTCGAGCGCGGCGACTTGGTACCGCACGAGGCCATCGACTGGCACGCTCGGTCCGATTTCGGCAATGTATTGACGACGTTCTGGGAGCGTAACGCCCCCTTATTGACGCGCAGCACGATCCTGCTGATTCTCGGCGACGCACGCAATAACCGGCGGCCTCCGCGGGCGGACATTTTGAGGAGATGTCATGCCGCCGTGCGCCACGTCGCTTGGCTGAATCCCGATCCACTAGCGCGCTGGAACACGGGGGACAGCGTCATCGCCGCCTACACGCCCCACTGTGATGCCGTGCTCGCCGCGACGAACCTGCACGAACTCTCCGCCGCTCTCCGACAGACCTTCCGAACGCTCTGAACGGGAAATGAGCGGGCGTTCTGGACCGGGAACTCTCAGGCCCGTGGGAAGGAAGTGAGGGGCCGCGTTCGCCTGGCGGTAACTCGAAGGGCACCCGCTGGAGAAAATCGGCACTCTCCGAAAGCGGGGCCCCTCCAGCGTTCAAGCCCGCCGGTACGGGCACCGGCTCGTCGTTCCCCTTACGTTCTCGGAGTGCGAAAATCCCGCTGTCCCGTGGCACGCAACCGCGTCAGGAGCGCAAACAAGAGGGCGACTGCCAAGGTCGCCGCTCCCCATGAGTTCACGTCGGGAATCCCAGGGGCAGGCCGCACCTGCACCGCGGGACCGGTCAAATTGTTCTGCGTATCGATAGCGAAGATCTTCTCGCCTTCGACCAGAGGTCGACTCAGAACAATCCCCGTGGAAAGACCCTGGACGAAGTTCCCGGCGCTGTTAGTCCCGCCGCTGCCGAGCAGGATATCGTCCGTGCCTGGAGCGCATCCTTCCGGCACTCCGTTCGGTCCGGCACTGCAGATCTTCAAGGCCGGAGACGGGATGTTCGGCGCGCCATGGCCGAAGACCGCCGTGCCGCCAGCCACAAGGATTCCGCTGATTTGTGGAGACACCGCCACTGGCGTGCTCGTTGGGCTCGGCAACGGGGCTGCGGTGTTCGTAGGTGCGGCCGAAGGCGTCGCTGTGGGCAGACTGGTCTGGGTCGGCGTCACCGTGGGCGTTCTCGTTGGAGTCGTCGTTGAGGTCGCTGGCGGGACTGACGGGGTCGTGGTCGCCGACACTGTGGTCGGCGTTGCGGTTGCCGGCGCCACGGTGGACGTCGCTGTGGCCGGAACCGCTGTCCGTGTTGCCGTCGCCGCTGTGGTGGGTGTTGCGGTTCCAGGCACCGTGGTTGGCGTCGCCGTGGGCGGCACCGTGGTGGGCGTCGCCGTGGGCGGCACCGTGGTGGGCGTCGCCGTAGCCGGTACCGTTGTCGGGGTAGGCGTCGCGGGGACCGTCGTCGGCGTCGCCGTCGCGACGTGCGTACCAGTGGTGGTTGGCACCGGCGTCGCAGAAATCGTTGGCGTCGCAGAAATCGTTGGCGTCGCGGTAGGAGTTCGTGTCGCAGTGCCTGTCGGGATTGCCGTTGGCGTTGGGGTGGGCGTTCGTGTACCCGTGCCCGTCGGAGTTACGGTTGGCGTCGGGGTCGACGTGGCCGTCGGCGTCGGCGTTGGGGTCCCGGTTCTTGTCGGTGTGGTCGTCGCCGCCTGTGTCACCGTGGCTGTTGGCGAGGGTGCGGGACCAACCCTGATCGTGCCGTCCGTTGCACTGCACGCGGCCTCTTGGTCTACCGAACCGACTCTGATGAACACCCGGCACTTGTTCGGCGGGAAAACCCCAGCGGGAGCCAAGAATGTGAGGTTGTTGAGCCCATTGGCAACACCCTCAAATGTGATGCTGAACAGTGCCCCAGAGCCCCCGGCCAGAGGGGTAAAGCACGCCCCGGCGACCTGTACTTCGCCCGGGGTGGTGAGATTGGGCACCGCTAGACAATTGGCCTGAGAACTTGTAACCGCAGTTGCATTGACAACCGCGGGAGGTGGGGTGTCATACTCGATCAACACCCGGTAGCCGGTGACGCCCGCGAGTTGATCAATGACTACGTCCACGTTCGTCGTCGACGACGGAGACGGGGCCGGCGCCGCAATCGTCGCATTCTGGGGCGACAAGCTCAGCGAGCGGGGCGCAACTGTTGGGGTTACCGTAGGTGTTGGTGTTTGTGCCGCAGCCGAATGGGTGAACAGCAGCAGTGCGGGGACTATAACACTTCCCAAATAGCTGCCCGCCACCTTCGCGCGACGCAGACACCGTTCTAGACCACCACCCCGCGTGTTCATGCAATGGCATTTGTGCCATATGGGCCCCGAAAGTCAAGTAGAAATCGCAACCGCACTCATGCCAGGACCGGTTCGCTCGCCGGCCTTCGCTACCACTGGCGAGGTTCCGAAGGCTGATCCGAGCACGACTCGGCATGGCTCGCACCCTCCGAAACGTCCACAGCAACTCCCCAGGCATCTCGCAAGGCGTGCCTGACCGCGGTCAAATCGAGCAGCCGGGCCACGTCCGCTTGCTGGAGTCGCTCCAGAAAGTCCGCGGCGGCGTCCGCCGTGGCGCTCTGATGCACTTCGAGGAGAATGGTGTTGTCTTCGAGGCGGGCAAGCTTGATCGGTGCATTCACGATTCGGACGGCGGTTTCGTTGGGAACCTCACGATACAGTCGCTCGACGTCGTCGGGACGCAGGCGGACGCAGCCGTGGGTTGCGTATCTACCGACGCTACGCGGCGCATTCGTTCCATGGATGCCATAGCCGGGCACAGACAACTGCAGCCAATATTTCCCAAGAGGGTTGTCGGGCCCGGGCGGGACGACACGTTTGACCGGCTCCCCCTTTTCGCGCATTTCGCGCTGGATGCTGGGCGGAACATGCCACACTGGATCTTGGCGGCGGCCGACGATGCGGTAGCGGCCGGGAGGGGTCGCCCACGCAGTTCGTCCAACACCAACAGGAAAGGCCCCGAGCAAATCCCCTCCCCGTAACCAATACAGCAGCAGATCTCCCGCGTTGATCACCAGACCGTCGGCCAGCACCGTCGGGACGATGTGTCGATTTGAAAAGATCAACCGCTGGCCCACGCGCAGGCGGTCGGGATCGGGGAGACAGTTCATTTTGCTGGCAAGCGACGTGGCCATGCCGAACTGTTGGGCAATGTGGCCAAGCGTTTCACCGCGCGCCACCATATGCACCACCTGTTCCCCGGCAACCTGCTGGTACACCGGCAGCCCGCCTCCCGGGCCGTCGGTGCGACCCGCATCCGCTCCGGCAAGGACGGGGCGAAGGAGCACGAACAGTGTGATCGCACAGGCTGCGCGCATACGGGTGACGTAGTGGGTAGGCCATCGCCCCAGTTTGTGCAAGCTGGCTATCGGTCGTGCGCGTCTTGCCGTGCCCCGGGCGTCGGAGTATGCTTCCCCGCTTTGAAGATCATGACACTCCTTTCGCACAACGACCGCGGCAGGCGCCCAGCGACATGGGATAACCGGGAATGAATCGTACCGAGTTGAACGCCCTGCTTGACCAGCTCGCGCTCCGCGGCAACCACGTGATTGTCCATGCGTCGCTTTCCAGCTTCGGGCACGTCGAGGGCGGTGCGGTCGCGGTGTGCGCCGCGCTGATTGATGCGGTTGGCGACGGTGGCACCGTAATGATGCCGGCGTTCACCGCCACCGAAACCTGGTTCCGACCCGCCCCCGGTGAACCGCGCGCACGTCCGGTGGCCTTCCACGGCGATCTCTCGGTCAGCCGGCCGGTGGGTGCGATTGCCGAGGTATTCCGCCGGCTCCCCGGCGTTCTGCGCAGCAACCACCCGACACACTCGTTCGCGGCGTGGGGCAGGCACGCCCGCGAGGTCCTCTCGACCCAGCGCGACAACAACCCCTTCGGGCCGCTCAAGAAGATCAACATCATGCGGGGGCATGTTCTCCTGCTGGGAACGTCGCTGCAGACAGCAACCGTCATTCACATCGCCGAGGAACGCTTTGGTGTCCCCTACCTGAGCCGCGGCACCGCGGTACGCGTGAATGCCGCCGGCTACGACGAACGCGTCGTGCTGGAGAACCTGCCGGGCTGCAGCGCTGCTTTTGTCAAGTTGGATGCGTGTCTCGAGCCAGCCAAGGTCAAGTCCGTGGCGATGGCGCGTGGATCGGCGCGCAAGATCCCCGTACGCCACCTTGTTCAACTTGCGGCCGCCTTGCTTGACAGTGATCCGTACGCCTTCGTCTGCGACCAACCCGACTGCGCCAGTTGCGCCGGCAAGCGGGCCGCCCTCGCCGCGGCCGAGACCCGCCCGCCGCACGCTGGTCAGAAGACCGCCTCCTAAAGCAACCGAAAGCGGACATGGGTCCGGTTTCCCGTACACCTGCGGTCAACTGCGACCGGGGGGGGACTGGCGCTGCTTGGCGCTGCCTCAACCGCACCCTACCGCGGCAATCGCTGTCCGTCGCGTTGGTTGTAGCGCTACAACTCGCCGGCGCGCAGATCGCGCGTGCAGAGCGCACTGCTTCGGTCATCTTTCAGGTCGGGGCCATCGCAGGTAGCGTTTCCGCGGTGGACCCACTTGTGGTCGGCACGCGATCTCCCGCCGGAGGCTCTGCCAGGCCGCTCTCGCCCCAGCAGACCACCCCCTGCGCAGGTGACTGCAACAACGATCGCTCGGTCACCGTCGACGAAGTGATCACGATGGTCAACGTCGCACTCGCGAACGTCCCCATCGCCGCCTGCGACAACGGAGACACCGACAGCAACGGCCTGCTGACGATTGACGAAATCCTCATGGCGGTCGGCCGCACACTGACGAGCTGCCCATCAGACGGCGAACCCTCCCTCGCGCCGCCCTCCGGTGTGATTCTGTCCCTGGGGTCAACGTTCGACGATCTTCTGCTCTACTGGACCCCGCCGAAGAATCCTGTCGATGCCTACGAAGTCGAGGCACGGCTCGACTACGGTCCCTACGAAACGTACCCGGAACTCGTGCCGGGGGATGTGGTGGGCATAGAAGCCGAACTCGATCCGACTGCGCCAGAGGTCATGTTGATTACAGTCCGGATGCGGTCGGTGTTGGGCGGCAAGCGGTCCGCCTATAGCAATTACGCGACATTGTTACGCGGGCCGCGCCCGCCGATCGGCCTGACGGCGCAACTCTACCTCGAGGAGAAGGTCCGGCTGAGCTGGACGCAGGTGTCCACTGCAGCAGAGAAGGTACGCATCGAGCGGGCACTGTACAATGATCTCACCCACAGTTTCGGTCCATACGTGCAGGTTGCCGATGTACCGGCCGCGAGCACGTCGTTCGTCGACGAGGGAAATCTCGTCGTCGGCGCGGCATACCAGTACCGCATCCGCAATGTGGCGAACCATCTGGGCCAAACCGCGGTAAGCACAGCGGTCGAGCGGACCACGGACCAACGGATTCGGATTCTCAGTCCGACGGATCTGACCGCGGCGGTCACGCCCGAGGGCGTGAGCCTTGCCTGGACCAACCGCAGTCTCCTGGCAACCAGCCTCGTCGTACTGCGAGCTGCCGGTATTGGCATTACCGATCCGGTCCGGTTTTATCCGGTGGCAAACCTCGCTACGTCCAGCACCGCCCACCTTGACACCTCCGCCATTCCCGGTTTCTACACATACGCCGTGGCGGCCACTGCGGATGGTAGTCAAGGCCGATCGGACACCGTCTCCGTCACCGTCTCCCGGGAAGGGACTGCCGGGCTCAGCCTGGAGACGCTAAGGATGCCGCAATGGACCGGGGTTGCCCGGGACAGCGCCGGGCGGTGGTTTACCGCGTTCGACAGCAACCTTATGCCCCCCGGAGGAGTCGGCCTCTCGCTTTCCGTGCCCCAGGGCGCAACCTGGACACGCCATGATCTGCCGGGCGGGCTGATCTTCGCCGAGCCCAGCATTCTGCTCGATGCCCAGGAGCACCCGCACACGGTGTATCTGCTGCCTCTCGACCTTACCACGTCAGCACCCGAAACCAACGTTGTACACGAGTGGTTCGACGGCACCGCGTGGCACAGTGAAACCGTCGCGCGAATGG
>JAGDMS010000476.1 GCA_017860575.1 Deltaproteobacteria bacterium | reverse complement strand
GCCATCGCCGGAACAGATCGAAAGGGCCGTCAGGAAACTCTCGTCGGCGAAGCATCCGGTCCTGCTGCTCGGCGGCGGCGCGCTTCACGCGGGTGTTGCGGCCACCACCATTGCCGAAAGACTGAACGCCCCGATCATGACCACGACGGCTGGCAAGGGCGCAGTGCGTGCCGATCATCCGCTGTGTGTGGGCTATCGCCTGGCCCGCCCAGCCGCGCTGGCCCTGCTGGCCAAGTCCGATGCCATTCTCTGCGCGGGCTCGGAGCTGTCCGAAACGTCCTTCTGGGCACCAGATATCGTGATCGACAAGGACCTCATCCGTATCGATCTTGACCCGGCCAATCTGGTGATGCCCCACACGGCCGAGATCGCGATTCTTGCCGATGCCAAGGAAGCCTTGGAGTTGATCGCAGCGCGCGTCAAGGAGCGCGGCGGCACGGCCTCCGCTTCGATCGACATCGACGAACCCGGCGAGCTGCGCGTCATGCTGTCCAAGGTGCTCACGACGATCCGCGAGAGCCTGCCGGAAGAGACCGTCATCGTCACCGACATGACCCAGATCGCCTATGTGGCCAATGAGATCTTCCCCATCAGCCGCCCGCGCACCTGGTTTCACCCTGTGGGCTTCGGCGCGCTGGGCTTCGGGTTGCCCGCCGGCATCGGCGCCAAGCTCGGCGTGGGCGACACCCCCGTTGCCGTGATGGTCGGCGACTATGGCATCCAGTACACCATCAGTGAGCTCGGCACCGCGGCGGAGCACCATCTCCCCCTGATCATCCTGTTGTGGAACAATGATTCACTGGGGCAGATCCGCGAAGACATGGCGCTCAGGGGCATCCAGCCCTCTGCCGTCACCGTGAACAACCCGGATTTCCAGATGCTCGCGAAGGCCTATGGCTGCCACGCCGAAAAGCCCGCCTCGCTGAAGGCGCTTGGCCACGCCATCAAGACTGCCCTTGCCGCCGATCGCCCGACCCTGATCGAGATGACGCCGGGCATGGTTCAAGCCTGATCTCCAGACGCCACCCAGCGTGGAGCGCGACGCATAGCCATTCAGATATGGAGAATCTCAGATGATCACCAAAGGATTTGCAGCCACTGAAGCAGGCGGCGTTCTGAAGCCGTTTGAATACGACCTGGGCCCGCTCGGCGAGCGTCAGCTGGATGTGAAGGTGGATTACTGCGGCATTTGCCAGAGCGACCTCAGCATGCTCGACAACCATTGGGGCATCACCCAGTACCCGTTTGTTCCCGGGCATGAAGTGATCGGAACGGTCGAGGCGATGGGGTCGCATGTGAAGGGATTCTCGCCTGGACAGCGTGTGGGGATCGGCTGGAGCTCGGGCTCCTGCAGTACCTGCGAGTGGTGCCTTACAGGTAATCAAAACCTTTGTGCTTCCAACGTCCCGACGGTCATGGGTCCCTATGGCGGCTTCTCCGACCGGGTGAGGGCCGAGGCAGAATGGGTATTGCCGATACCGACAGCTCTTGATCCGGCATCCGCAGGACCCCTCCTGTGCGGAGGAATCACGGTTTTCAGTCCGATGCTCGAGTTCAACATCAAGCCCGTGCATCGGGTGGGGGTGATCGGCATCGGTGGCTTGGGACACATGGCGATCAGATTCCTGAGGGCCTGGGGTTGTGAAGTGACGGCCTTCTCGCACGATCCTGCCAAGGAGGCCGAGGCCAGGAACATGGGAGCCCATCATTTTGTCAGCTCCACCGATTCCGAAGGCCTTGCCACAGTAGCCAATTCGTTCGACTTCATTCTCTGCACCGTGAACGTGCCACTGGATTGGAATGCATATCTGGTGGCACTGCGCCCGAAAGGCACGCTGATCCTGGTTGGCGTGGTTGTCGAGCCCATTCAGTTCGGGATGTTCCCTCTGCTGATGGGACGCAAATCGATCGTTTCCAGTCTCATCGGAAGCCCGCCGGCCATGGCCACGATGCTCGACTTTGCTGCCCGGCACGGTGTTCTGCCCACCGTGGAGACCTTCAAGTTCAGCCAGGTGAATGACGCCATCGAGAAGCTCAGGCAGGGCAAGGTCCGTTACCGCGGAGTCCTGAGACACTGATTCCCACCTGCCCTGTGCAGGTTGATGCAAGTTGCCTGGATCCGGAAACGCGAGCGACCGCGGGCCAGCTCGCTGCCGTGAGCGAGGGCTTCTGAGGTCGAGCGTCGTCATTCCATTTCGGGCGGCCTGGCTCAGGTTGCCGCGAACGTGAGACAGTGACCGAAATGGGCGCGCGATCCACTGCTGTCCAAGGATCGCCAGGCAAGCCACCGCGGGCGGGCCCCTCGCGCGCGCAGATCTTTGCCGGAGAGTCGCGGCAGATCCTTCGCATGGCGGGCCCGCTCATGATCGCCGAGGCCGGCGTGGTGATGATGGATGTCGTGGATACGATCGTTGTCTCCCGTGCCGGCGCGGTGGCCATGTCGGCACTCGCGTTGGGAACGATCGTCTTCTTCGCGACGGTGCATTTCGCCTTCACCGCGGCGCTGGGCGCCGAGCCGCTGATCTCGCAGGCCCACGGCCGCAACAATGCGGCGAGGGCCTGGGGCTGGGGCTGCCAGGCGTTCTATCTCGCGGTCCTCCTCAGCGTGCCCCTCATGGCCATCGCGCTGGTGATCGTGTTGGGGCTCGAGACCGCAGGTGTACCCAGAGACATCGCCGACGAGACCCGGTCGTTCGTGTTGGCGCGACTGCCCGCAGGTCCCGCGTATGCGACCGCTGTCGTGTTCCGGTTCTATCTATCCGCGACCGAACGGTCCGGCTCGATCCTGAAGGCTGTCCTCGTCGCCAACGCGCTCAACGCTTTTCTCGACGTCGGGCTCGTATTCGGGAACTTCGGTCTTCCACGGCTCGGGGTCGCCGGGGCGGCGTGGGCAACGACGAGCTGCAACTATCTCCTGCTCGCGATGTGGGCGTTCTCCGCGTGGCGCCGCACGCGACACGAACGCGGCACGACCGACGCCTTGGTGATTCCACGGCCGTCGTTCGAACGCATGCGCAAGATCTTCCAGCTTGGCTGGCCAGCCGGCACGAGCCTGACCCTCGATACCGCGGTGTTGCTGATCATCGCCGTGATGGTCGGGTCATTCGGCGCGGTCCATCTGGCCGCCCACCAGGTCGCGATCACAGTCGCAACGATCAACTGGATGTGCTCGAACGGCCTCACCAACGCGACCGCCGCACGCGTC
>JAGDMS010000219.1 GCA_017860575.1 Deltaproteobacteria bacterium | reverse complement strand
TGAAGCAACAAGCCGGCGAAGCGATAGACCACATGATCAATCTCATTGTGGTGTTCGTGCTCCAGACCGTGCTGCTTCCGCTGCTCTTGTTGTGGGCAATGTATCTGGCGCTGCGAAGCTGCATTGGCAAACAGAATCCTTCCTGACCGAGCTCTAATTTCCGCACACGCGGCATATCGCGGCTTTGCATATCCTCGCCCCATAGGGGTCTGCACCGAAACGCCTCGATATATCCATTTTCCGATACACGCCAACGACTTTGCGCCAGGTCCTGCACAGGCAGTATTGTCGCTGGCACCCTCAGGAGAGAAAATTCATGCGCACCGTAGTGATCGGCGTTTTAGCGTTAGCCGTCTGGGTGGCCGGCACCGCCTATGCCGAGTCCCGAACGGCCATTCCTCGCGTCGGTAAGTCGTGCCCTACCGGATACTACAAATCCGGGGAGTATTGCGTACAGGGCAGCGACAGAGCACGTCCTGCCATCGAGCGTGCCGGAACGTCATGCCCGTCGGGGTATTACCGATCGGGCGAGTACTGCATGGCGGGCTCGGAGCGGGCCAAACCAGCTATTGAGCGGCAGGGTTCGTCATGCCCCACGGGGCACTACAGATCCGGTGAGTACTGCGTGCAGAACCGTTGACACTTTCGCAGCCAGTATGACGCGCTTATCTCGCAGCAGCCCTCCCAGCGCGCCGACCAAAATACGTAGCATCGCCGATCGACAAACCGCTGGCGTAGCCTTCGGCATTGCGCGGGATACCAGCGCTGGTCCGCCCTGCGGCGTATAGACCCGGGATCGCCTTCCCACTTGCCGATAGCACCTGTCCATCCACGCTGGTGTCCAGACCGCCGAGAGTAAATGCCGGATAGTAGACGCCACTGTCAATCGAGAAATCCAACAGCGCATACGGCGGTTGGTCGAGAGGCCGCAGGAATTCGGGACTCTTATGGAACAGCGGATCTTCGCCGACAGCAGCGAAACGGTTGTAGGTCTCCATCGTTGCGCTGAGTGTGCCCTCTGCGAAGCCGGCATCTCGCTCCAACTCCGCGAAGGTTTCCCCGACTTCGATTACCTTCGCAGCAGCATACATCGGCGGTTCGGTGTAGATCGCGCTATCAACAACCAGGTAAGCCTTCCGCTCTGGCTGATTGAGGCAATGATGCGCGCCGCGTGAGTGGTAGCAATCCTCATTCACAAAGCGATTGCCCTGCTGGTTCACAAAAACGCCTTTGCAGAATTCACCTGATGGGTACCAGATAACGGAAATGAAACCCTCGTTCATGTTAACGACCGCACCGCCTGCGCCAATACCCATCAAGATACCGCTCCCGGTATCAGCCGGGTTTCCGATCGGCGTGGCATCCGCCAACCGCGGCGCGTATTTCCGCACCATGTCCTTGTTCATGATGAAACCACCGCAGCACAGTACGACACCACATCGAGCACGCCATGCCCTCAGCTGCCCGTCATGCCGGCACAGGACACCGATCACTCGTTCGCCCTCTTTAACCAGAGTCAACGCGCGGGTCTCGTGGTGCACCGTGATAGATGTGGCTTCGACAGCCTTGCGGAGTGTCGCCATCAGCGTAGCGCCTCCGTCTTCCCAGAAGGCTCTGGGCTTGTGGGCGCGTGGCGCGGGACGTGCCACCAGCCGCTCCCTGTACCCCTTCTCGTTGCCGGACCACGCCAACGACTGATATTCCGGTGTGTTGGTGTGCTTTCCGCCGTAGTATTCAGGATTGAATTCGACGCCTTGGTTCACCAGCCAGGCATAGTGCTCCAGGCTGTCACCGCAGTAGAGGCGGATCTTCTCGTCATCCCCGCTCGACCCAGATGCCATGCGCACATAGGCTTCCATGTCCCGGGGGGTATCAGTAAACCCGCAAGCGGTTTGAATGGGCGTCCCGCCGCCCAGGTAGATCTGACCGCCTGAGAGGGAGGTCGTACTTCCGCTACCGCTAGAAACTTCGAGCACCGTCACCTTCGCTCCGCATGCATGTGCCTCCAAGGCCGCACACGCGCCAGCGCCGCCATAACCGACGATCAGAACATCTGTATATTCAAACCACTCGCCGATCTGCTCTGGCCCAATGGGAGAACAAGGATCAATTTCCGCAGACATTCACGCCTCCTCACGGTCGTTTTGAGAGCCAAAGCTTGGACTTGCATCGATAATACTGGAAATATAATATGCACGGATTGACCATTTTGCTCTATTTATTCAGTTGATTGAGGGGGTAGCCGAAACCATAGGCGCACCGGTGACACCCCAGCAACGTGTTGGCCAGCTAACCATCCCAGGAGAATAGAATGAAGAACGCCAAGATCCTGATAACCGGCCCCACAGGGCAAGTTGCGTACCCCGTTGCGTTGAAGCTTGCTGAAGCGAACGAAGTGTGGGCAGCGGCTCGCTTTTCTGACCCCAAGAAGCGCGATGCGTTACTGGCGGTCGGCATCCAGTGTATCAACGTGGATATGGCTCAAGGGGATTTTCGCGAGCTGCCGCAAGACTTTGACTACGTCTTGAACTTCGCCGTTGTCAGAGACGTCGGCAATGACTTCGACACGGAACTGACCTCAAACGCGGAGGCCGTGGGGCTACTCATGCAGCATTGCCGCGCCGCCCGAGCATTCCTGCACGTGTCCTCCTGCGCCGTTTACCACCCGGCCGGCCACGAAGTGCTCACGGAAAAAAGTCCGCTCGGCGACAATCACCGAACGATGTTCGCGACCTACAGCGTCGGGAAGAATGCCCAGGAGGCTGTCGTCCGATTCTGTGCACGCGCGTTCCAGATACCGTCGATCATCTGCCGGCTGAACGTGCCATACGGAAACAACGGCGGCTGGCCCTATTACCATATGTTGATGATGGAGCACGGGGTGCCCATACCCGTCAACACGGACGCGCCCAGCACGTACACGCTGATCCATGAAGACGACATCATCGGCTCAATACCGCCGCTTTTGGCGGCGGCCAAGGTCCCCGCTGAAATCGTCAACTGGAGCGGCCAGGACCATGTCAGCATTGAACAATGGTGCGGCTACATTGGCGAATTGACGGGGCTCGAACCGAAGTTCCAATACACCCCGGACACGCTGCCCAGCGTCATGAGCAGCAACGCGAAACTCCAGCGTTTGTCGGGTCCGACTCAGGTGAAATGGAAGGACGGCATCCGGCGAATGGTCGAGACCATGCGCCCCGATCTGCTAAAGCGAGCCTGAGTGCATCTATCGCCCACTCTCCCAATTGGTCAATCCAGTGAAATCACCCCTAAAAAAAGCTGTCTCGCGAGCCGCGCCGGAAATCGAGACCAAAGACGCTCCCAAGCGGATATTGGACGCAGCGGCCGACCTTTTTGCGAGGCAGGGTTATTCGAAAACCACCATGTCGGAAATTGCTGACAAGGCATGTGTTTCAAAAGGACTGCCGTATGTCTATTTCCCCTCAAAACACGAGCTCCTGGACGCCGTGCAGCTGCGCGCAATAAACAACTGGTATGCGGAAACTGAAAAGCATCTCCAAATTGGCGAGGAGCCGCCAATCGAGTCGCTGAAGAAGGGATTCAAATATTCGATACTTTATTCCGCCCGCGATCCGATCTGTCGCGCGATTATGGCGCAAGACCCCAAGCTGCTGTTGCCGAACAGCGAAAAGCTGCGCGCGGAAATCGTCCGCATGAATGACGCGGGCTTTACGCGACTCTTCGAAGAACTGCGCAAGCGGCGGATCATCCGGACCGATATCCCGCTAACGGATGTTCTGACAATCTGGCGGATAACGCACGATTCGCTGATCCACATCCACACGGACACATTTTCCTGGGGGTCGAAGAACCGCGCGCTGGAGGACCTGATCGACAGCGCGCTGGAAGTGCTCCTGAGCGGATTGCTGGGCAAGAAAGGCTGAGCAATCAGCTGAATCGCGCGCCGTTAAGCCAGCATGCCGCCGTCAATCCTGACGATCTCCCCCGTCATATGGGCGGCATCCGCGGAGATCAGGTAACTGTAGATGCCAGCAAGGGCATCCGGCTTTGCGGCTGCAGTGAGCGGGAGTTGCCTCGCAATCAAGCTGAAGTCCGCATCATCTGGAATGCCCAGATTCTGCGTCATCGGAGTATCCACGGCCCCCGGACAGACACAATTCACGCGAACGCCCCGCTTCGCGTACTCAACGGCCAGCGCACGGGTATACGCAATGATCCCGCCCTTCGCCGCAGCATACGCGGAACCATAGGCCAACCCCGCCAGCGCGGCAGTCGACGACGTGGTGACAATGCATCCCCCTGTGCGTAACAGGTGCGGGAGCGCCGCGCGGCACATCAAAAAAGTGCCTGTCATGTTCACCGCGACAAGTCGCTCCCATGTCGCGCAGGACGTATCCGCCGCGTGGGCAAACTCCAGCAGGCCGGCCACCGTGATCAAGGCATCGAGCCGCCCCCAGCGTGACAGGACCGAGGCGACCGAACGTTCGACCTCCTCGTCTGACGCCACGTCGCAACGGTGGATTTCAAGACGGCTTCGGTCTTCCAGAGTGTCGGCCCACGCTGACAGCCTGACCGGCTCCAGATCCAGGACGCCGACGCAATAGCCCTCTCCCGCCAACCGGTGGACGATCGCTTCGCCGATCCCCGATCCGCCTCCGCTGACGAGAACAACACGGCTGGGGGTCGATCCGGTCATCCTGTGGTGCGTTCGAGCAGCTGGACCGTCGTACCACCGGCAAACTCGTGCGTGTTCAGATAAACCTCACGAATGGTCGACTTCGTTGCGCCCTCGCCCGACGAAAATCGATAATCAAGCACCGGCTTGATGCCCCGGGTGCTGAGCTTGGCAAGCACTTCGTCCGTCTTTTCGACCATGAAGCACAGGTGCTGCAGGCCTTCCCCGTGCTGCCCAAAGAACTTCGTGTGTACCGTTTCGCCTTCGGTCACCTGGACCAACTCGATGAAGAAATCACCTGAATAGCACAACGCCGCCTTGAACTTGGGGGTGGCAGATTTTCCATACGAGTGGAAATACTCCGTTTTGGCCGCATCGAACTCTACTATTTCAAACGGGCCGACGCCAAAGGTTCCACTATAGAATCGAACCGCTTCCTCAACGTCCTTCACGACTATCCCGATATGGGACACTGGACCAACCTTCACCAGCGGATCGAGGTGCAGGTCAGTCAGGCTCTTCGTAGTCAATGCGTCACTCATGGAACAGTCTCCTGTTGCTCTCAACCCGTGAGAGGACTGGGTTTGCTGGAAGGGGAAGAATCGATTTTCCGGGGTCTCTGTCGAAGGATGTATTCGCTCATCAGCTCGATGCGCATCTGATCAATACCGCCAAAGTCCACGAACGTCGCGAGATCATTCGTCGCCACATCCTGCTTGCCCCGATAGAAGGCGTCCGGCTCCATGTCCTCATAGCGCCTGACGCGCTCCTCGACGATGGCGCGAAAATCCGGGGCCTCGGGGGTAATCGCCCGTGCCACGGCGTTTCGCACGTACCGCCATAGCGGATGTATCTCAAGCGACAGCTTGGAATGTCCTTCGTGCCAACGCCGATAGAACTCCTGGTCCGAAAGCTGCCGGGGCTTTCTAAACGCGGCGACCAGCGTGATGCCGGGGCTTCGTTCCCCGGCAGGCCAGTCTCTCGCTTCGTACTCCCGCACGACCGACTCTGTAACCAGGTAGCCATGGAAGGGGATGCCGAGCTTTCGGAGCCTTTCCTCGATCCATGCCCTGTCATCCAGGCAATCGAGCCAAATGGACAAAGACCCCACCAGGGCCTTGTCGCGATCAGGCGTCGCATAGTTTCCTGCCAGTGCCCGCACGGTTGGATCGCCTTCCCAAACATTGATCCAGACTTCATCGCACCGGTTGTTCGAGTCAATTTCTCTCGCACAATCGAGAATCCGTCGCGACACTTCCACGAGATCCGCTGAGGCGCCCTTCTCGAACAGATACACCAGCTTTTCCATTACTTTTCCAGGGCCATCACTTCGTACATCGGCCCGCCCGCGACATTCTCAAGATAGACAAACCGCCCTCGCACGCCGGTGTCTGTCTCAAAAGTGCCTTCGATGGCTATATCTCCGAACGAGGGAGGAATCTCGCGCAGCATCGCTGCAACATCCTCGACAAAGAAGCCAAGATGGTTCACACCCTCACCGTAGGACTGCAGATGGTCCCTTGCAGGATGCTCTCCCTCGATGACCTCGATGAACTCGAGGTCAACACCCTCCAGCGCAATGACCCCGATCTTCAGCACGCACTGGGCGGGCTTGCCGCGGTATCGATAGGCGCAGCGCTCGTTGAGTTCAGCGTGCTGAACGGTTCCGGTAAGGCCGAATTTGTCCCGGTAATGCTGCAAGGTGGCATCGACACTATTGACCGCGAAACCAATCTGATTGGGCATCGACAATTTCCCGGGAACGCCCGCCATGTGCCCCTCCACCCTTGATCAGGGAACGCTTCGTAAAGCCTGCGCTAAAGTTGGATATTCAGGTGCTCTCTCAGATCACCCATGAGGTCGACGAATATGATTTTCTGGTCGAATCGCCAGTTGTCACCCTCGAGAACGAAACGGTCTTCGTATCGCCCCATCACGATCGGCTGCAGGGGGAGAGCCGGCGTCGCCTGGCACACGGTAAAGTAGCTCGTCGCCACGACCGGGGATTCCCTGTCCTGCCTGGGTGAGATGTTGATATTCGTCACCAGGTGTTTGGTTCCCGCAGTGCCGTCAGGCATCACCTTGTTATTCCTGTCGTAGGCTGCGCGCACAGCGTCGGCCCCCGCCAAGGCTACGCCGACCTCACCACGATTGGACCTGATCGCCCCTTTCGCGAACATCTCACCCAATCGAACGTGCTCTCGCTGGTCTACGTACAGCGCGTACGTGTACATGAGGTTCTTGATTTCCTGGAGATCCAATACGCTTAGCATGAGCCACCCGCATCACCCATGTGATTCAATTTTGACCCTTCAGCTCGATTTTCCAGCAGCCTCTACAACTGATAGATGAAATCGACTCCGTACGTGCGCGGATCCAGGTAACGCGCCACCCCGATTTTCAGTCCGGTCTCGGTCAAGTTGTTCGCCCACCGGATGCTGTCCTCGTCAGCGAGGTTCTTGCCCCAGATGCTGATGTCGAGCGTCCCATCGCCAAGATCAATGCCGCCGAGCAACAACCTTGCATCGATCAGCGTGTAGTCCTCGACGTAACCGGGGTCGGCGTCGTCCGGATGCACGCGGAGCGTCTGGCCGCCGCCGAGCATGTCGGACTGGTAGTAGACATCGACGCGTGCCGACAACTCTCCCGAACCGATCTGACCCAGCACGTACTGCGCACCAAAGCTAAGGAGGTCGTCCGGAGTCAATCCCACGACCTTCTCGTTGCGCACGTTCTGGTCGACGCAGGTGTTCGGTGAGTCCGGAACGCAGACGAAGAACTCATCGACATCCACGTGCGTGTAGGAATAGGACAGGTCGACCGTCAAGGCGTCGGTGACCGCGGCGAGCGCTTCGACCTCGATCCCGGATATCTTGATCTTACCAATGTTCTCATTGATCGTCGCAAACCCTACACCGTTGGATGCCGCCTGCGTTTTCGCGACCTGGAGATTTTCGTAATCGCTGAGGTATGCCGCCACGTTGAGCTGGAGCCGCCGATCAAAGAGGAAGCTCTTGAGTCCGAGCTCTGTGGCACTCAGTTCCTCATCATCAAAAGGCGTGCGCAACTGTTCGTTGGTGCTGCCCCGGCCGTTGAAGCCGCCGCTCTTGTAGCCTTTGGACCAGCGCAGATAGGTACTGATGTCCTCTGACAGATCGTAGGCAACGGTAAAGGTGGGGCTCACGTTGTCGTAGTCTTCCGACACACTATCGACGTAGGCCAGCACCAGGCCGTTGCCAGCCCCAACCGGCTGATCCACGACCGTGGTCGCGTCGAGCAGCCGCTTGGTCTCCTGGTTGTAGCGAGCACCCGCGGTGAGGGTGAGTCGGTCATCGAGGATCTGCGGTGTCCAGTCCACTTGCCCATACAGCGCGAACGCTTCGTTATCGGTCTCGAAGCTGGGTGTGTTCCGGACGGTGCCGAAACCGAACACACCGGGTAGTACGGCATCTGCCTCTTCGGTGTAATAGAAGATACCGCTGACGAAGTTCACTCGCTCGTCCGCCATCGATCCGGTGAACTGGAATTCCTGTTGGAACGTTTCCAGCGTCTGGTAGATGTCGAAATCGGCCCAGCGAATCGGCGTTCCGTCAAAGTCAGTCGGCTCGTTGTCGTCGACTTCGCGATAGCCCGTGATGGATTTTATTGCGAGGTTGCTCGCCCCACCCATGGATCCGAGCTGCCAATCTGCGGTGAGCGTATGTCCAAAAGACTCGACGTCGGTTTCGCTTCGCCCGATCCCCAAAGGCGCAGGGGTTTCCGAGGGAAGCGAATAGCTGAGTGCCAGCTCGTCCTCACGCTCACTGGTGACGTAGCTGCCCAGATAACCACTGCCATCCGTGTGCAACTGAGCGATGGGCGGCGCCTCCCGGACGTTGCTGCGGTCATAGGCGTAGTCGAGGGTGAATGACTCGTCCAACCGCCAT
>JAGDMS010000218.1 GCA_017860575.1 Deltaproteobacteria bacterium | reverse complement strand
CGCCGTAACGAACAGTATGCCGAACGCACCGAGACTGACGGCAACACGAACAAAATCCCAAGACATGATACGCACCAACGCGGGAAGGTTCATTACACTCATTTTCACAGCGGCGCCACCCTAGCCAACCGCACGTACCCCCGGCAGTCTACTCGTCACTTGTCCACATGCCTCAAGGGAAGACGTGGGGCGCATACTACGTTTCTCATACGGATTTGGGAAGAGGTTACGCCAACGCCTGGGCGCAAACGCCCGGCGGACATTGACGCACTGGTCCCATCCATTTACAAACTGTCCCCATGGAGAATCGGGAACTGGAGGCCTTTCGCCTCGAACTGCGGAATTGGCTGGCGAGCAACATTCCGGATGAACTGCGGCCCGAAAATGCCACGAAACTACCGGAAGCCGAGCGGGTGCCCAGACTGCGCGCGTGGCAGGGCAAATTGGCTGAGGCGCGTTGGGTCGGCATCACCTGGCCGGTGGAGTACGGCGGTCGCGGCGCATCGATTCCAGAGCAGATCGTCTACACCGAGGAGATGTCGCGCGCACGGGCACCGGAGATCATCGGACACCTGGGCATTGGCATCGCCGGCCCGCCGCTGATCGCCTTCGGCACCGAGGAACAGAAACGCCGCTTCGCACGGCGCATCCTCACGGCCGAGGACCTGTGGTGTTTTGGATTCTCCGAACCCAGTGCCGGCTCCGATCTGGCCTCCCTGCGCGCCAAGGCAACACTGGAGGGCGATCATTTTGTCCTCGAGGGGCAAAAGGTCTGGACGACACTGGCGCACCACGCGGACTGGTGTATGGCACTCTGCCGCACCGATCCGCAATCCAGCCGCCGTCAAGGTATCTCCTGCTTGCTCGTCGACATGCGCAGTCCCGGCATCACCGTGCGGCCCCTGCGTCAGATCGGCGGGCAGGCGGAGTTCAATGAGGTTTTCTTCGAGAACGTGCAGGTCCCCCGCGAGAATCTGCTCGGAGAGTTGAACAACGGGTGGAAGGTGGCCACGGCCGCCCTACAAAACGAGCGGGGTATTCTGTACGTCGTTGAAATGCAGATCATCCTCACCAAAGGCCGCGACGATCTCATGCGCCTGGCACGCGAGCGCGGCGCCGACCGGGACCCGGTGCTGCGGCAGGCACTGGCCGACGTCTACCTCGGTGTCGAGACCTTCCGCCACACCTGTCAACGCATCCTCGACAAGTTGCTGCGCATGGGCATGCCCGGTCCGGAGGCCTCGATCGTCAAGCTGCATTGGACCGACCTGACTCAGGCAATGGCGCGTATCGCCATGTCGATCGTCGGTTCGGAAGGTCTGCTCTACGACACGCCCGCGGCACACAGTGAGAACCTCGATCCGGCGCAATGGGTGCAGCGCGTGTTTCTCGGCTCGCCCGCAACCAGCATCGCTTCCGGCACCTCGGAAATCATGCGTGGGATCATTGCCATGCAGGTGCTTGGGCTACCGAAGGGAAGTTGAGGATACCCGCCGTAGGGTGCACGCATACGTTCTCGGCAACCCGCTGGAATCGCGTTTCCGCGTGCGCACGCGGTAGCCTTCGGTGGTGTGTCGTGGGTCGCGGTCATTCCGACGCAAGCGTCGCGATGGTCACCCCGATGCCGCCTGCGCGCGGCTCGGCGGAGCGAAAGCTGGCGCAGTAGGGCGAGGTCGAGAGATACTCCTCGACCGCACGCTTCAACGCCCCGCTGCCGAGCCCGTGGATGATGCGCACCGACCGATGCTGTGCCTGCGTCGCCCGGTCGAGAAACCGATCGAGTTGAGCTACCGCCTCCTTGGCGCGGAGCCCCAGCAACGAGATCTCCTGCGGCGTCTCGTCGGGAGCGGCCGCGAGGCGGACCTCAACGGCCGCGGCGGGTTGTGGGCCCATGCGCCGCAATTGTTCCGTCGGAACCTCGAAGCGCAGGCTGCCACGCTGGATGCGTGCCCGGTCGCCCTCGATGCTGAGCAACTGCCCGCGAATTCCTGTCTCCACGACTTCGACCTGATCGCCAATCTGCGGCGGAGCTGTGACCACCGGTGGCTCGACATGCTCGCTGGCGTGCCCCGCAATCGCCGCCTCGCGCTCGTGCACCCAGCGGGTGAACGTGCGCCGGTCGACCCGGCCACGTTCGACGGCAGCCAGCAATTCACGGCCTTCATCGCGCAGGGTGTGCACGAACTCGCGCGCGGCGCGCAACTCCTCCGCCCACCGCTGCCGGCGCTGCGCCCGTAATTCCTCCAGCAGGCGCGTGGCATCTTCCTCCGCCTGCGCCGCGCCGCGGGCGCGTGCCTCCACCTCGGCCAGGCGCTCTTCGTACCGACGGCGGGCTTCCTCCAGGCGCGCCGTCGCCGCCGCCAGCGTTTGGGCCTGCTGTGATCGCGCCGCTTGCGCCGCGTCGAGCACGGACACCGGCAGCCCGAGCCGCTGCGCGATCGGCAGCGCGAGACTCTCGCCGATCGAGTGGTAGACCAGCCGATAGCGCGGGGCCATGGCTTCGACGTCAAAGTCGACGGCCGCCGTGACGCAAGTGTCCCGACTTAACGCAAACACCTTCAGCGGCGCGTAGTGCGTGCTCAAGGCGACGTGCGCACCCGCGTTCTCCAACACCTGCACCATACCGATGCCCAACGCGGCTCCTTCGTCTGGATCGGTGCCCACGCCGGGCTCGTCGAGCAAGACGAGCGATGGTGGCCGGCACTGCTCGATGATTGCGGTCAGATTGGCGACGTGCGCCGAAAACGTCGACAGATTGCGCTCGACGTTCTGCTCGTCGCCGATGTCGGCGTAGACGGCCTGAAAACACGGCAGGCAGCCACCCTCGGCGACCGGAATGAGGATGCCGCTCTGCGCCATGAGCGCCACCAACCCCAATGTCTTCAGCGCCACGGTCTTGCCGCCGGTGTTGGGGCCGGTGATGACCAGGACACGCTTGCCGGCTGGGAGCACCAGATCGACGGGGATCACGTCCCGCCCCGCACAGAGCAAGCCCGGGTGGCGTGCCGATCTGAGCAATAGTTCCTGAGCGAAACGCGGCTGGGTGCAGCGGTAGTGCTGCGCAAACCGCGCGCGGGCAAGGAGCACATCCGTTTCCACCAGCACCGCGAATGTGGCCGCGAGGGTGTCGTGCTCGGCCCGCACCACCGCGGTCAGATCACCGAGAATCCGGTGCGCCAGCCACTCCTCTTCCTTACTGGCCATCAGAAGGTGGTTGTTCAGTTCAACCGCGAAAAGGGGCTCAATGAAGACGGTCTCACCCGAAGCCGACCGGTCCTGCACCACGCCATCGAACTGCCTGGCCATCGCGGTCTTGACTGGAATGACAAAGCGGTTGTTGCGCAGCGTGACGTAGCGATCACCAAGCAGCTCCGCCATGGTCGGCTGTGTCAGGAGGTCCTCCAGGCGTCGGGTCAACCTCGCCCGCAAATGTCGGATCGTGCGGCGCACTTCGGCAAGTTCGTCGCTGGCGTCGTCGCTGACATCGCCATTGTCATCCAGCGCGCGCATCAAGGTTTGATGCAGCTCAGGCAGCGGCGCCAACAGATCCGGCAACGACGCTAGCGCCGGGAAACTCCTCGTATGTCTTCTGAAGAAGGCCCTGGTCTCTTGCGCGCTGGCCAGCACCTGCCGAATCTCGACCAGGGATTTGCCGTCCAAAACGGCGCCGTCCCGTGCGGCCGTCCGCAATGACGCGCGGACGTCGGGAAACTCCGCCAGTGGGATGGTGCCTTCCTGCTCGAGGAGCCGGAAACACTGCCACGCCGCCTCCAGAGCCTGCTCGGCCTGCACGCGTTCGCCCGTCGGCACCAGCGCCCGACACGCTTCCTTGCCCGCCGACGCGCAGGCAAAGTCCGCCAGACGGTTGCGGACGTGGTCAAATTCCAGCGCAGCGAGATCCCGAGGACGCATGCAATGCGGCAATCAGACTTCAGCAAACTGTGGGCTTGAGGGCGTGGGGGCCTGGGGGTTGCCTGCTGTCTCCGGGCCAATCACTGCGCTCGCGCCTTCAGCTTCGCCCGCACCGTCTGCAGCGAAATCACCGTGCCGGCTGCGGCTGGCTTGGGCATGCCATCGTCCGCAACGAAGCGTTCGGCTGGCGCGGCGCTGCGCGCGGTCACCACCCGCCCCGGGTGGCGCAGAATGAGCCGGGCTTCGTCAACGGTAATCGGACGTCCGAATAGACTGCGGCTTCCGCCACCACCGTTGGCCCATGCCGCAAATTCCTCCGGGGAAGGCTGGTGTCCGACCTCGACGGCGCAGCGGCGCACGACGAAGCCGATCATCATCTTGGGTAAGGCCGTGGGTCCGAAGGACATGACGCCGGGGTTCATGCCGCAAAAGTCAGCCGTTCGTCAAGATATATCAAATGGGCGCAACATTGCTGCGTTGACACAACCCCAATCTCCGTCAGTGTCGCAAGCGTGCGGGAGAGAAGTAGTCGAGTTCCGCACTCGCCTCGCCGAGCACCGCCGCCGCACCCAGCCGGCCCACGGCCGGACTCGTCGTCATCCCGTGCCCGCCCAGTGCCGCGACCCACACCAACCCGTCCACGTCGGGGTCCCGGCCGATCACGAAGCGCTCGTCGCGCACGAAGGTGCGCAAACAACACCAGGCCGAGGCGACACGCACGGTGGCCAGGGCGGGAAAAGCGCGGGCGATCTTTTCCGCCAGGAGCTGGGCCGCAGCGCCATCCACGACCGGCTCGCGCGGCGGATGCGGTGTCGCATCGCAGGGACTCATCAGCAGACCATCGCCCTCGGGGCGAAAGTAGACGTCGAGATCGTTGTGCCAGACGAAGGGCCAGTCGCGCCCCACCGGAACGTCCGCCACTGTCTGAAATAGGTGTCGCCGTCGAGGCGCCACGGTCTGCGTGCCGATACCGGCGAACTCGCTCACATCCCCCGCCCAGGCCCCGGCCGCATTTATCACGCAGCGCGTTTCCACTCTGCCATGCGCGGTCTCCAGCGCGCTCACACGGCCGCCTTCCAGGCGCATGCCGGTCACGCTGCAGCGGTACTCGATGCGCGCCCCCGCGCTCCGGGCGGCGGCGAGGTAGCCTTGCAGCAATTCGTGAATGTCGACCACCCCGTCGTACGGATTCCAAAACGCCGCGGCAAACGGGGCCCGCGCCAATGCCGGGACACGCCGCACCGCGTCGTCAACACCAATCACCTGGCAACCAAGGCCAAGCGCCGCCGCCGCACGCGCTGACCGGTGCAATTGCGCCACGCCGGCGGTGTCAGCCACCAGCAGCGAGCCGGTGCGCCGCAGGAGCGCAAGGGCGGTGAAACCTTCCGGCGGGTCGGCAATGAACCGCGCGCCTTCCACAGCGAGACGGGCTTCAGCGCTATCCGACAACACCTGAAACGCCAAAGCCGCGTTACGCCCGGACGCGTGTACACCCGCAACGGCCTCGCGCTCGAGCACGAGGACGTTGCGCACCCCCCGCCTGGTCAGCTGGTACGCGGTCGCGGCGCCGGCAAATCCGGCGCCGATGATGACGACATCGGCAGTGCTCACCCGTCGCTCCTGTGCCGGTTACCCTAGCGATTCAGGCACAGGCCCGCCAGCGTCGCCGCAGCATCACGAGCGACAAGGACCGCACCACGGTCAATTCCGGCGGAACCGGTTGCGAACCACCACCGGCTTTTTCTACAACGTCAGCGCAGTGCACATGCGAGTGTCATCTCCCGGTACGCGAACGCTTGTCGTTGCCTCCGTCGTTCTCGTCACACTGCTGGCGATTTCCGGCGCGCACCCCTACGACCGCACGACTTGGGGCCTCGAGGTGTTCCCGGTGGTCGTCGCGTTGCCGGTGCTGTGGGCAACGCATCGCCGTTTTCCGCTAACAAGCCTGCTCTACTGGTGCATCTTCGTGCATGCGGTCGTCCTCATGGTCGGAGGGGCCTACACATATGCACGCGTGCCAGTGGGCTTTCTCCTTCAGCGGCTTCTCCACCTGCATCGAAACCCGTACGACAAACTCGGCCACTTCTTCCAAGGATGTGTTCCGGCGCTCGTCGCCCGTGAGATCCTGATCCGTGGCGGCTATGTAGCAGGGCGCAGGATGCTGCAATTCGTAATCGTCTGCATCGTCCTGGCAATCAGCGCGATGTACGAATTCGTCGAATGGACCGCCGCGCTGGCACTTGGGCAAGGGGCCGACGAGTTTCTCGGTACACAGGGAGATCCGTGGGACACACAATCCGACATGTTCTTTGCGCTCATCGGAGCCGTGTCGGCCCTGGTGTTTCTGGCGCGTGTGCAGGATCGCCAGATTGCCGCGATCCAACCGCTGGGCGATGCACGCTCGCCCTTCCCTCCCATCGGTTAGTTTTTTGGAGCGTGTACCTCCGGCACAATGACGCGGGCCCAGTCACCGCGCAAACACGAGAGGACATCATGCGCTTACTGACATTCCTCCATAACAGGCGATCACGCATTGGCGCCGAAACGGCACGCGGCATTGTGGACTTCGCAGTGGCAGCGCCGACACTCCCGCAAACGATGCTGGCCCTGCTTGCTGCCGGGGCGAACGCACTGGCCACGGCTCGCGAGGCCGTGGTGCGTGCGCTGCAAGATGGAAGCGGCTTGATCGCCGCGGACCAACTCCAGCCGCTAGCACCAATTCCACGACCAGGAAAGATTCTCGCCATCGGCTTCAACTACCGCGACCATGCCGAGGAAACCGGCACGCCCATACCCGCCGCTCCCGTGGTCTTCTCCAAAGCCTGCACTTCCGTGATCGGTCCCGGGGCTGCCATCGAGATTCCACCCACCAGCGCGATGGTCGATTACGAAGGGGAGCTGGCCGTGGTCATCGGCACACGCGCCAAACGGGTCACCCGCCACGAGGCGCTGCGCTACGTGGCCGGCTATACCATCATGAACGACGTGAGCGCGCGCGATTACCAGCAACGGAGCGGCCACTGCATAGCAAAATCATTCGACACGTTCGCGCCGATGGGGCCCGTGCTGGTCACCGCCGATGAAATACCCGATCCGAGCGGGCTCGATTTGCGCACCATCGTCAGCGGTGACGAATTGCAGCATTCCGACACCGGCAACCTGATTTTCGATGTTCCGACCTTGATCGAGTACATCTCCGCGGGGATCACGCTCGAACCCGGGGACTTGATCAGTACCGGCACCCCCGGCGGAGTCGGTTTCCGGCGCACGCCGCCACGATTCCTCCAACCCGGTGACGTCGTCCGTATCGAGATCAGTGGAATCGGAGCGCTGCAAAATCCGGTGGTGAGCGTCGCGTAATAGGGGGCGCCATCCCCAGTTCTCGCTGCGCTACAAAAAGCCCAAACGGTCTGCCACCCGTGCCAGCGGTATCAAGACATACCGGATCTTCCATTCAAACGCCTTTGGCGACTTGACCGCGCACGGGCGCTCGACCGGGAGCATCAGGTCGCCGGGCCGTTCGCTGGCCAGCGCCTGCGCGAAGTTCATTCCCAGCAGCGGTCCCAAGACGTTTCCCCATGTCCCCAGGTTGGCAAGAGCCGTCACGCCGGGGGCGAGATCATAAATCTTGGGATAGTCATAATGATATTTCGAGGATGAGCTCTCGGTCATCCCGGTCCAATATGACTCGAGCTCGATCTCGTCCAGATCGAGTTGGGGATACGTTCGGCGCAGGTAGCGGCGGAAATAGGACATGTACAGGCTTGCCCTCTGAGCCTGCCATGGCCCGGGGATTGTCGACGTGAGCAGGCGTTTACGGCCGTCGATCACGAGCGGGAAGAGGGCGGTGGGAAACTGCTCCAACGCAATGCCCGAGGGATTGATCTGTTTCAGCAGCGCCTCACTGAGGGGCTTGGTCGCTAGACCGCACGCCACCAAGGGATAATTCGTGGCAGCCAGCTCCGGGAAAAAGGTGTTGTTTCTGTGTCCGTTGGTACATAAGATGACTTTCTGGGTTCGGACACTTCCGTTCGCCGTCCGGACCAGCCAGCGCTCACCGGACTTCTCACACGCAGTGACCGGAGAGCCTCCGAACACCCGGCAACCCAAGCGAATCGCCGCCGTAATCATGCCATTGGTGAACAGAAATGGGTTGACGCGGCCGCCGTCACGCCAGCGCAAACCGATTTGATATACGTTGCTTCCGGTGAGTTCCCGGAGCCCTTCAGCGCCAACCAACTCGACGTCGTATCCGAACTTCTTCCACGGGCGGGCTTCGCGCTCCAAGCCCGGTTTGGCAGACGGCCGACGCGCCAGTTGCAGGAAGCCTGACTGCTCCGCGTCTCCGTCAATTCCATGCCGAGCACAAATCTCGAATACGATATTTCGGTTGGCGACGAAGGTCTCAACGAAACGCCGACCCTGATCCGGCCAGCTCTGCAGTTGGTCGAGGGAGCCCAGCAAGAACGGGAGGACAATTCCCGCATTGCGCCCAGAGGCACCCCAGGCCGGCTGGCGGGCCTCGAGCACCACGACGTTGAGTTTGCGCTCAGCGAGATGCAGCGCTGTTGACGCGCCTGTCAGGCCGGCGCCAATGACGACCACATCGGCATCGACGTCGCGTTGCAGAGGGTCGTACAAAGGAATCGCACGAGACGCTGGGACCCACCCACTGCATTCGATGGGGACGCT
>JAGDMS010000217.1 GCA_017860575.1 Deltaproteobacteria bacterium | reverse complement strand
AACGCCACCTCGGCCAGATTGGTCTGGCGGTCGACGACGTACTGGGCCGCGGCGATCATCTCTTCGGTGTCACCTCGGACCACAAATCCGCCGATCGCCATGCGATACTGGTAGTCGAGCGTGACGAACTCCTGGATCTGGCGGACGGACAGTTTCTTGACCGGCGTCATGTAGCGCATGTACACGGTTTCGGCCGAGTGCGAATAGAAGAGGTCGCGTAACAGGCGTTCGTCCGACGGGCGTAGCGGTCGGAAGAAGATGTCGCCGCCGTCACGGAACGCGACCCAGCGTTCCAGCTCCTTCGGATAGGGCAGACCCTCGGCCGGGAACGGGATCTGTTCCGCGTACACGAACCGTCGCGCCTTGGCCGCGGCCAGCAGGTCGTTGCGGTAGTCGGGATGCGCGATGCTGACCAGTGCCAGCGTGCGTTCCCGCACGTTGCGGCCGTGCAGGTCGGCGACGCCGTACTCGGTGACCACGTAGTGGACGTCGGCGCGCGTGGTGACGATGCCGGCGCCTTCGTTGAGGACGGGGACGATACGGGAGACGCTGCCGTTCCGGGCGGTCGACGGCAGGGCAATGATCGGCTTGCCACCGGCCGATCGGGCGGCGCCGCGCATGAAGTCCACCTGCCCGCCGATGCCGCTGTAGAACCGGTGGCCGATCGAATCCGCGCAGACCTGGCCGGTGAGGTCGACCTGCAGCGCGGAGTTGATCGCGACCACGCGTTCGTGTTGCCCGATGATCATCGGATCGTTGACGTAGTCGCTGGGGTAGAAACCGAAGGCGGGGTTGTCGTCGATGAGATCGTACAGCCGTCGCGTGCCCATGCAGAAGGAGGTGACGGAGACGCCCGGGTGAAGTGCCTTGCGGCGGTTGGTGATCACGCCGCGCTGCAACAGGGCGATGACGCTGTCGGAGATCATCTCCGTGTGCAGCCCGAGGTCCTCCTTGTCGCCGAGACAGCGCAGGACGGCGTGCGGAATGCTGCCAATTCCCATCTGCAAGGTGGCGCCGGGTTCGATCAGGTCGGCGATGAACTGCCCGATCTGGTCTGCTACGGCGTTCGGTTGCGACGGCGCGAGTTCGAGAATGGGGTCGTCGCATTCCACCAGGTAGTCGATGTCATGCACACGGATGAAGCTGCGGCCGTGCGTGCGCGGCATGCGCGGGTTGACGGCGGCGATGACGAGCTTGGCGCTCGCAGCGGCGGCCTGCACCACATCGACGGCGATGCCGAGGCTGCAGTAGCCGTTGCGGTCGGGTGGCGACACCTGGATCAAGGCCACGTCGATCCGGACACGGCCGGAGCGGAACAGGCGCGGCGCCTCCGACAGGAAAACCGGCGTGTAGTCCGCCTGTCCCTCCAGGACGGCATCGCGCACGTTGTCGCCGATGAAAAAGGCGTTGTGACGAAAACGCCCGCTGAACTTCGACGCGGTGTAGGGGGCGACGCCGAGGGTAAGGATGTGGATGATCTCGGTGTCGGCGAGTTCGTCGCCTCGCGCCACCAGGGCCGCGACCAGCCCCTGCGGCTCGGAGCAGCCGGAGCCGACAAAGACATGATGGCCGCGCGACACATGGCGCACCGCCGTTGCCGCGTCGACCAGCTGTGCGGAATACCGATCCTGCCAGCGATCCATGCCCGCATGCTACCGGGGCGCCCGCGAAAGTCCACCGCGGGACGCGGCCCGCAGCTTGTTGCCCTGGGGCGCGCTCGTTAGAGTGGCGGCCGATGACCTCGCTCGGGGACGCGCTCAGCAACACGGTTGCCCGTTGCGGCTCGGCAACCGCGATCCTCTACGATGGTACGGAGCATTCCTTCCGCGACCTGGGCGCGCGAGCGGCGGCCATCGCCTGCGGCTTGACGGAACGCGGGTTGCGGGTGGGCGATCGGGTGGCGGTGGGACTGCGGAACTCGCCTGAGTTGGTGGCGGCGGTCGTCGGCGTGTTGCACGCCGGTGGCGTGCTGGTGCCCCTGAATCCCGCGTATACAGAGGACGAGTTGCTGTACGTGCTCGCCGATTCCGGAGCCCGCATGGCGCTGCTGGAGCGGGAGCATGCCGCCATGGTTGCGACGGCGCGGCTGCCGGGGTTGTCCCTGCTGGGGACCTCGGTTGACGGCTGCGGCGACATTTCTCGCCCTTCCGCACCGGTTGACCCCGCGGCGCCCGCGCTGGTTGTCTACACCTCCGGCACCACTGGCCGGCCGAAAGGGGCGGTGCTTGCGCACCACGCGTTGCTCAGCAACCTGACCACGGTGGCGCGGGCGTGGCGCTGGACGGACCAGGACCGCTTGCTCTTGACGCTGCCCTGCTTTCATCTGCATGGCCTGGGGCTCGGCATCCTCACCTCCTGGCTGGTGGGTTCGAGCGTCATCCTGCGGCCCCGCTTCGTTGCCGAAGACGTGTGCGCCGATCTAGCGCGCCTTCGCGCCACGATGTTCTTCGGCGTCCCGACGATGTACAACCGTTTGCTGGCGCTTCCCGAGGCCGCGACCACCGCGCACGACCTGCGCCATATGCGCCTGTGGGTGTCGGGTTCAGCGCCGCTGCCGGCGGCGACCGTCGAACGCTTTCGCGAGCGCTTCGGCACCGAACTGCACGACCGCTACGGCATGACGGAGTGCGGTTTCGTTCTCGCCACTTCCCTCTCCGGCCCGCGCCGGGCCGGCACCGTTGGTGTGCCGCTGCCGGGCATCGAGGTCCGCCTTGTTGATCCTGCGGCGGCGGACGGTGGCCGGCTGATTGACGTGCCCGACGACAGTGATGGTGAGATCGCGATTCACGGACCCAATCTGTTCTCTGGCTATTGGAACCGGCCGGAGGACACGCGACGGGCTTTTCTCGATGGATACCTGCGCTCCGGCGACCTGGCGCGGCGCGAGGCGGACGGTCTGTTTCGCATCATCGGGCGCATCTCGGTCGACATCATCAAGACGCGCGGGTTCAAGGTCAGCGCGGTGGAGATCGAGGACTGCCTGCAGCGGCACCCGGCGGTGCAGGAGGTCGCCGTGGTGGGTGTCCCCGATGCGGATCAGGGGGAACGGGTGGTTGCCGCGATCACGCCGGCGGCCGGTAGCGACTCGACGGCCGATGCCATTCGCGCCTACGCGCGCCAGCACCTGGCGCCACACAAGGTGCCCTCGCGTATCGTCTTCTTGGACGACATTCCACGCATTGGCCCGGGTAAGTTCAAGAAGAAGGAGTTGGTCCGCCTGCTGACGGCGGACGTCGAAAGAACCTGACGCGCACTTACATATCGCGGCGGCCTTCGAGGGCCTTGCCCAGGGTGCCCGAGTCGGCGTATTCGACGTCGGCGCCCATCGGCAATCCGTGCGCGATGCGCGTGACGCGCGGACCGATCGGCTTGATCAGGCGCGCCAGGTAGAGCGCGGTGGCTTCGCCTTCGACGGTGGGGTTGGTGGCGATCACCACCTCGCGCACGCTGCCGTCTTGCAGTCGGCGCAATAACTCCGCCACGCGCAAGTCGTCCGGACCGATGCCGTCGAGCGGCGCCAGGCAGCCGTGCAGGACGTGGTAGCGCCCCTTGAACTGGCCGGAGCGCTCCAGAGCGATGAGATCCGCCGGTCGCTCGACGACGCAAATCGAGCCGGCGTCGCGCTGCGGATCGCTGCACAAGTCGCAGGGATCCACCGCGGTCAATCCCAGGCACACCGAGCACAGCTTGGTTTCCTCGCGCATCTTGACCAGCGCGTCGGCCAGCAAGTCGATGTCGCGCCGCTCGGTGCGCAGCAGATGGAACGCCAGCCGGGTCGCCGTCTTCTCCCCGATGCCGGGGAGTTTGACGAGTTCTTGAATGAGACGCGCCAGGGGAGGGGGCAGGGCGGACATGATCAATGAGCGGAGACGACAGAGGACAGACACACAGAGGACGGACAAACGGAGGACAGATGTCTGTCGTCTGTTCTCTGTCCTCTGTCGTCTAGAATTCTCATCCCGTCAATCCCGGGATCTGCAGGCCGCCGGTGACCTTTTTCATCTCCTCGGCCATGAACTCCTGGGCGCTACGGATGCCCTTGTTCACCGCGGCAACCAGGAGATCTTGTAGCATCTGCGTGTCGCCGCTCTTGAGCACCTCGGGATCGATGCGGATGTCCATCACCTGCAATCTCCCGCTGACGACCACGGTCACCATGCCGCCGCCGGCGGTGGCCTCGACGGTCTTGGCCGCCGCCTCCTCCTGGATGCGGGCCAAGCGCTCCTGCAGTTCCTGCGCCTGTTTGACGATGTTGCCCAGTGGGCCGAATGATTTGCTCATGTGCTTCCTCGCTCGCGCCGCGGCCGCGCCTTGACCTCCTGTACCTCGCCGCCGAGAATTTCGACCGCCGCGCGGACGGCCGGGTTGCCGAGCGCGGCCTCGTGCAACGCGGCAGGCTGCGGCGCGGCCACGGGTTCGGGCTCGGACGCGGCATCGGCCGCCTTGACGGTTACCCGCATGGGCCGGCCAAAGAATCGCTGCGCCAGGTCCGCCACCAACTGGGTCTGCCCGCGCTGGACCAGATAGTCGTAGTAATAGCCCCGGGGTACGCTCAGCACGAGGTCCGCGCCGCCACAACTGAGCGGCTCGCTGTTCTGCAGGTACGGGAGCAGAGTGATTTTTTGCTTGCCGACGAAGGTGAGAAATTGGTCCCAGCCTTGCGCGTCGTTCGGCTGCGCCCCCGGAGCGCTTTCGGCGGCCGGTTCCGCGGCCGCCGCGACGGGCTGCCGCTGTGTTGTCGCCGCGCGGCGCGGCGGTGCTGCCGATGGTTCAGTGGCCGCGGGGCGTTGCGGGCTGACGTCCGTGCCTGTCGGCTGGCGTCCGTGCATACGCCGTTCCAGGTCATCGATGCGGTCGAGTAACTCGCTTACGGCCACAACTGGTGTGAGCGTCGCGAGCTTGATGACGGTCATCTCGAGAACGAGCTTGGGGTAGGGTACCCGACCGACCTCGTTCTCGGCGTTGAGCAGCAGCCGGAAGGCGCGGTCGAGATCCTCGGTGCTCCACTGCTGCGCCTGCCGCTGCACCTCGGCGCGTTCCTCGTCCGGTAGTTCCGGCAGCAGATCGAGGGTCGGGAGCAGCCGGGCGACGGCGAGGTTACGGAAGTGCTCGAGCAATTCGCGCGCGAAGCGGCGCATGTCGTAGCCGTACAGGTGCAGCTGATCGAGCAGTTCGAGGGCGCGGGCCGCGTTGTGCTCCAGGATCGCCTCGGCAGTGCCGTACAGGAGTTTGCGGTCGACCAGGCCCAAGGCGGAGATGACGTCCTCGTCGCGAATATTCTTGCCGGCGAAGGCGATGACCTGGTCGAACAGGGATTGCGCGTCGCGCATGCTGCCCTCGCCCTCGCGGGCGATCAGGGCCAGCGCCTGAGGACTCACGGTGATCTCTTCGCTGCGGGCGATGTGCGCCAGGCGGTCGGCGATCAGCCGGAACGGAATACGCTTGAAGTCGTACTGTTGGCAGCGGGAGTGGATCGTGTGCGGCACCTTGTGCGGATCGGTGGTGGCGAAGATGAACTTCACATGCGGCGGCGGTTCCTCGAGCGTCTTCAGCAGGGCGTTGAAGGCGCTGGTGGACAGCATGTGCACCTCGTCGATGATGTAGATCTTGAAGCGGCTCTTGGCCGGCTGGTAGCGCACGTTCTCGATGATCTCGCGCACATCATCGACGCCGGTATTGGAGGCGCCGTCGATCTCCAGGACGTCCACCGCGCTGCCGGCGGTGATTTCCTGGCAGTTGACACAGGTGTTGCAAGGCGTGGGCGTGGGGCCGTTGACACAGTTGAGTGCCTTGGCCAAGACGCGTGCCGCCGTGGTCTTGCCCACGCCGCGGACGCCGGTGAACAGGAAGGCGTGCGCCACGCGGCCGCTGCGGATGGCGTTGGTCAGCGTCTGGGCGACGTGCTCCTGCCCGACGATGTCTTCGAACGTCTGCGGCCGCCACTTCCGGGCGAGAACCAGGTAACTCATGGGAGATGGTTCATAGCTGATAGCTTATGGTGTTTCGGTGCAACGTTCGACTGAGAATTCTTGCCGTTTCCAGCGACAAGCGATACGCCTCATGCCATATGCCGTCTGCCGGCACGCCGAGTGGCCACCAGCGATAGCTAGGTTTCCCCGCGGCACAGAGAAGCAATCGGTACCGCTGCTTCCTTCCGGACCTGACGGAGTTCGCGACGCGCTCTTGCGCGGGACCTAGCTATCGCTCGTGACCACTACCTGCACTCATCGACTGGCTGATGTTCGCACGTTCACCGCCGCGCGTCCAGTGCCGCCGGCGAGCAGCTGCGTCGGCGCACGGGTGCGGGGACAAAAAGCGGAGAGGGTGGGATTCGAACCCACGGTACCTTGTGGGTACACACGCTCTCCAGGCGTGCCGTTTCGTCCACTCACGCACCTCTCCGCATAGGAGTTCGTTCACTTAATCGCAATTTGTTCTGGTTCGCAACTGTCGGCGGCGCAGCGGCCCCCGTTCTGACGTTCACTCGTTCGCGCAAGTGCTGAGGAGGAAGGGACCCGTGCGCGGACCGGGCGTGGTGGTTTGATTTGCTGTGGGTGAACGTGGGGTTGAACGCACTCTGGATCTTTGCCGCGGGAATGGTTTGCTCCCAGCCCCCCTTCTGTGGCGGCGCTCACCCCTTGTCCGACAATTGCCCGTCGCGTTTGCAGTTTTTTGACATTACGGTACACTAACTACTCGCTTAGGGGGGCGCAGTGAGGTGTGGGATGGGTGGTATGGCCCTTGCTTTGAGAGCAGGACGATGTACCAGCGCGAACCGCACAGTGACGCCGCTGCCATCTTCGGCTGGAGGAAGTTGCTCCGCAGCCTGGGTGGCGACAAGCGCGAGTTGCAGAAACTCGCGGGCATGTTTCTCGAGGAATCTCCCCGGCTTCTCGCCGCGCTGCGCGCTGCGCTGACGCGCCATGATCTGGGCGCCATCGAGCATACCGCCCACCGCCTGAAAGGCAGCGCCGCGTATTTTATGGCCGACCGTACCTTCGCCGCCGCCGCCCGGCTGGAGGCCGTCGCGCGCTCCGGCGATTGCCGCGGCGCCGAGGCTGCCTGCGCCGAGTTGGAGGAGGAAGTGCGGCGGCTGGTACGGGCCCTGGCTGCGTTCGACCCGCGGCCCGAACGCCCCGTGCGGGTACCGCTCGCACAGCACTGATCCGCACTCCGCCACCAACGACATTCGCTCATTCCGCCCGACTGCTCCAGCGTGGTGGTGATCCTTGCCTGCTGTTGCGATAAGCGCGCAAGTACGTACATTTATCCATTGACTATGGGCCGCGGTGAGTGTCACACTTGGAGGCACCGCGGCGGGGGACACGACGGGGGATTGAGGTAGGCAACGATGCGGTGGGAGACTGGCGCGAAGCGGACGGCGACTTCCGGGACGGGGCGGCCATCGCCTCGCCGCACGGCAAAGGCCAAGCCGCAGCCGCGCCGCCAGCGCGCTCGCGCGGCGCGGCCCCAGGAAGACACGATGCCGGCAACGGTGCCGCCGATCCGTGTGGTGCTGGCCGATGATCACGCGCTGTTTCGCGCCGGCTTGAAATCGGTGCTGGCATTGCAGCCGAGCGTCGAGGTGGTCGGCGAGACCGCGCGATTGGCGGATCTGACGCCGCTGCTGGAGCGCATTCCGTGCGACCTGCTCTTGCTCGACCTGCAAATGGAGCGCAACGCGCTGAGCGAGATCCCGGCGCTGGCGCAGAAGGCCGCGGTGATCGTGGTGACCGCCTCGGAGGCGCCGGAGGACGCGATGGCGGCGATTCAGGCGGGGGCGCGCGGCGTGATTCTGAAGCGCTTCGCGGTGGCCGATCTCATGCAGGCTGTCCGCACCGTTGCCGCCGGTGGCGCGTGGTTGCCGGCGGCGCTGCAAGCGGACCTGGCCAAGGCGCTGCAGGTGGGCGTGCGTGAGGTGCTGACGCAGCGCGAGCGTGAGATCGTGCGTTGGGTCGCGCTGGGACTGCGCAACGTCGAGGTGGCGGCGAAGCTGTTCATTAGCGAGCAGACCGTCAAGACCCACCTGGTGAACATCTTCTCCAAGGTTGGCGTTCGCGATCGCGTCGAATTGTCGCGCTACGCTGCGCGCGTCGGCATCATCGGCGTGCGTGAGGAAGCGTCCTGACCCGGCGGTAGTCCCCCCCTCTCTCAACCGAAAGTTGTGCTCTAAATCCAACCTTCGGCCGATTGGCAGATCCGTTTGGCCCTGGATATTCTAGCGGTCGAAAGGGCTCCGAGGCAGACGGGGTGCGACCCTCTCCCCGCGGTCCCTGGTCGACCAGGTGAGCAATGTACGACAGATCCGTGGCCAAGGATCAGCCAAGCCCTGTACCCTTGCGCATTGCGATTGCCGATGATCACGCCCTTTTTCGCCAGGGCATGCGCGCACTGCTGCAGCAGGAACGCGACGTCGAGGTCGCCTCGGCGAGATCAAGGCGCTGTCACGGCTGGCGTCCGTCGTCGTCGTCACCGCCAGCCAGGAAACGTACGAGGCGGCGGCGGCTGTGCGCTCCGGTGCTCGTGCCGTGGTCTTCAAACGCTACACGGCAGACACGCTGCTGCAGGCGATCCGGACCGTTGCCCGGGGCGGCGTGTGGATGCCGCGAGGGCTGCAAGCCCACGTCGAGAAGCAACGCCGTTCTGACGCGGCCGAACCGCTCACGTCGCGGGAGTGCGACGTGATCCAGTTCGTGAGCCAGGGGCTGCGGAATGCGGAGGTGGCGGA
>JAGDMS010000475.1 GCA_017860575.1 Deltaproteobacteria bacterium | reverse complement strand
GGCAAGCCGACGGCGGTCGTGGGGTTCACGAATTTCAAGACCGTCCCGCCCGGCACCGCGGTCAACTACGATTCGGCGGGCAACGTGCAGTGCGGATCATGTCATAACCCGCACGACAACACCTTTCCGCCATTCCTGAAGATCAATCCCGCCGGCGGCGCCATCTGCCTCACTTGCCACGACGTCTAGTCGTCGGTATCGCAGTGTGTACTTTGCCCGAGGAAGCCGCGTAAGGTCTGGCACGCTGCTTCCTCGGGCCTAGATCAGCCAGGATGACGTGATGGTGACACGAGCACCGCTCGGACCGGTTCTGTGTGTTCTCCTCGGGTTCTTGACATTGTGCTCGCTCGGATGGGCCAGCACGTTGGGGGACATCGTGTACTCGCGGCAGGCGGGCGCCGATAAGATCGCACCGGCCTATTTCCCGCATTGGGTGCATCGCATCAAGTACAAGTGCTACGCGTGTCACGACAACCTGTTTCCGATGCGGCGTGGCGCCAACCCGACCATGGCGACCATGGCGCAGGGCCAATCCTGCGGGGCCTGCCACAACGGCAAATTCGCCTTTGGCATCGACACGTGTCAGCGCTGTCACATCCCGCAGTGAACCGCACGCGATTCGCTGCGTGGCTGTCGGTTGCGGCGCTTGCCGTGGTGGCGAGCGTTGCCGGTTGCAGTTCCGAGGGCCGCTACCGCGTCCTCGCTTTCTTGTTTGAAGACGTTCCCCGGCCTGGACAAGAGACACGGCCAGCGCCCGTGGTGCGCCAGCCGCGCCACCCCGCTCCACCGACGCCGACGCCAACGCCGGAGACGGTGGGTGCTGGGCAAGCGGGCGCCGGTGCGGCGCTCAGCACGTGGGACGACGCAATGCGGCTCCTGCCGAAGAATCAGATCGGAGACCCCGACTGGGTTGCCGCGCTCGCCGAAAAAATCATCGCGCCCCGTCCCGGCATCGCAGCCGACGCGGCTGAGCAGGATGTCCTGGCACTCGATGTGGATCTCACTCCGAAAAGCGATCCGGCGTTGAGGGTCACCTTTTCGCACCAGACCCACGGGGGATGGCTGGCGTGTCCCAATTGCCACACGACCCTGTTCGAGATGAAGCCAGGGGCCTCGCCGCTGGCGCCAGACGCCGCGCATGGGGAACGCGCCTGCGGCGCCTGCCACGGGAAGGTGGCGTTCGACATCGCCACCGGATGCCTGCTGTGCCACCTGCGCAATCTGCCCAGAGACCCGAACGATCGCATCGATTGGGATCGCGCCGTGGCGGAGAGGCTCATTGGTCCGCGTGCCGGCAGAGACGTGAAAACGATGGATCAGCCGACGCTCGATTTGGATGTCCCCTTCACGCCGAAGGCGCAGCCGGCGCTCAAGTCCGTCTTCTCGCACAGGACCCACACGACATGGCTGGCGTGTGCCAATTGTCACCCGCAACTCTTTCCGATGCAGGCCCAGCTGGACGGCTTGAAACCGGGCGAGTCGCATTCGCGGCGCTACTGCGGTGCCTGCCATGGTACGGTGTCGTTTGGCATGATCGGCGCCTGCGGGCGCTGCCACCCGGCGCTGCAGAAGGCCAGACAACATCAGGAGGTCCTCGATCTGGATATCGAGGTGACCCCGAAATCCCAACCCGCGTCGCGGACCGTCTTTTCGCACAAGACCCATCGCTGGGTCGAGTGCGCCAGCTGTCATACCAGTCTGTTCGAGACGCCGGCCGGTGCCTCCACCATGCCGCCGGCTGAGATCTACGGCGGGAAGTACTGTGCCATGTGCCACGGCAAAGTCACCGCCGATCTCATCGCGCAGTGTCGGCACTGCCATACTGCCGGAGATGCACCGTGACGCGCCGTGCCTCAACCCTGCCCGCCTCGCGCGCCGGACGCGGGGGCACATGAGGGGCACATGGGTCTCGCGAGGCGCCACTCTGGGATGGGCAGTCCTGATTCTGACACTCTGCGAGGTACGTCCGGTCAACGCGCAATCCCGCTGGGGCCTCGGACGGTGGCAGGGGGAGACCACGTTCTTTTTGGATTGGGAGAATCAGGACGACAAGCGCTCGCAAACCAGGTACGAAACGATCCTCTTCCAGGAACGGGTAGGTCTGCGTACCACCGGGGTCTACATCGTCGATCCCCGATTGCTGACGCTGAACCTCGGAGGATCCTTCGGTTTGTCGCAAGAGGAAGCTCTCGCGGTCAGCGACAACTCCCTGCGCGTGGGGAACGGAACGCTCTCGGGCTATGCCCTGGACGCCTTGTTTTTCTCGGAGAAAACGTATCCGATCACCCTGTTTGCCAATCGGAATCAGACGACATTGACGCAGGGATTCGGAGGACGATCAGACGTGACGTTCGAAAGTTACGGAGGCATCTTCGAATTGCGCGAAGGCAACTTCCTCAAGGAGTACGGCTTGCGGAATTTCAACTCGCTGCTGGACGTCCGCCAAGAGCATCTGAACGAGGACTCGTCCGTGTTCGGTAGCCCGTTCAAGCGCGATGAGACGCGCAATATCGTGCGGTACAATGCGCACAAAGGCGGCGAGACGTCCGACTTCGACCTGCGCTACGAACTCAATGATGTCAGCGATCCGCTCAACCCCACGAATGTCTTCGACAGTCACACGGTCCGCGCCGCGCACAGCATCGACTTCGGACCGACCCTCAACCGGCGTCTCGACTCGATCTTCTACTACTTCGACCGCACGGGAAGCGCGCCGGGAAGCTATCTCTCCGTCGATGAGGGTCTCCACCTCGATCATCACAGCGACTTCGCCACAGACTATCGTTACAATTTCTCGCAAAGCGACTCGGACGCGGGAGTGACGACCACGAATGCCGGACGCGTCGGGCTCCTTCACCGGCTCTTTCGCACGCTCACGACCACTCTCGACGCCCGCGGCGGACAGCAGAGCTTTCCGACGGGCGACAAGACGCTCTACGGCGGGCAGGCGGATGTCGACTACCGGCGAACGCTCCCGTGGAATGGCCAACTGTATCTCAATACCGCCGGCGGCTACCAGGTTGACGACAACAACTTTACCTCCGCGCAGATCGAGATCGACAACGAACCGCACACCGCTCCGCCGGTGTTTGGCGCCGGGGCAGGCTTCACCCTCAACAATCCGTTCGTGCTGACGGACACGATTGTCATGGTGGACGTGCGTGGCGGCTCCCGGCTGCCGACCATGCTCAATGTTGATTACGTCCTCAGCCAGCAG
>JAGDMS010000216.1 GCA_017860575.1 Deltaproteobacteria bacterium | reverse complement strand
TGAGCGGATCAACCGGTTGGATACGAATGTCTTACCGGTGCGCCTCGCCGGCGACAGCACGGACGGCGAAATCCAGCTGCAATGCAATGAGTACCGGACGATGTTCTCCGGCGCGAATGACTGCTCGCCGGAGGGCGTGCTGCAGCGCGGGGAGCCCTACCTGCGCGCCCACTTCTTCATGCTCAGCCAGGCCGACACCGCGGCCGCTCCAAGCCGCGCTGCCGGCCGCGCCGGAAGCGGCATCGCCGCAGTCCGGCTGCTGTCCGCCTCCGTGCAACCGGCCCGCGTCGCCCCGGGCAGCGATGTCCAACTGGTACTCACGTACCAAGTGGACGGCGTGGCGGGCCCGTCGATGGCGAAAATTCTCGAGCGCCGCATCATCACCAAGGCTGGAGTTGGGATCGCGGACCTCCATTCGGACGTCCCCCGACCCTCGGGTACCTTCACCTCGCAGCAGACCATGCGCGTTCCTGCCTCCGCCACCCCGGGTGTCTATACTCTGCGCGCCGAAGTCTCGCTCGGCAACGTCAACTCGTTTTCCGAGGCGCTGTTTGAAGTGCGCTAATCGACAGTTTGGTGCCTTGAAAGGTGATCTCGGAACCGCTGCCCAGCCTGACTCCCCGCTCGCCACTCCGTCGTTCCAAACACTCGCGTCCTCCGCCCGCCGTCATTGGCCGTGCAGTTGACCACGCCGGCGCGTCGGCATAGGACGACGCCAGAGGTGTGGAGATGCGCTTTGGACTGAGCCTGGGCTACTCCGGTTCTCGACTGGCGATCGACATCGAACTGATCAAGGAAGCCGACCGGCTCGGGTTCCACTCCGTCTGGTGTGCCGAGTCCTACGGCTCGGACGCGGTGACGCCGTTGGCGTGGATTGCGGCACAGACGCAACAGATCAAGCTCGGCACCGGCGTCATGCAGCTGGCGGCGCGTACGCCGTCGATGGCCGCGACTACGGCCACTACACTGGATCAGCTGTCGGGCGGACGCTTCCTGCTTGGGCTCGGGGTGTCGGGCCCGCAAGTGATCGAGGGATGGCACGGGGTCCCGTTCGGCAAGCCGTTGGCGCGCACGCGCGAGTACGTCGAAATCATTCGCCGCATCTGGGCCCGGGAGCAACCCCTGGAATACCAGGGCGCGTATTACCAGATCCCGTATCGTGGTCCCGGCGCGTCCGGTTTGGGGAAGCCGCTCAAGAGCATTCTGTACGGACGGCAGATTCCAATTTACCTCGCATCGATCGGGCCAAAGAGTATCGAATTGGCGGCGGAGATCGCCGACGGGTGGGCGCCGATTTGGTACTCGCCGTACCACCCCGAGGTCTATCGTGACGCCCTCGCAGCTGGATTTCGCAAGGCCGGCGGAGGGAAGGGGCTGCACAACTTCGACATTGCCCCCACGGTGCTCGTGGTCGTGGGTGACGACATCGACGGGTGCCGGAACGCGCTCAAGCCGTTCGTCGCTCTCTACGTCGGCGGCATGGGCGCGCGCGGCAAGAACTTCTACAACGACCTCGTGCGCCGCTACGGCTTCGAGGCAATGGCAGAGCAAGTCCAGGATCTGTATCTCAGTGGCAAGAAGGCCGAGGCGGCCGCCGCGGTGCCCGATGCCTTCGTTGACGAGGTCGCACTTGTCGGTCCCAAGGAACGGGTGCGTGATCGCTTGGCCGCCTGGCGCGAAGCCGGCGTCACCACGATTGTGTGCGGTACGATACAGATCGAGGCGGTGCGCATATTGGCGGAGATCGGAGCGTGAGAGAATGATGACCGGACTTCCACTTGCTGGCGTGCGCATTCTCGCCTTTACCCAGCTGGGCGCCGGACCCTACGCCATGACGCTGCTGGGCGATCTGGGCGCGGAGATCATCAAAGTCGAGGATCCGACCATCGGCGGCGACGAAGCCCGCACCGTCCCGCCGTTCGCCGCGGACGGCGACAGCCCGTATTTCCAGTCGCTTAACCGCAATGCCAAATCGCTGACGCTCAATCTGCGAACGGCCCAGGGCCAGGAGGTGTTGCATCGGCTGGTGCGCATCTCGGACGCCGTCTACGCCAACACGCGCGGCGACCTGCCGGCCAAGCTGGGGCTCGACTATGCCAATCTGAAGGAGTTCAACCCGCGCATCGTGTGCTGTGCACTGACCGGCTTCGGCACCACCGGCCCGCGCGCCGCCGAGCCGGGTTACGACTTCCTCATGCAGGCGCTGGCCGGGTTCATGAGCGTCAGTGGCGATCCAGGGACGGCGCCGACCAGATGCGGCGTATCGGTGGTCGATTTCTCCGGCGGCCTTGCCTCGATCGTCGGGCTCCTCATCGGTGTGCTGCGCGCGCGTGAGACCGGCATTGGTTGTGACGTCGACGTGAGCCTGCTCGACACCGCAATCTCTATGCTCAATTATCTCGCGGTGTGGAGCTTGAAAGGCTACCGCATCGCGCGCCAGCCGGACTCGGCGCACCAGACTCTGGTGCCGTCACAGAACTTCCCCACCACAGACGGACACATCGTCATCATGTGCATGAAGCAGAAGTTCTGGGAGCGTCTGGCTGATCGGATCGGGGTGGCACACCTGAAGGACGATCCCCGCTTCCGGACCGTTCCCGACCGCCTAGCCCACCGTGACGAACTGATCCCCCTGCTGAAGGATGTGTTGCGGACCAGGACCACTGAGGAGTGGCTCGGCCTGTTGCGCGGGTACGTGCCGTGCGCGCCCGTCTACAACGTCGAAGAAGCGCTCGAAGATGAACAAGTGTTGGCGCGAGAAATGGTGATCACGGTCGACCACCCCCAGTTCGGCCCGCTGCGGCAGGTCGGCTGCCCGATCAAGATGGACGGCGTACGGCCGCGCTATACCCCGGCGTCGCGGCTCGGTGCCGATACGGACGAACTGCTGCACGAACTCCTCGGCCTATCCCACGTTGAGATAGAACGGCTGCGGGAGCGCGGGGCGATCTGAGGGAAGGCTTGAGGGCGCGGGGGCATGAGGCTTGGAGACCTATCCCCCAAGTCCGCAGGCCCTCAAGCCCCCAGGCCCCTGGTGCCGCCTGGTCGTCGCGCGCGCTTCTCGCTATGGTAGATTCTCCGAAGAGGGGATGACCCGATGCGCTTGCTGCATACGATGATCCGTGTGAACGACCTGGACGAGTCGCTGCGCTTTTATTGCGAGCACCTCGGGATGACGCTCCTTCGCAAGCAGGACTATCCGGGCGGTCGGTTCACGTTGGCATTTGTGGGTTACGGTGACGAGGCCAGCCACTCGGTGGTTGAACTCACCTACAACTGGGACACGCATCATTACGAAATCGGCAACGGCTTTGGGCACCTGGCCGTGGGTGTGGACGACATCTACAAGGTCTGCGAGGCGTTACGCGCCAAAGGCGTCAAGATCGTGCGTGAACCTGGCCCGATGCAGCACGGCAGCACGGTGATCGCATTTGTCGAAGATCCCAACGGTTACCGCATCGAGTTGATCCAGCGAGCGCCAGCATGAATCGCGTCGTGGTGCATTACCACGAGATTGCGCTGAAGCGCGGTAATCGCCCGGCGTTTGTCAATCAACTGGTGGACAACATTGGCCGCGCGCTGCGCGGTACCGGCGTGAAGCGTATCCGTGCCCTGGCGGGACGCATCGTGGTGAACCTGACGCCGCACGCGGATTGGCCGGAAATCAGCCGCCGCCTGCAGCGCGTCTTCGGCATTGCCAACTTCGCGCTGTCGTGGCGGGCCGAGCGCGACATCGACGCGATCACCGCCACGGTGCTCGAAGCCATCGACGGGCGCCAGTTCTCCAGCTTCGCCGTGCGCGCGAAACGCGCCGACAAGGGCTTCCACATCCCGTCGCCGGAAATCGGTCGCCTCGTGGGCAGTGCGGTGGTCGAACGCAGCCACGCGAAGGTCGACCTGCGCAACCCGGAGCTGACGATCAACGTCGAGGTGGTGCAGCGCGAGGCCTTCGTCGGACTGGGACGGGTGGCTGGTCCCGGAGGGCTGCCGGTTGGTGCCAGCGGCACGGTGCTGGCCCTGCTCTCCGGCGGCATCGACTCCCCGGTTGCTGCGTGGCGCATGATGCGGCGCGGCTGCCAGGTGGCGTTTGTCCACTTCCACGGCGCGCCCTACCAGGACCGCACCAGCCGCGACAAGGTCATGGAACTGGCGCAGCTGTTGACGCCGTATCAACTCGACTCACGCTTGTACCTGGTGGCGTTCGGCGAGATTCAGCGGCAGATCGTTACCCAGGTGGCGCGCCCGTTCCGCGTCGTGCTTTACCGGCGCATGATGATGCGGATTGCGGAAGCGCTGGCCGCATCGACCGAGACGCGCGCGCTGGCACTGGTGACTGGGGAAAGTCTTGGGCAGGTGGCGTCGCAGACGCTCTCCAACCTGACGGTCACCGAGGAAGCCGTGTCGATCCCCGTGCTGCGGCCGCTGATCGGCATGGACAAGGCGGAGATCACGGCGCAGGCGCAGCAAATCGGTTCGTTCGAGATCTCGATTCAGCCGGACCAGGACTGCTGCCAACTCTTCATCCCGCGGCACCCCGCGACCCGCAGCACCGTGCCGGAGATTCACGCCGCCGAACAGGCGCTCGACATCCCAGCGTTGGTCAGGCAAGGGTTGGAAAGCGTGACGGTGTCAACGTTCGCTTCGCCCGCGATACGTGCCACCGCCGCCTCCGAGCAGACCAAAGCCCCGGCAACCTGCTGACCGCGCGCGCATCGAACCGCAGCGGGAAAAGAAACGGAGCGGCCCGAAGGGGGGAGGCCGCTCCGTTTCGGACAGGCGCGGGGTTGTTCCACGCCTCGCTCTCTGTGAGTAGACCGATATTACCCCGCGAAGGTTACGGCACGATGAAGGCGTGATGAACCTCTCATGGCGATTTCATCCTTATGGGCACACGTCTACGGAGGATGCGGTGCCCGTAGGAAGCTCGCCCCACGCTTTGACCTGAAGAATTCATCGCCGTGTCACATGGCCGCAACGCCCCCGCGGTATGGTCCCACCCGAAAGATTGACGGACATGAGGCAAGACCACCGAGTTACGTGCCCCTATTGCTCGCACGGGTTTGAACTCTTCCGCGCCGCCTGGTGCCCGCATCAGGATGCCCCTTCGAAGACCTGCCCGCATTGCGGGCGCTGCCTGTGTGGGCACCCAGCCTACCGCGAGCCGCGGTATTGGAAGGACGCGCCGCCGGCGTTCCGCCGCCGCGGCTTTCCGCGACTGTTCCTGTTCTACGTGTGACGGTCAGGCGTGCGCGTTCATCCGACGCAGCCGGCCCGCAATCAAGCGCAGCAATTCGAGGGCGAAGCGCGGCGTCTGTTGGACGAGATACGTGAAGCGCTTCTCGTCGACGCGGATGAGCTTGCAGTCCGTCTTGGCGATGGCGGAGGCGCTGCGCGGCTGCTGATCGATCAACGCCATTTCGCCGAAGATGCCCCCGGGCTGGAGGGTGTCGATGACCGTGTTGCCGACGACGATGTCGACCTCGCCTTCTTTGACGACATACATCACGCTACCGGGGTCACCAGCCGTGAAGATGGCCTGGCCTGCCGCGTAGGGAACGAAGTCCTCGACGAAGCGAAACAGATTCGACGTGGGCTGCGAAGACATGGAACCATTCCTACTATGCCAAGGTTACGGAATCGTGACGGCGGCGTGAAGCTTCGGTGTCGTGGATGGCAGATTTCGAGCCACCGCTCGATGTGTCTGTGCCTGGGCAGTGGTGTGCGATTTGATGCGGGTACCCGGCGCCTAGCAAGTGGGCGACTGCGCCGGTGACAGCAGGGGCGCTGCCAGCAGTTGGTCGACGGCGGTCAGTTGCTCAGCGGTGAACGGCGTACGCAAGACGACGTCGGCCCCCAGGCGATGCGCGAGGCGTTCAACCGCCGGCTCCATCCAATCCGTGGTCACCGCAATCCGGACGGTGCGGTAGCGGGCGCGTAGCTTTCGCAGGATGTCAAACCCGTTTCCCCCGGCTCGGTTCAATTGCAGGACCACGATCACGACGTCATGCCGATCGGCAACCGCGCAGGCCTCCACGAAGTTTCCTGCGAGGAGGGTGGAGAGTTGGTGACGGCGCAGCCGCTCCGCGAACAGCATTCGCGTAACCGCGTCTTCGTTCACAAGCAGCACGCTGGCCATGGTCGATGCGGTCGCGCGTAACCCGGATGTCGGTGCCGGTTGCCGCTAGATACGATCGCGATACACGTGGAACGACAGCAAGCCGCCGGTAACCATGCGCCAGCCGGTGTAGAAAAGGAGCACGACCCACGTGGCTTGCAGGGCGATGAACACGAACGGGTCCCAGAGTGCGGCCAGGCCGGCGCTGGCGGAGAGCAGACCGTAGTAGGTGATGTTGACGCCCACCCACGTGCCTGAGGGCTCCTTCTTGCGCGGCAACGTGGCGAGGATCTGCCACTGTTCATTGGGAAGTGCCTTGAATCCCCATCCAAGCAGCAGGGTCAGGCAAGCGCCCAGCACCAGTACAAAGACACCGTCGGTCATCGGCAGCCCTCCTCGATGGGGCCCAGCCGCCGTGACGGCAGGAGTGAGATGATTGTCCGGTTTGCCGGGCGACGCGTGCTGCCATACTGTGCGTCGTGGCCGTACACCTCATGCCGCCGCTGGGGCTGCAGCGTGTCGCCCCACGCCCTGTACGCTTGCACGATCTCGGCCAACGTCACCACGATAACCTCTGCCAGGGTGACCATGGCCAGTACCAAAACTCCGTCCATTACGAGGACTCCTTTCTCCGCAGCGCAGGCACGGCAATCATTGACCGGACCCGCACCTCAGTTTCGACCAGTGCGGCGCCGAAGCCGCGGGAAAAGCGGCTGTCAGCGCCCGCACGCGACAAGTTACGCACCAGGTCCGACGCGAATCTCACCTTTCCTTTCTGAAAGAGCACGACATCGGTGCTGCTTCCGGGGCGATACATGCTCTTCGGTTGTCCCTTGCGGACGAACATGCCCGGCTGCAGCGGCCGCGGCGCGTCGTAGCGCAGCTCGCTGTAACGCTGGACCACCTCGCCGATCATGAGCGCCACGACCTCGATCAGGGCGACCAGGCCCACGTGCGACCCACCACACACATCCGTCTGGATGTTCGTCACCACACGCTTGTTCTTGGAGTACGGTGTTGCCAACTGAACGACCGCGCCCGGGTTGCAGGCGTGGCAGGTGCCCGGAATTTCGTAAATGTCGAGGACCACTCCGGACACGGGCAGATGATTGTAGTGATACTGCTCTGGTGTCAGGCGGAAGATGGCGAAGTCGCCGTGCTCGAATGCCGCCAGCCAGCTGGTCTTGTTGCACGCCAGGAGTTCCTCGAAGTTGAAAAACTTGCCTTTCAGGAAGAGCGGGGTTCCTGCGGCCAACGACCCGACCACGACTCTCGCGTCGGCCGGGGAGACCACTGCATCCGGCTCTTCGGGCAGCGGACGGCAGGCCCAGTAGCGGATCTTCCGTTCGAAGAACTTGCGTGGCGTGTCCAGCGTATCGGGGGGATCGACGCATTCCGTGAGATCGAGGCCGCAGGCGTTCAGAAACCACCGGTACCTGAAGAGTCGGGCGACCAGCGCGGAATCGAGAGCCAGATGCGCGAGGATTTGCGAGATGCGGGGACTGCCGAGCGCGCGCAGCAGCATGCCTGAAGGGGCCCGACCAGGCGCGTACAGGAAGTGCAGCGCCCGGTCGCCATGGAGGCGCTCTGTCAGCACGCGGTCGTCGCTGCGGCGCACAAACTGGTGTCGGCCCCACGGTTGCGACGGACCATAAAGCGCGGGGCTCCGCCGATGCCGGTCCGGGAGGTGCGGCTGCGACCGCCAACGCAGACCCTGCCGGAGGCCGGCGAGGAAACCACTCCGGGATTGCCGATCAACGGTGCTTCTGGGGAACATGCACCCTCCTTTCGCCGTCCTCCGTTCACACACGACGCTACCACGGCCGTGTTATGCGCAGCTTACGGCGTTGAGAATTCTCGGTTACGGGTGCATGCGGTCTCCGTCCACTGGGGACGATCGGCGACGCGGGCGGCCGGCACCGTGTTGGCCCATGAGCAGCCTGCGGTTCGACTTGCCCCGCGGCTGATGTTGGCGCTGATGCGGGCCTGGTGGTCCTGGTGTGCCATCAGCGAACTGCGTCGCGGTGCAACGAGCAAGAAGAATATCATCCTCGCGCAACGGTGTTGTCACATTGTGGTGGTATGTGCGTGGACAAGCCGCTCAAGTAATCGAGCCGCCTGTTCCTCCCCTGTTAGCGTAGCCTGGGTGGCACCGGGCTCCGTCCGGTGCGAGAAGGGGTGGACCTGGGAGCGAACGGGCGGCCAATGAATTCCTCAACCCTGTAGCGTGGTCAGTGCTTCCAGGACCGGGAACAATCAGACAGCATCTGCGACAGAGCGTGGAAAGGAGCGAGTATACCGCTGGGCTATTCGGTGAACGTCGAGCCCTATCGGAAATCCTCAGGAACGAACGCCAAGCAGAGTAAAAAGTGGAAACGCCACGACGCTGAGGACTGTTCGCACCGCGTGAAGCCGAGCCCAGCGCCGCAGAAGTTCGGCGCTTAGCTGCGAGCTCCCGTCAAGGGTGGGATCGAGCAGCTGCGCGTTGATTGGAAAGACGACGAACACCGTGAACGGAATCACGGAGCCGAGGATGAGCGCGACGACCAACCACGCAACTCCGTGTCCGCTCAATCACGCGGCGCTTCCTGCGAGCAGGCCGACGGCGGCGAGCCCTCCCTGCACGTGAGCGGCGCGGCGGTAGCTCGGCCCGAACTCCGCCAGCGCCACCTGTGTGTCGCATTCGATCCTGGCAGGATGCTCGACGAGGCTGATGTAAACGGCCGCACCGGCGAAGAGCCCTGAGCTGAGGATCGCAATGAATTCCCATACCATGGGCCTTCCATACCCGAACGGACGATCAGCGACAACGTCAGACCCTTGATTCGCTACTCGTGTCGCTCCCACCAGTTGCCTCTGCTACTCTGGTCAAGTGGAGACCGCAATCAATGACGGTGGAGCTGAATCACACGATCGTCTGGTGCCGTGATCAGCAGCGGTCCGCAACGTTCCTTGCCGAGATGCTCGGCCGCGAGCCTCCCCGACGCTTTCTGCATTTTCTCGTGGTCGACCTCGACAACACCGTGTCACTGGATTTCTACGAGACGACCGACGAGATCACCACGCAGCACTACGCCTTCCTGGTTGGGGAGGACGATTTCGACGACGTGCTCGGCCGCATCCACGCCCGAACGCTCCAGCACTGGGCCGACCCCACCAGAACCCGACCCGGCGAGATCAACCATCACTTCGGTGGCCGCGGCGTGTATTTCCAAGATCCGGACGGCCATCTGCTCGAGGTCATCACTCGCCCTTACGGTAGTGAGTGAGGCGCGCACTGGATCGGTAAGCCGCACCTCGGTATAAAACGCCTTTGCCTGCTCGTCGTCGGAAACCCCGATGCCGAAATGATCGATGATCATACTTCCTTCGCTCCAGCGCACGGCAGACTGCTCCTTGGTGGTCATAGCGATCGGCCGTCGAACTTTTGGACGGGAACCCCTCCTCGGCCGTTGCCACTCGCGATTCTACGGCTTCAGATCCAGCGAGGCGCGGCCGCTTCCGTCCATGTAGAAGGGCACCGAAACTTGCTCGTACGCGATCAGCCACTTGCCGCCCAGTTTGCGAAAGCACATCGTGGCGCGGACCCAGACATCAGTGGTCTCTCCGCTGGTCCGGGTACCGCTGAGGCGGTTGAGGCTATGACTAAAGGCCACGTCACCGCGGCAGGTGATCTGCAGATCGCGGATTTCGTAGCCGATGGGGCCGCGAAAGGTCGAAACCCACTCCTTGAGACCTTTGCGCGTTCCTTTCCTGTCGTGCTGGAGCGGCGGTGCCAGGTCGAAGAAGAGCGGATCAGGCGTATAGTCCGACAACAGTTCACCGACTCTCTTGGCGCGAAGAGCCGTGGCCCAACCGTCGATGCAATTGCGGATTGCTGTTTTCTCCCGTGAGCGTCCCTGCTTGGGGCTCTCCGACCCGGAAACGATATGATGGTCTGGTGTGGTGGCGATTATGGGTACCTCCGCTTGGTGGTTCTGATGGTTAGACGAGTCAGAGCGGCCAAAATCGTCGGTCGCTGGACAAAATCCAGACCGGGCTGACGGATCAGGGAGCTGCTCTCCCAAACACAGCGCCGTCGAGATAGGGCTTGGCGCCGAGCGATTTGGCGAGGGAGGCGAGGCCACTTCTGCACGAACTCCACCGCCCCGGGGCGGTCACTCTATTTTGACCTCGCCATTGCCGTACGCGCCGCGTCGCGTATTTCGTCCATCGTCAATTGACGCTTGGGGGTGGCGACCGACCAGCGATGCCCGAACGGATCTTCGATCAGCCCGTAACGGTCGCCCCAGAATTGGTCCTGGACCGGCATGACGACCTTTGCTCCGGCCTCGACCGCGCGTTCGACGAACCCATCGACGTCGTCGACGATCAGGTGGATCGTGACCGGCGTGCCTTTCAGCGTTTTGGGACTGCTGTTGCCCATTGCCGGGTACTCATCGACCAGCATGACCGAGGAACCATTGATGCACACGCACGCATGGATGAGCTTGCCGTCCGGGCCGGGGAGCCGCATCATCTCGGTCGCGCCGAACGCCTGCTTGTAGAATTCGATCGCATCCGCCGCGCCGCCGCACACCAGATGCGGCGTGACTGCGTGTACGCCTTGTGCCGCGGCTTGCTCTGCTGCCTTGTTCGTCTTCTGACTCATATTTGTTCGCTCCTTTCCATTTTCGCGGATTCGTTGATGGTTGCGTAGCCACCTTACTCCCGGTAGGCCTTCTCGAGGCCCTGGATGTCGAGTTTCTTCATCTTGAGCATCGCCTCGGCCACGCGCCGGGCACGGTTGCGGTCGGGATCCTTCATCAGTTCTCCGAGCACTGCCGGCACGATTTGCCAGCACACGCCGTAACGATCCCGGAGCCAGCCGCACTCCTCGAGCGTCCCGCCGGCCGACAGCGCTTCCCATAGATGGTCGACCTCGGCCTGATCGGTGCAGTTTACGATGAACGAGATGGCGTGGTTGAAGGGATCGAGAGGCCCGGCGCTGATCGCCTGGAACGGTTGGCCGGCAAGCGTGAACTCAACGACCGCGACCGAACCGGCAGGCCCACTCGGTGTGTCGGCGGGGATCGGAGTGACGGAGTCGACCCGCGAGTCGGGAAATAGGGAGACGTAGAAGTGTGCGGCCTCGACGGCCTGGTCGACGAACCACAGGTGGGGAACAATCTTCGCGGTGAGGGTGATCTTCTGCTTCCCACGCGCCGATCCTGTGGCACTCTCGTCCATCCACAGCACCTCCCAGTGGTGGCCATCGAGATCGTAGAAGCTCCAGTCGTACATGAAGCCGTGATCCTGCGGCTCCATGGCGTACTGGCCGCCGGCCGCAATGGCTTTCTTGACCAATTCATCCACTTCGGCTCTGCTGCTGCACGAAAGCGCGAGCAATGCTTCGGTCTGTTTGCTCGTGTCGCAGAGCTCGCGCTTGGTGAACCCTTTGAAGAAGGGCTCCATGAGGAGCATCACGTAAGCCTCCTCGCTGATGATCATGCACGCGGCCTTGTCGTCCGTGAACCGCGGATCGAATTCGAAGCCGAGCTGCGAGAAGAACTCCATCGACCTCTTCAGGTCGCAGACGGCCAAGTTGACGAACAGCTTGCGGCTGGACATGCCTTCCTCCTGTTTCGCGGCGTTGAGTGGATCTGATGATTAGACCCCGGAAGCAGAGCAAAATCATCGGTGCCGGCGAAAAAAGATCAGACCGGCAGCTCAGGCGGCAGGTCGAACAGTGGGAACAGCGGCTCGGTGTCGAGGAAATAGGTCATGGACGCGATGTGCTCACCGGAGTTTTCGAGGACGATGAGCGCCCACGGCTGTCGACCACCCTGGCGATACTGGCCGAAGGCGGGCGAGCCACAAGCAGCGACCGGCACCAGGCGGGAACCTCGGCAGCCCGCGCCCCGCCCAAGCAGCCAGTTTCGGATCGCCGCGTGACCGCGGAGCCACAGCCGGTACGGAGGCATCGACATGGTCGCGTCCTCGGCAAGCAGGGCCGTCAGCGCATCGACGTCGTAACTCTCGAATGCGGCGACGTAACGATCGACGAGCGCCAGCTGCGTGTCCAACAGCGTGTCCTGCGACTCGCCGAGGTCGCGAGTGGCGAGCGTTGCCCGCGCGCGCTGCAGCGCGCTATTGATCGACGCTGCGGAGGTGTCTAACGTCTCCGCCACCTCCGCCACCGACCAGCCCAGCACTTCCGTCAGGATCAGCGCCGCACGTTGTTTGGGTGGCAGGAACTGGAGCGCAGCCACGAAGGCGAGCCGGATGCTCTGGCGCAGCATCGCCCGCTCGGCAGGATCGGCATCCTCCGGCAGCGCTCGCGCATCGGGGATCGGCTCGAGCCAGTGCGCTCGCGGCCGTGCCTCGAGTGGGTCATGTACCGTGCCCTCCGGACCGTCCTCGATCGGGCGAGCTCGCCGCGCGCGATCCGAGAGCGAGTCGAGACAGACGTTGGTGGCGATGCGGTACAGCCACGTGCGCAGCGACGACCGTTCCTGGAAGCGAGCATGGCTGCGCCAGGCGCGTACCATGGTCTCCTGCACCGCGTCGTCCGCATCAATCGCCGAGCCCAGCATGCGATAGCAGTGGCCCATCAGGGCCGTGCGGTGTTTTTCGAGCTGCGCGATGTCGATCGACATACGGAGAGGCTATTTTTTCTCCCCTGCGTGCATGACCGCGTTGGCCTGCGATTAAGGTACACGACCAGGCAGTCGCAGGCGAGACCGCGCGCCTCCCACACCGGTGCGCACTCTTTCGCAGGCACGCGGATTTCTCGGGTCGCTCATGCCGATGACGTGGAGAGTATCCTAGCGGCCGTCCGCACACTCATCGACGACCTGGAGCGGCGCAAGCGCATGGCCGGCGCCGCACGCGAGTACATCGAGGTTCGGTCCTTTGAGGCCGCGTTCAATGAAACCTGGAAGGTTTACCAGGAGAAAAACATGGCATGAGGGTGGCGCTTCCGGACGGTGAGCGGGCGGCAGCAGGCCACGCGGCCGCCTCGCCATTCCCGGATACGGCTGTGCGGTCCGAAGGGTGAACCCTGGTCTGTGCCATTGCCCGCTTGCTCTTCTTTTGTGCTTTTCGTAATTTTCGCTTGGCGGCGAGCAAGTCTTTGGTTGCCGCGCGCACGATGCGTGCTGCTTTCTCTTCCTTCGCAGTTTGCGCCCGGGCTGTCGCCAAAATTTGGGCGGCAGCGACGAGCCTGGCCTGAACCTCCCGGACCGTTGCCATCGCCCGCTTCTCGGCGCGAATGGCTTTCTCCAAGCGCGTCTTGCCGTTCGTGGACACGGCAGCTGGCCGCATGATTGGGTCAGTGCTGCAAGATTTCTTCATCGCTCGGACCTCCAAGCGCTCATGGGCGCGGACCGCTGCCCGCCGTCGTCTCCGGCTCACTTGCGCGGCACGCGCGATGACCGGAACTCCTGCACCAGGCGTCTCGCCCGTTCTCGCGATGCGTCGTCGAGCATCTCGTCGTCCTGCCAGCAGCGCAGAATGGCATACGCCTCCTCCCGCCGTACGGGGCTATCGAACTCGCGCAGAAGACGTTCGACCGTTGCCACCGGTCGGCTGATGTCGATCTTGGCTGGAAGCATGTTCATTCTCCCCATGTGAGCGGCGCCGCGTCAGGTGCGCGGCGCAGGGGAGGCCGTGCGGTTGCTGCCAGAGCGGTTGGCCGATACGCGCGGCGCCGCTCCAGCCACCGGTGCAAGTGTCGCCGTAGATGCGCGGCGTCGAAGTCGAGGACCGCACAGACGTATTCAAAGGAGAACGACCGCGACGGGCTTCCGTCGTCGTCCGTGCCAATCCAGCGGGCCGCGTCGTCGAAAAGCCGTCGACCGCGGCTATCCCGAGAACACGCATAGCGCTGGAAACAGTAGACGGCATCTTCCAGCAGGGCGACCAGTAATCGGAATTCTCCACCCTGGTGCGGCGCGTGCTTGCGCAGCCCGCCGAAGAACTGCACCGGCAGGACCACTTCCGGGCGCACGACCTGCAGGCCGTCGCCATCCGTTACGCTGTTCACTCCCATTTTCTCGCTCTCTGCGCTCGTATTGCCTAGAGGATAGCCGGTTCCCGTTACATGCCCGTTGCAGTTCGATGATGATCTGTCGACGGGGCTCATTGTCTCATTACGCAGGCGCCCGTCCGTGCGGAAGCGGATTTCACATAACCGTAACAGTCGGGAAACCAGTCTGTCAGGTTGAGGCGGTATGGTTGCCCTACAGCTTGTTTAGGCGCCGCGTCCTTAAGGGGACGCCGTAAGCGGGGGAACAAAAGGAGGAAATGCAATGACAAGGATGAAGCACTGGTGTGCTGTCGCCGTGGGATTCCTGGTGTGTGCCGGCTCTGTCTCGGCGAAGGACTTGGGTGACATCTTGGTCGAAAAGGGGTTGATCACCCGAGAGGAACTCCAACAAGTCAAGGAAGAGGAGAAGCAGAAGGCAGCGGCGGATGAGTCGCGTCGCGACGCGATCACGGCGAAGATCCCGAAGTGGCTCGACGCCATCACCTTGTTTGGCGACGTGCGCACGCGTCAGGAGGGGTTCTACGAGGACGGCCTCGATGCCCGCAATCGCTTCCGCATTCGCGGGCGGGTGGGACTCAATGCCAACGTCACCGATGAAGTTTCGGCGACCGTCCGGCTGGCGACCGGTGACTCGAACGATCCGATTTCCACCAACCAGACCCTCGGGAACACCTTCACCCGCAAGCCTGTCAATCTCGATTGGGCCTACGTCACGCTCAGGCCGGGAAAGACTTTCGGGTTGGAACCGGGATGGGGGTCGGTGGTCGCCGGAAAATTCGGGGTGAACGCGTATCGCACTTCCGAGCTGATCTGGGACGACGACCTGTCGCCGGAAGGGTTCACCGAGACGCTGAATCTGTACGAGCGCCGCGAGGGCCTGTTGCGCAAATTCGCCGTGAACGCCTTCGAATGGATCCAGGATGAGAATGCCAGTAACAAGGACCCGTGGATGTTCGGCGGGCAGGTGGTGGCGGATGCGGCGCTGGGTACCACCGCAAACTTGACAATGTCGCTCGCCGACTTCAATTACATCAACATCAACAAGATGGCGACCAAGTACCTCGAACCCACGAGTTCGAGCTATAATAGCCAGCTGGCCAATAGCAACGACGTGGTCAAAGACCCGAAAACCGGCAAGATCGTGCGGTACAAGTACGGCTTCAACATCGTCAACTTCGCCAGCGAGTTGAACTTCCCGGATCCTTTCGGTTTGGGAATACCCGCCGGGCTGTTTGAAGACGTGGCCTACAACACCCAAGCGGAGGGTCGGAACCTCGGCCTCTACGTGGGGGCGGGGATCGGCAAGGCGGGCAAGGATTGGTACCACAATGGCCTCAAAAATCCCGGCGACTGGGGGGCGGCGTACACCTTTGCGTGGGTGGAAAAGGACGCAATCCTGTCCCTCGTCAGCTACAGCGATATCGATTACGTGCAATCTCGGGCCACCCAAAAGGGGAGCAGCAACGTCGTTGCGCACATTCTGCGGTTCGATTACGAGCTGTTCTCGAACTTCCAGCTGACCGCCAAGGCCCACTTCATCAACGCATTGGACCTCAAGAACTCCAACGCGATCAATCGCAGCGATCTGAACAAGTCCCTGCAGGGGAACCCGACGCTGGTTCGCACGCAGCTTGATGCAGTGCTGAAATTCTAACTTCGCGAAAGAAGGAGCAGGGTCATCATGAGAATCCTGAAGACTGGATTGACGTTACTCGGGGCGGCGTGCATCGCCTTACTGCACGTGCCGCAAGCATCCGCACAACTGCAGCTCACCGGGGCGGGGGCCACATTCCCGTACCCGATTTATTCCAAGTGGTTCAACGTCTACACCCAGGTCGACCCGTCGGTCCGCATCAACTACCAGTCGATCGGCAGCGGCGGCGGGATCAAGCAGGTCACCGAGCAGACGGTGGATTTTGGGGCAAGCGACGGTCCGATGACGGATGAGCAACTGCGAGCGGCCCCCGGGCGCATTCTGCACTTTCCCACCGTGATGGGGGCTGTGGTGCTCACCTACAATATCCCAGGCCTGACCGTGCCGTTGAAGTTCACCCCCGAAGCGATCGCGGGCATCTTCCTCGGAAAGATCAGCAAATGGAATGACCCAGCGTTGGCGGCGTCGAATCCTGGCGTCCAGCTCCCGGCCCAGGATATCCTCGTCGTGCACCGTGCCGACGGCAGCGGCACGTCGTTCATCTTTACCGATTACTTGAGCAAGGTCAGCTCGCAGTGGAACAACCGGGTCGGCAAAGGCACCTCGGTTAACTGGCCGGTCGGTCTGGGCGGTAAGGGCAACGAGGGCGTCACGGGATTGGTGAAGCAAACGCCATTTTCACTAGGGTATGTGGAGCTGATCTATGCGCTGTCGAACGACTTGCCGTATGGCGACATCAAGAATCAGGCGGGCAACTTCGTGAAACCAGCGCTGGAATCGGTGACGGCGGCGGCCGCGGCCGCCGCGGCGAACATGCCGGACGACTTTCGCGTCTCCATCACCAATGCGCCGGGTCCGGATGCGTACCCGATTTCCGGCATGACCTGGTTACTCGTCTACGAACAGCAGAAGGACGCTGAAAAAGGGAAGAAGCTCGTCGGATTTCTCGATTGGATGTTGCGCGACGGACAGAAGATTGCGGCGGAACTGCACTACGCTCCGTTGCCCGCGGAGGTTGTTGCGAAGGAGAAGGA
>JAGDMS010000215.1 GCA_017860575.1 Deltaproteobacteria bacterium | reverse complement strand
CGAGCACATGATCAACCAATCCCTGATGAGCGGCCGTCGTTCCGGACGGCCGCAGGGGTCTAGGACACCGAACCAATGAGGTCGGACGGTGAACTTGTTGCCGGGTGGCGCCTTGCGGCGCAGCCCACACTCTGCATGCGCGGCTTCAACGCGGCCATGAATTGCGCGGTGAAGCCAGCTTCGTATCGCAGCGGCGCAAGCGGGGCTGATAGCGAAAGCGACGCCACCTTCTTGCAAGTCGAGATGGATGAGCGTTCACTGGAGAGGAACAGCCAAATCCACACGATGGAGGGAACACTATGAAAAAAGCTACCTGCATGGTGGGAGCGGTCATCTGCTCCTTGGTGATTGCGGGCAAAACGCTGGCGGAGACGGCGCGCGCCGATCTTCACAATGAACAAGGGAAGAAGGTGGGCACTGCGACGCTGGAGGAAACACCCCACGGCGTGCTGATCTCCCTCGACCTGGACGGCATGTCTCCGGGCACGCACGCGCTTCACATACATGAGGTCGGCAAGTGCGAGCCCCCGTTCAAGTCAGCGGGCGGGCACTTCAATCCGACGGAGAAGAAACACGGGATGCTCAGCACCGCGGGCATGCATGCCGGCGACCTCCCCAACATCAACGTACCCGAGAGCGGCAAGCTGAAGGTGGACGTGTTCGCCACCGGGGTTACGCTGGGGAGCGGCAAGAACGGATTGTTCGATGGAGATGGGTCGTCACTCGTGATCCATGCGGCTCCGGATGATTACAAGACGGACCCGGCCGGTGAGGCCGGTGCGAGGGTCGCCTGCGGTGTCATCATGAAATAGTATCGTTCCGTGGGCGGGGATTGCTGTGCCCCCCACCGGCGTGGGGTTCAATGTGTTCTCCCCGTGAACCCTTTTCCCTGGCCACGGCTCTAACGTCATGCGTGCGGTTGCCCCATCCAACGGCAATCGGAGGACATTGCGTGTTGCGAGGAGGAGACAAAGCATGAAAATCATTAACGCCGCCGTGATTACGGTATTCGTCAGCTTGCTGGCCGCGGGGACGGCGCTGGCCCAGGCGGCACAGGGAGGCCAAGACGGACCTTGCGGGGGCGGGCGGTTGTTTGACCCCAAGACCGTTGAGACGCTGCACGGGGAGGTCGTCAGTGTCGAGCAGATCCAAGGGCAGGGCTGTGCCCACGGCAGGCGGGGCCGTGGGTCGGGGTACGGCGTGCACCTCACGCTCAAGACCAGCGACGGCCAGATTGCCGTCCACGTCGGCCCGAATTGGTTTCTGGAAAAGCAGGGTCTGGCCATTGCACAGGGCGATGAGCTGGAGGTCACCGGCTCGCGCGTGGTGTTCGAAGGCGCGCCCGTGATCATCGCGGCGCAGATCAAGAAAGGCGATCAGGCAGTGCGCTTACGCAAGGATAGTGGCGTTCCCGTTTGGAGCGGCGGCCGACGCCGCTGATTTCGAAGAGATACGCCAGCGCCGCCAACATCGGTGCGTTCCTACGAGCCCGATGCGGCCGCATCCCTTCGGGCGCGTAGGAGGGTGTCGATCGCGTCCTTGAGGCCTTCCGCCGTCTCGACCGGACGGCGCACGTGCTCGGCGCGCTGCACCTTGAATCCTAGCGCGGCCACCTCGTGCCGCAGATCGGACGGTTGCCACAGCACCTCGGCTTGCCGCGGCCCGCCGACGCCCTCTGTCAGGTTGATGCGCGCGTGCCCGATCAGGAACAGCGTTCCCCCCGGTCGCAGCGCCGCGGCGGCGTGCGCCAGCACCGCGAGGCGGGCGGGTTCCGGCACCTGGAGATAGGCGATCAGCACCAAGTCGAAGGCACTGCGCGGCGGCGCGAAGCTGGTAACGTCTGCTTCTATCCACTCCACGTCGACATGCTGGTCGGCCGCCAAGTGGCGCGCCCGCTCGAGCGCGACCTCCGAGTAGTCGACCGCCGTGACCGTCCAGCCGAGTGTGGCGAGCCAGATGGCGTTCCGGCCCTCGCCGCACGCCAGGTCCAACGCGCGGCCGCGCGGCTGCAGGTCGCGTAGCTCCTCGGCAACGAATCGGTTGGGCTCGGCACCCCAGAGCAACTGCTGGCTGGTGTACCGTTCATTCCACGCTGTGCGATCCATATGTGGCACGCTCACGGCTGGGCGCTCGAGGGCGCTGGGCGGGGCCCGAGTATGTTGAGCAGGTCGGTGGCGTCAACTTTCTCCTGCGCAAGCAGCCGCTGCGCCAGCGCATCGAGTTGGGCACGGCGAGCGCTGAGGAGTTGCTTCGCCTCGTCATAACACTGCGTCAGAATTTCCAGTTGTTCTTCGCCGACCTGGCGTTCGACCTCGGCCGAGGGAGCCTGGTCGCGCCGGCCAGGGCCGAGGAAGCTTTCATACGGCTCGGTTACCAACGAGAGATTGCGCAGCGTCTTGCTCATGCCGTAGACGGTCAACATTTCCCGTGCGATGCGACTGGCCTTCTGAATGTCGTCCGATGCCCCGGTGGAGATCTCGCCAAAGACGATGTCCTCCGCCGCCCGCCCGCCCAGCAAGGTGCGGATGCGGCCGAGGATTTCGGTGCGTGACATCAAGTAGCGGTCTTCGAGCGGCGCCTGCAGAGTGTAACCGAGCGCACCGCGGCCGCGCGGTACGATCGAGATCTTTTGCACCGGATCGGCTCCCGGCGTGAAATAGCCGACGATGGCGTGGCCAGATTCGTGGTAGGCGACGGTCCGGCGTTCCTTCGGGTTCAAGACGCGCCCCTTTTTCTCGAGTCCGCCGAGTACCCGTTCGATGGCTTCCTGGAAGTGGTGCAGCATGATCACGTTGCCCTCGCCGCGCGACGCCAGCAGGGCCGCTTCGTTGCACAGGTTGGCGAGATCGGCGCCGACGAAGCCGGTCGTTTCACCGGCGATGCGGGCCAGGTCGACGTCCGGGCCCAAGGGCAGGCGCGCGGCGTGCAATTTGAGTATGGCGAGACGTCCGTCCTTGTCGGGCCGGTCGACCAGGATTTCACGATCAAAGCGCCCGGGCCGCCGCAGCGCCGGATCGAGGATCTCCGGTCGATTGGTTGCGGCCATGATGACCACGCCGACGCGCCCGTCGAAGCCATCCATTTCGACCAGCAACTGGTTCAGCGTGTTCTCGCGTTCGTCGTAACTACCGGCAACCGCTCCCTGGCCGGCGCGTGTGCGCCCGATGGCGTCGAGTTCGTCGATGAAGATGATGCACGGCGCCTTTTTCTTCGCCTCGGCGAAGAGATCCCGCACACGTGCGGCGCCGACACCGACAAACATCTCGACGAAGTCGGAGCCGCTCAACGAGAAGAATGGCACCCCAGACTCGCCAGCAACGGCTCGTGCGAGCAGCGTCTTTCCTGTGCCTGGCGGGCCGACCAGGAGTACCCCCTTGGGGAGCTTGGCCCCCAGGCGGGTGAACTTCTGCGGATCCTTGAGAAACTCGACGATCTCGCGGGTTTCTTCGACCGCTTCATCGACGCCGGCGACATCGGAAAAATGCACGCGGGTCTCCGGGTCGGCTTCGTACAATTTTGCTTTGTTTCGTCCCAACGTGAGCGCGGTCGGTCCCTGTCCCATGCGGCGCATGACCGCGGCCCAGATGAGAAACATGATCCCGAAGGGCACGATCCAGTTGAAGAAGAGGTCCGACAACCAGCGTGACTCGACCCGGGCGCGAAATTTGATGTCGTGCTGTTGGAGCAGCGTGAGCAGGTTGGGGTCTGTCAGCGGCAAGACGGTGAACTCCCGTTCCAATCTCGCTTCGTGTTCCTCCGCGGCGCGTTCGGCGCGCTCGCGAACGCCACGAAACCAGGCTACCCAGCCGTCCGTGTGCAGTCGCCATGGCGTTTCTTTGCCCGGGATCGGCAGGACATCGTCGGCGTGGTGTTGGGGAGCGGTGCCCGTTAGGGGAGTCGGCGGCGGAACCGGGCTTTGGGGCGCGGCTTCCGGCCCGGGGCCTGCGGGCGGGGGCGCGAGCGCCGCCGCCTTATAGCCCGGGCGCAGCTCCCCGTAGATCCGGTCGGCGGTGATGACGACGGTCGCGACCTCGCCGCGCTGGATCGCCTCCAGGAAGGTGCTGTACGAGATCTCGGGGACCCCCGGCCCCGAGAAGAAGAGCGAGTTCAGGAACAGAATGAGGCCAAGCAGCCAGAGATAGTAGAGGATCGTAAACCGGCCGCGCTTGCTGAGTGGTGAAGGCTTGTCAGGAGGCATCGCTTCCCTTCCCATTCGGTCGCCCGCCGCCGTCATGTGGCTGGACACGGTGACGCCGTGGACAGCGCTATTCTGGGTGAGAACGGATACGATAGCAATTGGCGCTGGCCCGGGGGCCGCGCGGACGCCAGGATTACACCGCAGGCGGAGATGCAACGACGAAGGGCGATGCTAACTAGATCAGCTGTGAGGATTTGTCACACGCGCGTACCAGCCGTCGTAGTCGCGCTGGTGGTGTGCCTCACCGCCGGCTGTACGCCGGGCGCCAGTGAGCGGATCTTCCAGGGAGGTCGCCTGGGAATGGTGTCGCTGGTGACGCCGGAGCGGGTGCCTGATGCGATGGTGTTCGTATTTTCGGGCCTTGGCGGCTGGGATGCCGGTTACGATAGCGTGGCGAGAGCGCTTGCCCGGCGCGGCGCCGTCGTCGTCGGTGTCGACCTGCCGCAGTATCTCCGGAATCTGGCCGCCAGCAACGACGGCTGTCACTACGTGGTTGCAGAGATCGAAGACATGAGCAAACGTCTGCAGCGCGAATTTCGCTTTTCCCGCTATCAGTCGCCGATTCTGGCCGGAATCGGCGCGGGCGGTACCCTGGCATACGCGGCACTCGCCCAATCGCCGGCCGTGACCGTTGCGGGAGCCGTGAGTGTCGACCCGGCGGCATCCTTGGGGACGAGGGTCCCCGTGTGCGCCGGCGCACCCGTGCGCGCCGCCGCAGGCGGTGGGTTCAGTTATGGACCGCAGCCGCGGCTCAACGGATGGTGGCGTGTGTCGCAAGGGACGGCACTTTCCGGTGAGTTGGCGGCCGTGGTCGATCAGTCGAAGGGCGGGGTGGAGGCGCACGAGGGCAGGCCGTTGGAGCGCTTGTTGACGCTCGTCGCAAACGCGCTTCCCACAGCCGATGCGGGCGGCGCACTCTCGAACCTGCCACTGACGCTGCTGCCAGCCGAACGGCCCGGATCCGTGATGGCTGTGATCTACTCGGGTGATGGGGGTTGGCGCGACATCGACAAGCAGATCGGAGAAATCCTGGCGCGCGAGCGCATTCCCGTCGTTGGGGTCGACAGTTTACGGTACTTCTGGAAGCGCAAGACCACCGCGGAGATCGCCAGCGATCTGTCGCAGATCATTCGCCACTACGGCAGCGCCTGGGGCACCAATAAGGTCGTGCTCGTGGGCTATTCCTTTGGCGCCGGCATTCTTCCGTTTGCGGTGAACCAGTTGCCGAGCGAGGACCGTGCTCGCATTGTCCAGATCTCTTTGCTCGGCCTCGAGCCGCGGGCCGAGTTCGAATTCAAACTATCCGCTTGGGTTGGTGGCGGGCCAGGGGGCGGCGCACCGGAGGTCCTCCCGGAGATTCTGCGCCAGCCCCTGAGCCTGTACCAATGTTTCTACGGCGTCGAAGAAAAAGAGACCTTGTGCCGGGCGGCGGAACTTGCCGGTGCCGAGATCATCCAGACTGCCGGCGGCCATCACTTCGACCGCAACTATCCGGCGTTGGCGCGAAAGATCGTCGAGGGTATTGCGCGTCGACTGACTGCGGCGGATTAGCCGGCACCGCGCGTTGAGTTACTTGCTCACCACACCGCGCAGTCCCCCCGACACCAGCGCGGCCACATTGGCAAGTACCCGCGGGACCACCAGACCACCGGGACAGACGAGGTACTTCGGTCGCCACTCGGGATCGAACTTCTGCTTGAACTGCCGCAACCCCTGGAAGTTGTAAAACGGCTCGCCGTACAGGTAGGCCAGTGCGCCGACGCGATGCCACAAGGGCGCCAGCGCGCGCGACTCGAGGCCGGCCAAGGGGGCCATGCCGAGATTGCACCAGCGAAAGCCTTGCTGCTGCCCCCACAGCAGGACTTTGAGGAACATGTACTCCATCACGCTCTGCGGTGCCGTGGGACCGTACCGCATCAGGTCGGGCGAGATCTCCTCCTGCCCGCCGCTGCACCAGACGTTGGCGAACGCGACGATGCCATCGTGGCCGCGCACAACCGCCAGCGGGAACTCGCACAGGTACCGCGCATCGAAGCACCCCAGTGAGAACCCCTTCTCCCGGGTGTGCTTCGATTCCAACCAACTGTCGGAGATGCGCTTGAGTTGTGGCAACAACTCAGGCACGTCCGCGGGCTGGAGCACTTCAAAGCTCCCGCCGTTGCGTTCGATGCGGCGCACCAGGTGCCGCTGCTGCCTGCGGTTGCCGCCCTCGAGGGAAAAGTCCGTCAGCGAGACCCGGGCCTCCTCGCCGAACTTGAGCGGATCGAGGCCGATATCGAGGTACAAGGGCAGATTCGATGCGCTGGCTTCGTAAAATACGGGCCAGCTGTCGGACCGATCGCACAGTTCCCGGAACCGCCAGACCAACTCCGCGGCACACTCGGGCGGACCGACCGGGTCACCCATGGCGATGAAGCTGCGGCCGGAACCCGCGTACATGATAAAGGCGCGCCCGTCGTCACTGAACAGGAAGGATTTGTCACCGAGTAACGCCAAATGGGCGGCGGCCCGCGGCGCGCCGGCCACGATGCCGCGCACCCGTTCCATCGTCTGTGGGGCCGGCGGTAACGGCCGCGCCCGGGTGGGCCGCAACAGATGCGCCACGGCAAAGAACAGACCGCTGGCCACCACGCCGACGCTGGCGCGCAAGAACCGTGGCGCGGTGCCGAACAGACTGAATTGCCACCACAACTCTCTGGAATATTCGTGGTGTCGATGAACGAAAAATCCGAACCAGATCGAACTGGCAATGACCACAACGACGGCGAGGCTCCAGCCGGGGGTGAACCGCTCGCCGATGATCGATGCTTGGCGATAAAAGTAGCGGCGACATGGGATCAAGGTCGCCAACAGGAGCGACAAGAGCAGCGCTTCCTCGTAGTTGAAACCCTTCAGAATCGACAACACGGCGCCAGCGGCAAGCAGGGCGCTGGCCATGACGTACGCCGCGTCCAACCGCCGCTGCAATCCGCTGGCCAGAATGACGAGTCCGAGGCCGACCAGGCTCCCGAGGAAATGTGACAACTCCAACACTGCCAGAGGAACGATGCGCTGCATTAGGTCGAGGCGGCCGTGCGGGGCGGGGACGGCACCGGATAGTAACAGGATCGTTCCGCCGACGAAGGTGGTTACCGCGAGCAGACGCGGGGTGATCTCGGGCGCCCAGCGCCCGACCAAGCTTCCCAGGCGACTCAGTCCCTCGCGCCGCTGCATGAGTTCGTGGGCGCCCAGCAGCGCCGTCGCCAGGACCAGGGGCAGCAGGTAGTACACCGTCCGGAAGATCAACAAGGCGCCGAGCAGGTCGGGCTGGGAAACCTGCCGACGGAGCGCCACCAGCATAATGGTTTCGAAGACGCCAAGGCCGCCCGGGACGTGACTGCTGACGCCGGCCACTTGCGCCACTACAAACAGCCCGACGAATTGCCCGTACGGGACGAGTCCGTGTCCCGGTAGCAGCACGTACAGCACAGCGGCGGCGACGGCCCAGTCGACGGCCGATACAAGGACCTGCTGCACCCCGACGGAGAGCGTCGGGAGCCGGAACTCCCAACCACGAATCGCAATCGGTGTCCGGCGCACGGCGGCTACAACCAGGTAGCCGATCACCGATCCGATGCACGTTGCCCCGAGCGCCCAGACCCCGGTGACCGGCAGGTGCAGGGAGTCGGCCATCGCGCGCGGATGAAAGACGAGCGTCAGGCCCGCGACAGTCAGGCTTCCGAGCCAGAATGTCAGTGCGGTGAACGCGACGAGGGTGGTGATCTCGACGACCGACAAACGCCATGCGGAGTAGAGCCGGTAGCGCGGTGCGGCCCCACCGACGAGTGACAGGCCAATGGTATGTGCAAACGCGTAGCCGACAAATGACGCCAGGGCCGTACGCCTGTACGACAGCGTACGACCCAGGTGACGCAAAGCCAGCGTATCGTAGCCCGTGAGCATCCAGTAGCTGATGGCGGTAAGCAGAATCGCCAACCCCACCTTGCCGGCCGGTATGGCCACCAGGCTGTGCCGGATTTCGCGATAATGGTAGGCGCGCAGTTCGTGTTCCAACAGCCAGATTGCCGCGCCTAGGAGAGTGGCGACCAACACGGGGCCAACACGGCGGAGAATCTGGAGAATCGTTGCCGCATGCGTGTCAAGAAGCGGAGCAGGTCGGTCGGTGGGAGGCGGGTCGCTCATTTCAAGGTGCCGCATCAGCAGGTTAGCATGCAATGTCCCGCGCCCCGGCGCAACGATCGCCGAGACCCGTCCCGCTGCGGGCCCCAATCATGTCGTCGCGCACGCACAGGAGAGGGACTGCGGATCCGGCGTCCGCCGCGCCACGTGAGCCCGCCGCAGTGTTGCTGGGCTGCGGGGCCTCCACCGTGACAGGCCGGACAGCCAACCTTGGGGGTGAATAGTTTGCGATCGCGGTTCGTCAACTAGCAACGTGAAGCC
>JAGDMS010000474.1 GCA_017860575.1 Deltaproteobacteria bacterium | reverse complement strand
TGCCAGTACGCATCCAGGTGGGCCGACAATATGCCCACGGAGGTCGGTGGCGCCGTGTATGTCAAGCCTACCGTCGCCTGGTGTTGAGGGACCATCGAGAAGGAGCGTTGGTTGGCAACGTTTTCCGTGACCGGCTTGCCGTTGCTGTCGAAGATCGGGGTTCCCGCAGCGTTGACCGATTGATCAATATACTTCAAGAACTGCGGCAGGGCGAGCGAGTAGGTTGCGCTGGCTTCGAGCCCCGGCAGCGGAATGGCCACCACTTCCACTTCGCTGCCCCAGATCTCTGCCGAGTCCGCGTTGGCCACAATGCTGAACGCGCCTCCGGTAGGGCTCGCGCGAAACACACTCTGCTGCAAATCGGTGTAGTCGCTGTAGAATCCAGTGGCGTTGACACGCAGGCGATTCTCCAGCCACTGTGACTTGAAGCCCAGTTCATATTGCAGCAGCTTCTCCGGATCGAAGGGGATCTCGAATGCTCGTGGATCATTCGTCGTGCCGTTAAAGCCGCCGCCCTTGAAACCCCGCGCAATGCGGAAGTAGGCCATCAAATCATCGGTGATCTGATAGGCGATGTTTCCCATGGGCGAGATCCCGTCCGAACCGCCAAACGCCTTACCGCGGTGCCCTTCCCAGTCGCGCAAGTTCACCGGGGCAAAGGACTTGTTACAGATGTTGATGCGCTGCCCTCCGACCGTTGTCGTGACGTTCACACACTTCACGTAGCGATCGACATGGACCTGCTCTTGCGTGTAGCGCAGACCCAGCGTCACGCTCAGCTTGTCGCCCAGGAAGGGTGGCGTATACGTCACCTGCCCGAAGGGCGCGTAGGATTTGAGGGTGTTGACGGTGCGGTATGGCAGGTCGTTGGCGCCCGCGAAGAACACCTGACTCTGGTCCTGCGCCGAGTACTCGCCGTAGTAATAGAGGCCCCCGACGTAATTGATCCGTGACATCGATCCCACCCACTGCAGCTCCTCGCTCCACTGCTGCGTGTGGAGGATGGAGTGGAGATCCAAGACGTGGAGTGGGCTGCCATCGAGGTCCTGCGTCTGCTTGTGTGTAAAATCGCGGAAGGAGGATATCGATTTCAGCGTCACCTTCCCCAGCGGTCCGACTTCGCCCAATTCATACGCCGCCGTCAGGTTGTACATCCGATGGTTGCCGTCGTCCTCGAGCGGGTTCGACACATATCCGCTCGGGCCGAATTTCCCCGACTCGTACACGGCGTTGTTGCCGGTGGCATCGACGCGATTCGTTTGCACGTATGGCCCCAGATAGAACGGGTTCTGAGGCGATGGATTCGCCACACTCGATCCCGGATAGAGGTACGTCGTCTGGAAGGCGGCACTAGCGTTGGCGTAGCGGTGGTACTCGAGCGAGAAGTCGACGGTCAGCGGGTCGATCGGCTGCCAGCGCAGGGCGGTCATGCTGAAAATGCGGTTGAGGTTGTTCAGGGTGCGCCCGCCACTGGCGGGCACGGAGGTGGGCGATTGATTGTCGAAGTAGCCGTCGTGTGTCTTATACGCCACATTCTGCCGCAGGCTCAGCGTGCCGATGGCGTCTGACTGCCAGAACCCTTTCCTGCCGATCAGCGGGACGTTGACGGTCAAGCGGCTCTTGAACGTCTCGTAGTTCCCCGCTTCGGTCTTGAGCGAAATGGACCGCTCCTCGGTCGGCTTCCTGGTAATGAAGTTCACGGCCCCGGCAATTGTATTGCGGCCGTAGAGCGTACCTTGCGGGCCGCGCAGCACTTCGACCCGTTCGATGTCCTCCAGGTCGATGTTCGACCCGGAGGTCTTGGAGATATACGCCCCGTCGACGTACAACCCCGTTGAACCCTGGTTCGTAGTCGCCGGACTGGCCTGCGCGACGCCGCGGATCGAAATCGTCAAACTGGATTGGCTGCCGGGATTGCTGGTGATGCGTACATTCGGTGCCATCTGGCCCATGTCACCGATGTCGGTGACACCGCGCTGTTCGAGCATAGCGCTGCCCAACGCGGTCACCGAAAGCGGGATCTCCTGAATGCTCTCCTCGCGCTTCTGCGCCGTGACGGTGATCTCCTCGATCTCCGCCTCCACCTTGGGCACCGCCTTGGCTTTCGCCGCCTGCGCCCAACTCCGTGCTGGCGCGATGAGGCAAATGCCTAACGCCAGCCCCGTGCCCATCTTGATAGACTTCGTACCGTTCATGTTCCCCTCCCTTCTCTGAAACCCGCATGCTGGGTTCCCGGTTGATGATGCGGCTATTGATGGAAGCGCCGCTCAATGTGGCGCCGGCGTGCCATCACTTGTTCCCGGCGCTGTGCAGCGGAGAAAGCGGGCGTATCCGCCGGCAGATATTTCTTCAGCTCCGCAAACTTGACCATCCGCGCCTCCGGCTGCGACCGATCCTGGGTCCATATCCAGCGGTAGGTGAGATAGCCCTGCTGGCGGCCCTCGGTGTCAATCCAGTTCTGTACCCCAGGGTCGTGATGCGCCACCACCCAGCGGACCTTACCGTCGCGGTCGACGTGCACTTGGGCGCCGTTCAGGCTGGTCACCCGGTTGGCGTAATCCGGCCCCTCGAACCACCCGGGCGTGTAGTACTGCAGGCCCCAGTACGGCGCTTTCGGGACTGGGCTCTCGATGATCAGCGCTTCATCCTCGGCGAGATTGAACCGTCCGCCACCGTAGACAATATCCGCTGAACCGCCTGCGGTGTGGCCCGGGGGCGATAGCTTGTTGTCCTCTCCGACCTGTTCACGTCGCTTGCGCAGGTAGTCATTCCAGTACTTCACCCCGCTTTCCGCCCAGTCCGCCGCACGGGCGAGGCCGCGGGTCACCTGCGCGGGCGTGATACGCGGTGGTGCCTGGCCCTCGTTGCCGAGTTTGACGATGTGAAATTCTCCGGGGTGGTCCTTGGCCCAATCGTAATAATACTCGCGAATATTCACGAAGGTGGCGCCCGGTTTGGTCTGCAGCCAATTCCCCTCATGCTTCGTCGGGCTGAGGAAGAGTTCGAAATGCCCGTTCTTCTCCACCTTCAGTTGCCCGAGGTCGAGGTCCCCGCCGACGTCGAATTTGCCTTCGTGCATGTCTCCGTCGGCGGTGGAGATGATGAGGTTGTACAAGCCGGTGATATTGCCATCGATGCGGTAGGTCGATTCACCATCGATAGGAGCCCGCAGATTGGTGTTATCCACGTTCGGGCCACCCCATTGCGTGATATCGTCATCATGACGCAGGAACAGCGG
>JAGDMS010000214.1 GCA_017860575.1 Deltaproteobacteria bacterium | reverse complement strand
CCACAATCACGCGGACGGCGACGCCCACAATCACGAGGACGCCGACACTGACGCCGACGCCACAAGCCTGCGTGAGCGATCCCGATTGTCCGCCGACGCAAATTTGTGTGGATCAGTTCTGCTCGACGGTTGCGTGCAGCGACAGCAACCCGTGTCCCGGCGGCCGCCTCTGCGTCAATGGAACCTGCGCGCAGCTCCCGCCGCCGAGTGCGACACGGACGCGGACGGCTACACCGCTCCCAACGTTTACGCCCACGAGTCCGCCGCAGGGCGGTGGTGGTGGAGACGACGGCGGCGGCTGTAACACGGTCCCGCTCGGTAGCTCGGATGGCTCGGCGCTGTGGCTGATTGTCCCGGCAGCATTGGCGGCCTGGCGTCGGCGGCGCGGGGCGTGAGGTTGAACGCACCTCGAATGCGTGCCGGTCGACATCCAGAGCCGATCCGTGCGCCGGGCGATATTCTCGACTCGGGTCGGCCGTTGGTGCCTTCGGGTTGCCGCAACCCTAGACGCCGGCAGCCGGTTCGGGTCCCACGCGACGGCCGTGGGGCGGGAGGGCCGCGTTTTTGGCTTGGCAATGCCAATTTTCAATAAGCTTATCCTTGACATTGTGCGGGGTTTTTGAGTATGTATCGCCGCACTTACGCGGTGCGTAATATGACCTGTCGTCAGGGATGCAAGGCTCGCGACAGGAAATGGTCGAGCAGGTCGGTTGACTGGAAAGGAGGAGGGCAATGCGAACGGTGAAGTGGAACGCTTTTCTCTCGTGCCTCTGCGTTTTGGCAGCGGCGCTGGGGGGATTGGCGGCAAGCGTGCGTGCTGACGTCACGATAGACAAGGGGGCATCCGTCCTAATCTTTCCAAAGGTCCGCGCCGACGGGACGTTCGAGACGACCATCCAGATCGCAAACACCGGGAATTCTCTGGTGGTGGCGAAGTGCTTCTACGTCAACGCGAGTGGCAGCCAGTGCCAAGAAACCGACTTCACGATCCTGCTCACCAAACAACAGCCGACCGTCTGGGTCGTAGGCAGCGGACGGCCCTACGGGTATTACGGCGGCATCCAACCCGGCGCCATCCCCCCTATGGGCAACTCATTCATCGGCGAGCTGAAATGCATCGAGACCGATCTCACCGGCGCACCGGTCACGGGTAACCACCTCAAGGGTGAGACCACGATCGAGGCCGTCCGCACCGGGGTCGATTCGAAGACCGGACTGCAGGTAACCATAGGCGATGTCACCAAGCACAACGCCCTCGGCATTCTGGGTAACCCGGCCGCAACAGCCTCAAACCCCGTCACCCTGGACGGTGGTGCGACGTATGCTGCCTGCCCGGGTAAGCAGATCCTGAATTTCCTCCCGACGGGCTCCTCGGATCCCCTGAGCCCGGCGACTACCCGAAACTACAACGAGTTGACCCTTGTCACCTGCCAGGAAGACTTCGAGAATCAACTCTGGCCGACCGTCGTCGTTCAGTTCCTCGTGTTCAACTCGTATGAGCAGCGGTTCTCTGCCAGCACCAGCGTTAAGTGTTTCCTCAATACCGAGCTGACTGCCATCGACGTTCCATCGCGGCAAAATTACTTCAATACCTCCGTCTTTGGCGTAGGCGTGCTGCAGACGAACGAAGCCCAGGTGGAGATCACCCCAGTCCCCTATAGCAATGGAACCTCTACCGCCGTTGCCGGCGTGGGCGAGAGAATTTTGGTCCAAGCGGGAACCGCAACGCGTGCGGGAATCAACCTGCACACCGATGGCGACCTAGTGGCCGTGCCGCCGGACCAGATCCGGATGCCGACAGGGTTCTAGTTTCTCGGGCGGACACAACGAGGGGAAAAGGCAGTGGCTGAGTTCTCCATACGAGGCGAAAGGAGAAGGGCAATGCGTAAGGTGAAGTGGAATCCTCTTTTCTCAGGTGCCTGCATGCTCCTGGGAGGGATGCTCCTTTGGGTGGGGGCTGCACGTGGTGACATCTCTTCGACAAACCCTGCGGCACTTCTCATCTTTCCAAAAATCGTGGTCGACACCTCCGCCGGGGTTGACACGCTCATCCAGATTACCAACACGGCCGACGTCCCAATCAACGTCCGGTGCTACCTTGTAAATGCAACTCCTCAAAGCCCGCCGGCTACGACGGGTAGCCTCTTGCCGCCGACGGCGATCACCACTACGACCTGCATCGAGACGGACTTCACCTTCCTGCTGACGGCAAAACAGCCGATCATGTGGAAAGCCTCGGCCGGTCTCCAGTTCCTGCCGCTCAGCGCCCTTATGGGGCCGGGCGGGCAGCGAAACGCCGGGAGCATTCCGCCAGCGCCGCAGGATCCAATGGTCGCGGAGCTCAAGTGCGTCGAGGTGGGACTGGCAGGCGACGAATACCCGATCGACAGCAACGATTTGATCGGGCAGGCGACGATCGAAAACATCAACACGCCCGATATCCAGACCTACAACGCCTACGGCGTGCAATCGATTGCGGGCCAGAACAATCGCGACAACACCTTGGTGCTCGGTCAGGAATACAACGGCTGCGCGAACTATTTGATCCTTGACCACTTCTTCGACAACGCTCCGGACACCGTCGGAACGGGCCCCGTGCGCACCTCCTTGACGCTCGTTCCGTGCTCGGAGGATTTCGTTCTGCAGAGTTGGCCACGGATCGTCGTGCAGTTCCTGGTCTACAACGAGTTCGAGCAGCGGTTCTCCACCAGCCGCACCACTGGCTGTTTCAGTGAGCTGGTGCTGTCCGACATCGACACGCGGGCCGGAAATACCGGTGCTAACGACAACTATTCGATCTTCAATTTCCTGGTGCAGGGCACACTCACCGGCCAGACGTGGATCCGTGGGGTCCAGGGCACCTCGTCTGGCAACGGCCTGCTTGCGATTGCCGAAGAGTATCACTCGGATGGCGCACACTTCGGTGCGTACGTCCCGATTCAAAAGGGGACACGGTCAAAGAACGACACGATCAAGCTGGTTGGCGCGTCTCCCGCGGCGCCGTAAGGCCAGTCTGAATCTGCTTCAGTTGGGCCGGGCAGTAATGCCCGGCCCTTTTTTTTGACCAAAAGGCCTGTTCTGGTGGTACCGTAGGGATCGGCAAGACAGACGACGATGGTTCTGCAGCAGCTTGTGGGGGGAGGGCGGTGAATCGATGTTCCCGCCGGTCCCTACTGACGTTCCCAGGACGGGGTAGTCTCACGGGAATACCGTGCGGGCTGCCGTCTTGAAGGTGTCGGCCACACGGGAATGCAGGGACGCGACACGGGGCTATTCCGCGAAGACCGCCGCCGCAACGACGGAGGTCCAGAGGCCATCTTTATCGCCAATCGCTGACTGGGTGACGTTGCGGGTCATGACGATCTCGTTGGAGACCCGCCAAAGATCCTTACGTTCATCGTAGCTGGTGTTCGGGTCGAATTCGACACCCAGAATGGTGGCGAGCATCGAGGCGGCAAGGTCCTCGGCATAGTCACCGGCCTTGTCGTCAGTTTGGCCGAAACTGTGGTGCTCGGACAGGTAGCCGTACTGGCCGCGATCTTTCGGAATTGCGACGCCGACGGATGCGGCAACCAAGCGGTGCGGCTCATTCGTGGAGTTGTCGCTCATCACCACATAGAGGATCTGTCCCGGTCGCAGCAGCTTCAAACCCTCCTGTGGGGTGATCAGCCTGGCGTGTGGTGGGAAGATGCTCGACACCCGGACGACATTGAACTGCGCGATCTTGGCCGAGCGTAGGGCCATTTCGAAGCTGGTCAATTTCTCGCGATGCTTGCCCACGCCTTTCGTGAGAAAGATCTTCTTGGCCACCATAGACATTGGGTATCCTCCCTTCCCCGCTCGGGCAGAGCTGCCGGGCGCGTTTAACACGAACAGGCGAGTGCTACAAGGCGCAGATCAGAATGCTGAGCTGGCAGCGGCCTACGGCTACAGGCTGATGGCAGGGCGGTACTCGCCGAAGACACGCCGCATCGCATCGGCAATCTCTCCGAGAGTGGCGTAGGCACGCACAGCGTCGATGATCGCAGGCATGACGTTGCCGGTGCCACGCGCCACCGCCTCCACCCGCTGGATCGCCCGGGCGGCTTCGGTCTGGCTGCGCTCTATACGGACGCGCGCCAACTTGGCGACCTGCCGGCGCTCGAGCTCCGGATCAATCCGGAGGATCTCGTTCTTGGGTTCCTCAGCGACGGTGAAGTCATTGACGCCGACGATGATCCGTTCCTTGCGCTCGATTTCCTGCTGGTAGCGGTAGGCGGCGTTGTGGATCTCGCGTTGCTGATAGCCGGCTTCGACGGCGGCCACGGCCCCGCCGAACTTGTCGATGGCCGCTATGTACTCCTCCGCCTTGCGTTCGAGTTCGGTCGTCAGCGACTCGATGCAGTAGGAACCAGCGAGTGGATCAATGGAATCGCTGACACCACTCTCGTAGGCGATGACTTGTTGCGTGCGGAGGGCGATACGAACGGAATCCTCCGTCGGAAGACCAAGCGCTTCGTCTTTACTGTTGGTATGCAGTGACTGCGTGCCTCCGAGCACGGCGGCCAGCGCCTGAATCGTTGTGCGAATGATGTTGGTGTCCGGCTGTTGCGCCGTCAGGGACGACCCCGCCGTTTGCGCGTGTGTGCGCAACATCATGGATCGCGGGTCCGTGGCGCCGAAGCGCTCCTTCATGATGCGCGCCCACAGGCGACGCGCGGCGCGGAATTTGGCGATCTCCTCGAGGAAGTTGTTGTGCACGTTGAAGAAGAAGGACAAACGGGTAGCGAATTCGTCTACGCTCATGCCCGCCCGCACCGCGGCCTCAACATAGGCGATGCCGTCGGAAAGCGTGAAGGCGATCTCTTGCGCCGCGGTCGAACCGGCCTCACGGATGTGGTAGCCGGAGATGGAAATCGTGTTCCAGTTGGGGACCTCCTTGGCGCAGAAGGCGAAGATGTCGGTGATGATCCGCATCGAGCCAGCCGGAGGATAGATGTACGTTCCGCGGGCGATATATTCCTTCAAGATGTCGTTCTGAATCGTGCCGCCGACCTTGTCCCAGCCGACCCGCTGCCTCTCGGCGACCACCAGGTACAGGGCGAGGAGGATGCTGGCAGTCGCATTGATGGTCATCGAGGTGGTGACCTTGTCCACGGGGATGCCTTCGAGAAGGGTCTCCATGTCGCCGAGCGAATCGATGGCAACGCCGACCCTTCCCACCTCGCCTTGCGCACGGGGATGGTCGGAGTCACGGCCCATCTGCGTCGGCAGGTCGAACGCGACGCTCAGCCCCGTCTGCCCCTGTTCGAGGAGGTAACGGTAGCGGCGGTTGGATTCCTCCGCCGTGCCAAAGCCGGCGTACTGGCGCATCGTCCAGAACCGTCCGCGATACATTGTCGGTTGCACGCCGCGGGTGAAGGGATACGTGCCCGGAAAGCCGAGGCGTGCGACGTAGTCAGCGTCGGAGTGGTCTTCCGGCGTGAACACGCGCTTCAGCTCGATGCCGGAGGTCGTCTCGAAACGCTGTGAACGTTCGGGCGTGCGTGCGAGCGTGCGGCTGAGCAACTTCGCCTCCCACGCCTCCCGTGCCCGTTTGACGTCGTCACTGTTGGCCATCTACTGTCCTTGTCCGAGTGGCAGCGCTCACTCGATAACCATGAGCACTTGGTTGGCCTCGACCGCTTGGCCCGCCTGCACCACGATCTCCTTGATCTCCCCGGCGGCAGGCGACTTGACCTCGTTCTCCATCTTCATGGCTTCGATGACGAGCAAGCCCTGGTCACGGATCACGACGTCGCCGACCTGGACCAGGATGTCAACGATCTTGCCGGGCATCAACGCGCGGATTTCGTGGCGGCCGCGTTCCTCCTCGGGTTCACCGAGGGACACCACCTGGCGGCGCCGGTCGTCCACGACCCGCATGCGGAACACCTCACCGGCAATGGACACCGTGAAGGCGTCTCCGTCCGCGGTGACGTCGGCCACCACGGAGTGCCCGTCGATGAGTAGCGAGTAAGTCGTGGGGCCAATACGGCGGCTGTCGACGGTCCGCGCCACCCCGTCGATCTCGGCGGTGAACGTGGAATCGCCAGCGGGGTGAAGCTCAATGCGATGTGTCTGCTGGTGCAGTTCTGCCAAGTACGCCATCAGCTGCGCAATCCTTCGCGGCGCGCCGTATCCCGCCACAGGGAGCGACGGTGGGGCACGGCGGTCGCCATGCGGGCGCCCCGCTCCAATTCCCGGTCACGCTGGGCCAGTGCCGCCGCAGTCAAGGCGGCATCGCGTTGCGGCGATTCCGCCGCGGCTTTGAAGGCGTGAAACTCCTGCGGAATGAAGTTGGTGTCGAAGTCCCCGGAGAGGAAGCGCGGGTGGTGCAGCACCCAGCGGTGAAACGCGAGGTTCGTCACCAAGCCGTGAATGCTGTATTCCTCGAGGGCGCGCCGCATGCGGTGGATGGCCTCGTCGCGGCTCCCGCCCCAGGCGACCAGCTTGGAAATGATCGGGTCGTAATGCACGCTCACTTCGAAACCGGAATAGACGCCGCTATCATCACGCACACCGATGCCGCCGGGCGGCTGCAAGAACGCGATCTTCCCCGGCGATGGGAAAAAGTTGTTGTACGGGTCCTCCGCGTAAATGCGGCACTCGATGGCGTGGCCGCGGACCGTCAGATCCTCTTGACGGAAGGGCAGCGGTTTGCCCGCCGCGACTTCAATCTGCGTCTTGACGAGATCGACTCCGGTGATCATTTCCGTCACCGGATGCTCGACCTGGATACGTGTGTTCATCTCGAGGAAGTAGAAGTGGCGGTCGGCATCGACGAGAAACTCGATGGTTCCTGCGCCGACGTACCGTACCGCCTTGGCCGCTTGCACCGCGACCCGGCCCATCTCATTGCGGATGCGGTCGTCGATGGCGGGGCTGGGGGATTCCTCGATCACCTTTTGGTGTCGGCGCTGGATCGAACACTCCCGCTCGAACACGTGGACGGTGTTGCCGAACTGGTCCGCCATCACCTGGACCTCGACGTGCCGCGGCTTGGTGACGTACTTCTCAACGTACATGCGGTCGTCGCCGAAGGAGGACTTGGCTTCGGAGCGCACCGCGCGCAACGCCGACGGCAACTCCTCAGCCTTGTGTACCAGTCGCATGCCCTTGCCGCCCCCGCCGGCAGCCGCCTTAAGCATTACGGGGAACCCGATGCGGTTACAGACGTCCACCACTTCGTCGGCGGTATCGAGCACGCCACCTGAGCCGGGCACGACCGGGACCTTCGCCTTCTGCATCAAGGTGCGCGCTGCAACCTTGTCGCCCATCTGCTCCATGGCTTCGGGGCTCGGTCCGATGAACACGATGTTTTCGGCGGCGCAGCGCCGGGCAAATTCGGGGTTCTCGGCCAGGAAGCCGTAGCCGGGGTGGATGGCGTCGGCACCGCTCTGGCGCGCCGCCGCCAGGATGCGGGCGATCACCAGGTAGCTTTCCCTGGCCGGTGGCGGGCCGATGGGGTAGGCGTAGTCGGCCTCTTTCACGTGCAAGGCCGTTCGGTCCGCCTCCGAGAACACGGCGACGGTCTCGATCCCGAGTTCGCGGCAGGCGCGAATCACCCGGACCGCGATTTCGCCACGGTTAGCAATCAGGATGCGCTTGAACATGGTGTGTCGTACTCGTGCGTCGTACGTGGGCAGCCGCCGGAGCCTGCATGGGCGGGAAAGCGATGGGATTGCTCACTGGACACGAAAGACGGCCTTACAACGGAATGTTTCCATGCTTCTTCGGTGGGTTCTTGTCACGCTTGTTTTCGAGGACTTCGAGCGAGCGAATCAACTTCGGTCGCGTGTCCTCCGGCATGATGATCTCGTCGATGTAGCCCAGTTCGGCGGCCTTGAACGGATTGGCAAACTTGCGGCGGTATTCCGCTTCAAGTCGCTGCTTCTCGGCGGCGGCATCACTTGCCTGGTCCAGTTCGTTGCGAAACACGATATTGACGGCGCCGTCCGGACCCATGACGGCGATTTCCGCCGTTGGGTAGGCAAAGTTGATGTCGCCACGGATATGCTTCGAAGACATGACGTCGTACGCGCCGCCGTAAGCCTTGCGGGTTATCACCGTGACCTTGGGAACGGTCGCTTCGCAATAGGCGTACAAGAGCTTGGCGCCATTGGTGATGATGCCGCCGTACTCCTGTGCGGTGCCGGGGAGGAAGCCGGGTACGTCGACAAAGGTGACGATTGGGATGTTGAACGCATCGCAAAAACGGACGAAGCGCGCGCCTTTCTTCGACGCGTTGATGTCCAAGCAGCCGGCGAGGAAGGCCGGTTGGTTGGCGACGATGCCCACTGAACGGCCCCCGAGACGCGCAAACCCGATGACGATGTTCTTCGCGTACTCGCGCTGGATCTCGAAGAAGTGTCGGTCGTCGACGACGGCGTGGATGATCTCGAGAATGTCGTAGGGCTTGTTGGGGTTGTCCGGGACGATCGTGCGCAGCTTGTCATCGCGGCGAGCGGGGTCGTCGTCGGTGGGGACAAAGGGCGGCTCCTCGAGGTTGTTGCTGGGGATGTAGGAGAACAACTCGCGGACCATGGCCAGGCATTCGCGATCGTTGCGGGCGGAAAAATGGGCCACGCCGCTGCGCGTGTTGTGCGTGGAAGCGCCGCCAAGGTCCTCCTTGGTGACCTCTTCGTGCGT
>JAGDMS010000473.1 GCA_017860575.1 Deltaproteobacteria bacterium | reverse complement strand
GCAGCCAGAAATGGGAAAAGAGACGCAGCCGCGGAACGTCGAGGAAATATGGGGAGTTGGGGGGCTCCGGGGAGCCAGTACGGCAGTCGGGAACGGCTCAGGTGCCTAAAACGCTCGACAGTGGGTCGTTACCGCCGCCCAGCGGGCTACCGTTTCGGGAACGCGGGGGAACATCGCTGGGGAGGCTTGTCGGACCGGGAGGCGGCACGAGGGTGTCCCGCTGCTGGTTCCCAACCGACTTTTGCTCAACTGGCGGTCCGGGGGAGCGGCACCATAATTGTGCAAAACAGTCTCTGCCCGTGTGGTGGGCGATTAATCTGAAATTGATCGGCAATGGAAGACCGTCGGCGCGGGTTAGGATGCCGGGGCGTTCGCTAGTCAGTGGCCCCTCGTCCTTGAGATGGTGGCCAGGACGCGAAGGTGGTGGCACCTCATCCCCCGGATGTGTCACCGGGTGTATCGGCCTCGAACGGGTCCTTGGCCGGTCGCGGCGCCGACTTGGTGGGTTTGGTCCCGGGCAACAGCTCGAAGTCCGGCGTAAACCGGACCAGCGAGCTGCGGAGCAGATCGAAGGACTTGCGATCACCGTCCAGCTTCGCTTTACCGTCGGCCACCAACTGGTCGAACGTAGCCTGGCCGCCCATCACCCGTTCGAGGTCGGCACGGTTGAGCGTGATAGTCAGATCCGGGTTTTTCGCCTGCTGGCCCTTGATGTTGGTGAGCGTTGCGTTGCTCAACTCGACGACGAACTTCTCGCCGTTGTCCGGCGTCACCAGATTGATGACAGCCTTCGCGCCTTCGACTTTGCTGCTGTCCAAGCTGATGCCGAGGAAGTTCAACCAGAGTTCGGTGGTCATGCCACGAATCGTGTCCGGGCCGCTGGTCTTGGGGGTCGCACCCGTGGGCATGCCGTGCCGGAGCTCGTACGCCGCGGCCAGGAAACTGTTCCGCACGCTCGGGCTCTCCTTCTGATAGCCGATTTGCTCATAGACATCCGCCAGCAAATCCTTGGCCGCCTGGTTCGTGGGCTCGGCGAAGACCAGCTTGTTCAGTATTTCCACCGCCTCGCGGTACTTGCCTTGGGCGTGCAACTGCTTGCCCTTGGCGATGATCTTCTTGGCCCCACCCATCATCTCAACGTAGAGCGGGGCAGACTCCCGCGGCGACAGCGGCATCAGGGTCGCCGGGTTGGTGTCCCAGTACCCGAGATAGCGGTTAAGCACGGCACGGCTGTTGTGCTCCGTGGAGCCGTGATAGCTGTGTGCCGCCCACTGCTCCTGCAGGCTCTTGGGCTGCCTGTAGACGTTGTGGATCTCGTTGATCGTCACGCCCTGGTTGGCATGATGCAGCACGGTGTTGTTCAGGTGGGCATAGGCGTCCCGCTGGGTGCGCACGACCTCCTGGATGCGGGCGTTGCCCCAGCGCGGCCAGCTGTGCGAGGCAAACATGTACTCGGCCTCGGTGCCATAGCGGTACAGCGCCACGTTGATGTGCTTGGACCACACCAGCGCATCGCGCACCAGCGCGCCGCGTAGCGTGTAGATGTTGTGGATGGTGCCAGTGATGTTCTCCGCTGCCCAGAACGCCTTGAATTGCGGGAACCAGGTGTTCATCTCCGCCGGCGCCTCGGTGCCGGGCGTGTTCTGAAACTCCATTGTGACGCCGTCAACGGTCAGGGTCTCGAAATCCTTCTCGATATAGCGGGATGGTGGAATCAGACCCGCATTGCCGGCGGCGGTGTTCTTGCCGATCGACTGATCCACGTGGCCGAAGGGGCTCCGCGGCAGGAGCACGCCGTACTGGAAGAACAGGCGCCGATTCATGGCGTTGCCCGCATACACGTTCTCGGCGATGGCATGCTCCATGAACCCGATCGGCGCAATGACCGGCACCTTGCCGCTCTTGACGTCGGCCTCGTCCACCACCCCGCGCACGCCCCCGTAGTGATCGGCGTGGGAATGCGAATAGACGACGGCCACGACCGGTCGCTTGCCGACCTTTTCGTTGATGAAGTCCAGCGCGGCCTTGGCGGTTTCCTTGGCGGTCAGCGGGTCGAAGACAATCCAGCCGGTATCGCCCTTGATGAAGCTGATGTTGGCCAGGTCAAAGCCGCGTACCTGATAAACCTTGCCGGGCACGACCTCGTACAGCCCATACGCCATGTTCAGGATGGCCTGGCGCTGCAACGACGGATGCACGCTGTCGAAGTCCTTGCCCTGCAATAGGAACTCGTAGCTGCCCATGTCCCAGGCCACGTTGCCGGCCTCGGCCATGATCTGCTTGTACGCCGGTGCGGCGATGAAGCCCTTCTTCGCTTCGTCAAAGTCACGCTTGTCCTCGAACGGCAGGGTCTTGCGCAGACCATGCTGAAGCTCAATGGTGAACTTCGACGGCATCTTGCCCTTCTTGTCGAAGTGCTTGCCCTGCATGGCCCCGGGGTCCGCCAGCACACCGCCGCCACTCGCCGCGAAGGCCAGGGAGCCGAAGCCGAGATAGAGGGTAACAACCAAGGCCAGCGTGAACCCGTTTCTCTTCATGTGATCCGCCTTGTGTGTGTGAAGAGTCAAGACAGCCGCCTGCGCGTCTTCGGTTGCCGCAGGACTTGTTCTGAATCGCCGAACGGAGGCCGGAGGGTCGCGGGAGAGATCGGCCTTTGTACCGTGGGAAGAGAGGGATGTCAAAGGCAAAGCCCCCTGTCTCGGTCAGACGGGGGCGAAACACGAGGGACGCAGGGAGTACATCGCCGAGGAGCGCTATCGTACCGGGAGCCGGCATGCCGGTGTCGTGCTATCGGTTCCCACCGGACTTTTGCTCAGTTGGCGGTCCGGGGGAGCGGCACCCACCCGGACGGTCTGGTCCTGCGCCGAAAGAGACGTCGCTATTCATGAAGGGGTCACAAGGAGCGTCGAGCAATCGGCAGGATGACCATTGAAGGGAGCCGGAATCTCCGTCCTCGACCGCGTTTATGCGACCCGAACGCGCACCGGGGCCTCGATCTCGTCCCCTGCCTTGCGGCGAATCATTCGCAAGTCGTAGTCGGACTGCAAGTCGAGCCAGGTTTCGGCCGAGGTCCCAAAGTACTTGCCAAGCCGGAGAGCGGTATCGGCCGTGATCGAGCGCTTGTCGTTCACGATGCCACTGATCCGGTTGGGCGGCACGCCGATGTCGCGGGCGAGGCGGTTGATACTGACCCCTAGGGGACGCATGAACTCTTCCAGGAGGATTTCGCCTGGAGGAAT
>JAGDMS010000472.1 GCA_017860575.1 Deltaproteobacteria bacterium | reverse complement strand
CGTGCCGCTGCGGGCGGCGGAAACAATGTGACCACGCTGCAAAGCGCCACGCTGGGGCTGCTGGCCTTGCTGATCGGCTTCACCTTTGCGATGGCCCTGTCACGCTTCGAGGCGCGGCGCACCGGCGTGCTGAACGAGGCCAACGCAATCGGCACAACCGCGCTGCGGGCCCGCTTGCTCCCGGCACCGCACAATACGAACAGCCTGAAGCTGCTGCGCGACTACGTGCAGCTGCGACTGGAATTTGCCCAACGCCTCCTCTCACCGCAAGAACAGGCTGCCGCACTGGACCGGTCGAATGCGATCCACGAAGCGCTGTGGCAGGAGGTGACGGCGGTGGCGGCCAAGGACACCGAAATGGTACCCACCGGGCTCTTCATCATGACGTTGAACGAGATGATCGACGATCAGGAGAATCGGCTGACCGCGCTACGCGACCGCGTGCCGAACATCGTCCTGCTGGCGCTGTATGCCACGGCCATCATCGCCAGCGCTTTTGACGGCTACGTCAGCGGGCTTGAGAGCCGTCGCTCGCGGGTGCCGATGTATGTGATGGGCCTCCTGGTCGCCGCGGTCATCCTGCTGATCCAAGATCTCGACCGACCTGGCAGAGGATTTGTCACCGTCAGCCAACAGCCGATGATCGATACCGCCGCAAGCTTGGCGGGCTATCCGGAGTGACAGCGATGACGCTCGAATCCTCGGCTACTTGCCGTCTTTCTCGCGTCGAGGCAACACAACGGAAACGATGCCGACGACAATAATGACTGCGGCGGCGATGCCGAACCACGGCGCGAGCCTCCACGGGTCGCCTCCAGGGCGCACGTAGTTGAAGATCCAGTACCCCGCGAACGTCAACGCCAGGATCAGCAACGCAGCGATCACCAGGGTTCCGGACTCGGGAGGCTCGTCCTGTGCCATGGGGCTAGCTAATCTGACATGCGGGCAATGTCAACCCGAGAGATCCTCTGGGCGCTCCCGCAGCCGCTTGAATACTTTGGAGATGCGCGTGTACAAGGTGCGCATGAATGTGCTGACATTGACGCGCGGCGCCCGCTGCCTGCAGAGCCAGGCGGACAGCGTCCATGGGAGAGACTGCAAATGACATCCCGGACATTAGAGTCCACGGGCGGTTTGAGTTCACTCCCGGCGCCGCAAGACTTCTCCCTCGTCCTGGGTGGGCCGCTCTTCCAGCTCCTGCGTCGGGCGAACCTCTCCGACGATGCACTGGCGCTGGTGCGCCGACGCATCGTCGTCATCGCGCTGATTGTATGGCTACCGCTCCTGGTGCTTTCAACTGCGGAAGGACAGCTGCTGGGCGGGAATGTGACCATACCGTTCCTGCGGGACCTGGAGGTTCACGTCCGCTTCCTGGTGGCGCTGCCCCTGCTGATCGCTGCCGAGCTTGTGGTGCACCGGCGTATGCGTACCGTGCTGGAGGGATTCCTGGAGCGTCATTTGATTCCCGAACGCGCCATGCCGCGATTCGATAGCGCCATCGCGTCGGCATTTCGGCTGCGCAATTCGGTGCTCGCCGAGGTGCTGCTGATCGCCGTCGTGTATGTGGTCGGTATCCTGATCGTCTGGCGCCAGCACATCGCACTCGACACGGCCACGTGGTACGCGACCCCGTCCGCGGACCGCTCGACGCTCTCGCTGGCTGGGATGTGGTATGGCTACGTGAGCCTGCCGATCTTCCAGTTCCTGCTGCTCCGCTGGTATTTTAGACTTTTGATCTGGAATCGCATGCTCTGGCAGGTGTCACGCATCGAGTTGAGCTTGGTTCCCACGCATCCGGATCGCCTCGGCGGCCTGGGATTTCTCGCCAACACGGTCTACGCCTTCGCCTTGCTCGCGGTCGCGCACGGCGCCCTGCTTGCCGGCACGCTCGCCAACCGCATTTTCTTTCTCGGAGCCGCACTGCCGGAGTACAAAGCCGAGATCGCCTTCGTGGTCCTCTTTCTGTTGTGCGTGGTCGTCGCCCCCCTCCTGGTGTTCGCGCCGCAGCTGGCGCAGACGAAGCGGACGGGCCTTCGCGAATATGGCAAGCTGGCGGAGCGCTACGTACGCGAGTTCGATATCAAATGGCTGCGCGGCGGCGCGCCTGCCGATGAGCCGTTCGTGGGTAGCGGCGACATCCAATCGCTGGCCGATCTGGGCAACAGCTACGAGGTGGTACGGACCATGCGCGTCGCGCCTGTGACGAAGGAGACCATCCTGCCAATCGTGGTCGCCACACTCGCGCCGGTTGCGCCGCTGGTCCTGACCATGATGCCGTTGGAACAATTGCTGAAAGCCCTGATCGGCCTATTGTTCTAGAGAGCCTCCCCGCTGCTATTGCTCGACGCCGAAGGCGTTGTGGATCATAACCCAGGGTTGCCGCATCTTTTCGGCGGTTACCCTGGGCTGGGGCGCGGTCCGCCTCCCAGGCGACGCGCCACGCGGTTGGTCAGGGCCCGTGACGTCGCATAGGGGAAAGTGACCAGCACGGGCCCGATAACCAGGGCCGCGCCGGGATGTACCTGGCGGTAAATCAAGAACTGCGCCACCGCATCCAGTAGGATCCCGATCGCCAACAGGTCGCGCACCGTCGACCACCCGCTGCGTACCATTTCCTTGCGCTTCCCGCCGATTACGAGCAGTCCGTACAGATACGGCGGCCGTCCCGCCCGGGCATCCGCCCGGCCTTCGCGCCACCCGAGCAGGATGGCTACCAATGGCTGGAGGACAAACCGGAACCGCCCCGGACCGGTGAAGCGCTGTGGCAACTCCTCAAGAAACTGCCACGATAACAGGTAGACGCGGCCCGTCTCGAACGTGTCGCGGATCGCTGACGGGAGGGCGGCAATCAGCATCACGACCGCCGCGGTGGTCACAATGGTGCTGATGGTCTTGCGGGTCACCCGCACCGCCGCTCCGTGTCCCGATCATAGAGCCCGCATCCCGGCGAAGTCGCCATCGCGTCCGTTTCTCACGCGCCCACTTCCTTACTCTTCCTCCACCAGTGCCTTGATCTTTCCGGCTTTCACCGCCGCCACCAGCGCCGCGTGGTCTTTCACATTCTGGTCCGCATAGGCCAAGGCGAACGCGCCAACTGCCTGGTCGAAGGTGTCCGTTTTGCCCAGGTAGCCGCTGATCGTTGCCGCATCCCCGGATTTCGCGTGGGTGTGGGCCAGGGTCCGACCGCACAGTTCGGCGTACAGCATCAATTGCTCGGCCGTTGCCCCTTCGATGGGAGCG
>JAGDMS010000471.1 GCA_017860575.1 Deltaproteobacteria bacterium | reverse complement strand
GGCGGAAAGGTGTTGTCGTGCGGGTTATGACACGAGTCACACTGCACGTTGCCGGCAGCGTCGTAATTCACGGCTGATCCGGGAGGGACGAGCTTGAAATTCGTGAAGCCCGGAATCGCCGCCGGCTTGCCAACGCCGAGGGGGTGGTTGAGCTGCGAGCTGCCCGGATTCAACACGTTGACGCCCCCGCTCAGCTTGCCGGCGGTGACGTTTGTGCCGCTGACCGTGCCGCCCTGACCATTGAGCAGGTCACCCAGCGCAACCGTGCCGTCATGGCAGCTCATGCACGCCCGGGAACCCGCCAGCGCCGAACTCGTAATCGAGGTCGGCAACGTGGTCCCGCGAACGGTGGTCGTCGGAGCCCAGGTCAGATTCTGCGTGGTCATGGTATGGCTCCAGAGCGGCCGTCCGACCCCGGGTTGGCTGTTGTGCACGAGATGACAGAACACGCAGGTGTCGGTTTGGGTGGCCGACTTGATGGCCGCCGTCGAGGTCGCACTGAGGTCATGTTTCGTGTTGGCGATTGTGCCCCCCACCACAGTTGCTGGGGTCGCCAACACGAGCGCCGCGACGACGAGGTGCTGTCTCTTCATCCTCCTTTCCGAGTTGGATTTTGCCCCCTCGCGACAGCTCATCGTCCCTCGCCTGTCTCCCCGCCCGACTGCGGTGCCCCGATGCTGTCGTCAGCGGAGGTATTGATGAGCTGATACACGCTCACGCGTTTCCCTAACGTGTCAGACACGTAGATCTTGTTGTCGCGATCGATTGCGATCGCGGTCGGATTCATCAGCAGGCCAGGATAGGTGCCCACGCCGGCGAAGATCATGAGGAGATGCCCCTGCTGATTGAAAATCTGGACGTTACTCCAGCGTGAATCGACGACGTAGATGTTTCCGAAACCGTCGACCGCTACGCCTTTCGGACGCGCGAAGTCACCGAGTCGGTCTCCCGATCGACCGAATTTCCACAGGAACTTTCCGTCAGGATCGAAGACCTCGATGCGGTTGTTCACCGAATCCACCACATAGAGGCGGCCCTGCGCATCGAGGCTGGCAAGCGTCGGGAAGTTGAACTCACCATCCCCGTCCCCGCGTCGTCCGATCTCCTGCAGCAGTGCCCCGTCGAGGTTGAACACTTTCACACGGTGGGCTTCGGGAGTGTCATTCTGGCCGGTATCAACGACGTACAGGCGCCCGCGCGTGGCGTCGATCGCGACACCCGTTGGCCGCACGAGCAATCCCTTGCCGATGCCCCGGAGGAACTTCCCGTCCCGGTCGTACACTCTGACGGTGCGCGTCCCCGTGTCGGAAACATACACATTTTCCTGGCCATCGAGAGCGACGCCCACCGGCAATTCCAGGGGAAAGCGCTCCTGATTGCCGATCGTCCGGAGACCACCGGCCTTGAAATCGAAGACGAAGACATAGTTCCAAGCTCGATCCACCACATACACGCGCTGCCGATCCTCGGAGACCGCCACGCCCATGGGCTGAGAGAGTGCGAGTGGATTGTCGTTCCCCACCATCCGCTCACGGAACGACGGACCAGCCACATCACTCCCGGACGCCAGGCTTTGCACGAATTTGATGCGTGGCTTGTCCGGAGGATCGGGCCAGAACACATCCGGGACTTTCGGCGTAGCGGCGCATCCGGCAAGACTGAGGGCTACGGCGATGAGCGCAGTGGGCAGCTGCCCAACGCTCGTTTGTCGCTGCACTGCTCGCATGGTCATCCTCAATTGCGACTGAGACTCGAAGGCATCAACGCGCATAACGAACTGTGTACGTCTCGGTTCCATGACACGTCGGGGAACAAGACCCTCCATTGGTGGTTTCGGTGTAGCTATTGATCCCGGGGTTGCGTCCGGTGACGATGAGGTGCGGCTTCGTGCTGGAACCGTGCGAGTCGTGGCAGGCGTAACAGGGAGTCCGCTCTCCGACCACGTGCCCCGCGTGCCCGTGTCCGCCAGACCCGAACCGGCTGTAGTCCTGCACGGTGGTGGTCGAATTCGTGTTCGCGTAGGTATCAAAGCGATGACAGGTGAAGCACTCCTCGGTGGAAGCCATTGTGCGTGTGCTGCTGCTGGCTGTAGACGGTTGCTTAAGGAGGTAGCGGTACTGTGACCCGTGGGGGCCGCTCACGGTCGCCTCCTCACTGGTGTGGCAGTCGGTACAGTACATCGTGCTCGCCCCGGTCCATCCGTTCACGAAGGCGTTCGGGTTGATGTTGGTATTTTTGCCCACTGCTTCGACCGGGTGATAGGAAGGATTGTTGCTGTTGAACTCGACGGCCGTGTCCGACTGGCCCGTTGGCTGTGTTGTCCAAGACGAGTGGCACTTGAAGCAAATCTGGTATTCCGCAATTGGCGCGGTCGTGTCGGCGGGCCCGCGATACGTATAGGTCGGCACGGTGCCGGCAGCGCCGTTGGTCACGGCAACCCGGCTGACGCCGCGGATCCGGTTGGAGGCGGCGGGTGCAACCGGCGCCGTCGTGTCGGCACTGGCGACGTGGGCGTTGTGACAGTCGTCGCACTCCGCATGACGATTCGCCGTGCCGTAGGCGGCCGGATTGTCACCTTCGGTGACGCTATGGCGGCCGCTGTAGTCTGTGGTCGGGTGACGGTAGCTCTTGGTGAACTGGATGAGCAGATTTTTCGCCAGCAGGTTGCCGTCGTGGCAGGCGAAGCAGAGATTCTCTTCGCGATTGACGAGCAAGTTCGGATAATCCTGACCGGGATTCGCACCATCCGGCCAGCCGTGCGTCTGGTGACAGTTCGTGCAGAACCCCCGTTGCGCCGTGTCGGTGATGCGCGGGAAGAGCGTGCCGTAGCGGGGGCCCGGCCACAACGCGCCCGTGGCTGGGTCTAGGTGCGCTGCGGGCGTGGCGGTATCGGCGAGGGTGTGACAGTCGGTACACAGTGCGTTGACGTTCCCGCTGCGCAGCAGCATTCCTGCGCCCGCGCCCTGGTGGACGTCGTGGCAGGTACTGCACCGCATCATGCTCATCTGCTTGTCGAGCGGCAGCCCCAGTGGGATGGGTGTGATCGTGGGCGTGGGCGTGACGGTCGGCGTCCCCGTAATGGTCGGTGTGCCCGTAATGGTTGGTGTCCCCGTAATCGTCGCGGTCCGCGTGGGTGTTCTGGTTGCGGTCCGCGTCGGGGTCGGCCCCGTCGGTGTGGTGGTTGGCGTTGACGTCGGTGTGGCGGTGGGGCCGGTGGCGAAGGCGAACTGCACCTGGTCGACGTA
>JAGDMS010000213.1 GCA_017860575.1 Deltaproteobacteria bacterium | reverse complement strand
TCTGGCTCGCGTATGTCGCAACGGTCGTCCAGTTCGTACCGCCGTTGTAGGAAATCTCCGCCACCACCGAACCGGGGGCGCTGTCGTGGCAGTACGTGTAGGACAACGTGGCCGCTGTGGCCGTAGTGAGATCGGCCTGGCGATAGATACTATTCGAAGTGTTGACCGCGCTAACGTTCAGGCAGGTGCCTTGCGGGCAGCCGCCCGCCGTAACAACAAAGATGTTTCCGCCGGTCGCGCCGCCGCTATCGGTCTCGGTCCACGGGGAGCTCGTCCAGCTGACTGTGCCGTTCGAACCGCTGTAGGTCGCCGATACGAAGTTATCGAGGTACGTGCTTTGCGCGGCCGCACTGCCGGCCAGCGGCGGGAGCACCACAGCACAACAGAAACCCATTAGGAGTACGAGTCGCCTCATGGTGATCCTACGGGTTCTTGTAGAAACCGGTGGTGGGGATCAGGACCCCAACCGGGTGTGACCCCTGCGCCGATGCGGTGACGTTGCGCCCGCTATGGCAATCGACACACATCTGGTCGATATCGGCGTTGATCCGCTGGTAATCGCGCCCCGCACCGCCAGGGCCAGGCGCCGGATAAGGAGGCGCCGCAGGATTGAAGGGTTCAGCCAGCTGGCTGTGTTCGTTGTGACAGGTTGAACACGTCACCTTACCGTCGACCATGCGCGCCGCCAGCGCAAATGTGGTCGGCTGGTTGACGTCCGGACTCGCGTAGATCGCCCATTGATCGTCCAGCGCGAACGACGGCGACGATGTGCCGTTGACGAAGGTGACGGTGAGGCCTTCATCGAGGCCCACATTGATGCCGGTTGAGACGTTGGCGCCTCCTCCACCAGGGGCCAAGAACCCGACCTGCACGTTGTCGAGGTAAATGAAGTCACTGGCACCGGCGGTGCCGACACCGAGGAAGCGGACCTGTGTCGTGGCGGCGAGGTAGGGCGTGATGTCAAAAACTTGTGCGACCTGACCACTATCGCACGCGTTCAGATTGTACGTAGCGAGCGTTGTCCAGGTTGTGCCGCTACTACTGACCTGGAGCCCGACATTCGCCGTGCTGGTGTTCGGACACGTGGCCAGTTGCCGCCGGTAGCTGAAGGTCAGTGTCGCCGACGTTCCCTGGCTCACGTTGGCCGAGCGTCGCACGCCTCGCGTATCGATCGTCCCGCCACCGATCCGCAGGCAGTTGCCACTCGCACATGCCGCGTTGGCTGCCACCTGGATCACGCCGGCAGCGGTCCCATCGGCTTCGACGATTTCCTGCCAGGGACTCGTGCTCCAGGGCAGTGTCCCGTTCGTTCCATTGAAAGCGATTGCCGCGAACTCGTCGCGATACGTCTGACCGACGGGTTTTGAGGTGGTCCAGTTGAACCGCGCCGTCCCCGCGTCGCCCGCCGCGGTGACCGTGATCGTATAGGTCTTGCGGTAGCGCCCGATGAAACTGCCGCCCGATTGCACGCTGCCGAGCGAAGTATTGGCCGGACTGGGCTTGACCCATCCCGACGCTCCTGAATCCCAGCGGTGCGAGGTCCCGCTCGTCCCGGGAATCGCCTCGTCGACATCGGCAAACGGCGAACCGGAGGCCACGCCGCCTGCGGTGTGGCAACTCATGCACAGGTTCGGGTTGCCCCCGATTTTGGTGATGGCGCCTCCCGCGGCGTGGTGAGTGATGTGACAATTGAAGCAATCGATCGACTGACTACTGTCGTGCGGCGGGTCAAGCGCCTGTGCTGCACCGGTCGCGAAATACCCCCACGCGAGGACGACCCAGAGAACTGATGTTTGTGTGCGCTTCACGGGTCTGCCTACCATCCCGCAAACGGGTGAAGATCCACTCTGGCAAACGAAGCCAGATCGATCGTGGTACCGAGGAGTGCGCCAGTGACAGTGCTCGCGCGTCCCAGACGCACGCGGCCCGCCGCGAACACCGAACCGGCAATGCTCGCCTGCGGCTGCAGAACGACCGGCCCATCGACCACAAACATCAGCCGCTCGGCCGGCAAGCCATCAACCGCAATTCGGGCGCCGCGCCCCAGGATCATGGCGCCGCGGACATGAACGATCACCGCGTCGGTCGCCGGCGACCCGACCACCGTGAGTGTGGTGGCGGCATCGAGATTGAGGCTGGTTACCTCAATCACGTTCTGGCCGGCTCCCAACGTTCCGTTGGCGGGAACGCGCCGGTCGGCGGCGTCGATCAGCCGAACAGCGTCTAACACCAAGCCGGGCGTGGCAGGCAGGGCCACCCATTCTGCGCGCCGGCTGGTGGCCCGGTGGCGCGCCGCCAGGCATTCCGCAAGTGCGGTGGTGGTGCCGCTCCGGTTGACGTGTCCCCGAACGGTCGCCTGAGTCAGACCCAACAGCGCCCCGCCGCCGGTCACCACGTCGCCACCAATTCGGCTGCCGACACCGGACATCAGAGCGCGCCCGCCGGATGCCCAGGCAACGAGGTCTCCCTCGATCTGGCTGTAGGGCCCGACACGGATGCTTTCGGCACAGCTGTTGCCCCGAATCAGCACGTGGTCCCCGAGATTCACAGCTCCGTGCGCCTCCGATTCCACCGGCCAGCTCAAGAGTGCATAAGTCCCCGTCACCACGTGCCCCTGGCACGTTCCCGCGCCGTTGCACGCATCTCGTACGGTGCCGGGGTCGGCATCGTCGCAGGACGCCGTGTTGCCGGTATGGAGACAGCCGGTCGTCGGGTCGCAGCTGTCGTCGGTGCAGACGTTGCCATCATCGCAGCGGAGCGGGGTGCCGCCGCAGATTCCGGCGGCGCACGTATCCGCACCGGTACAGGCGTTCCGGTCGTCGCAGGTTCGGGAGTTGAGCGAATGCACACAGCCTGACCTGAGGTCGCAGGTGTCATCAGTACAGGGATTGCCGTCGTCGCAGGGCACCGCCACACCGCCGCAGGCACCGCCACCGCAAACGTCGCTGATCGTACACGCGTTCCCGTCGTCACACGGAGCCGTATTGGCCGTGTAGACGCAACCGTTCACCGGGTCACAGCTATCGTCGGTGCACCCATTTCCATCCTTGCAGTCGAGCGCGGCACCGACACACTGCCCACTTCGGCACACATCACCGACCGTGCAGGCGTTTCCATCCTCGCACCCGGCACCGTCGAGCTTGGGTTGTATGCGGCAGCCGACCGCGGGATCGCACACGGCTTCGTTGCATTGTGGGTCAGCATCGCCGAGCGGACAGATCGTTCCCGGGCCGCAGGACGTGACGTGCACCACCGCGGAGCCTTCGAATTGCTTTGTCCCGAGGCGGCCCGACAATGACACCACACCCGCACCGTCGGCCGGTAGCGTGGCCAACAACGCCGCTCGGTTGAACTGCACACGCGCGTCGGCAACGCCATTCCCATCGTGATCACCGACCACAAACGCGGTGGTGGCAGCCGAAACGCCATTCGCCACGACGCTGCTGGCGACAATCTGATTCAGTGCCGCGCCCGGCACTTCGATGTAGGCACTCACGTCCCCACCAGGAGCGGTCCGGTCGATCTGGTCTGGCTCCACGCGGATCACCGCCGGGAGGACGCTCTCGGGATCGCTGAACGTGTCCAACCCAAACACCTCCAGCCGCGCATTGTTCGCCGCGGCGACAAACAGCCGGTTGGACGGGTCGATGACCAGGCTCATGGGAATGCGCAACTGCCCCGGTGCGTCGCCAAAGTCGCCGATGTACCCGACAAAGCCGCCGTCGCGGTCCATCACTTGAATGCGGCCTTCGACGGCATCGGCTGCGTAGACTCGCCCCTGGCTGTCGACCGAAACCCCTTGGAGCATGTTGAATTGCCCGGGGCCGCTGCCCTGCGTGCCGAAGCAGGAGAGAAAGGTCCCCGCAACATCGAAGATCTGGATGCGATAATTGAGTTGATCTGCGACCAGGACCTGGCGCCCCGCCGTATCCACAAAGACCCCGACTGGAAAATTGAACAGACCGTCCGTACTTCCGTGCCCGCCAAAGCTGCGCACGAACGCGCCGGCCGCGGTGTACACTTTGACGAGATGTGCGGTGGTATCGGCAACGTAAAGGTCACCGGTTGCCGTGTCGACACCCAAATCAGCCGGCTGCAGAAACTCGCCCGCACCTCGTCCCAACTGCAGGAGCGGCCGCCACCCGGAGTCGAAGGCAGTCACGCTTCCGGATTCGGCGTCACCCACGTAGATCTTGCCGCCATTCGCCACTGCCACGCTCACCGGGCGACGGAGGCCATCGAAGCGGGAGACAATTCGGCCGTTTGGCGCCCGCACGACGACCTGGTTCAGGCCAGGATCAGTCACATACACGTTACCCGATGCATCGACAGCCATCCGTGTCGGAACACCAAACGGCGCGCGATAGCTGTGCAAGTAGGTGACCGCGGGACGCGGTAGATTCGAGGTTCCCCCACCCCCACAGGCCGCCCACCCGGCGGCCGGAAGGGCCAGCAGCAGGCACGCCAGCAGGGCCGGCAGGTGACGGCAACCGGCACCGAGCAGGCATTTTCCGAACGACACGCGGGCAGTGCGCACGGGGGTCCTCATCGCGCGCCACGCGCCAGGTGGAAGGTGGAAGTGTCGTGGCAGCGCGCGCAATCGGCGCCGCGTTGGCAGCGGTGCGCGGCGTCGCTTTCGTGGCAGGCAACGCACGCACGTGCGACTTTCTTGAACGGAGCCGACACGTGGCACTGCACGCAGGCGACGCGCGCGTGTGCGCCAAGCAATGGGAACGGAGTCGCATCGTGATCGAAGAGCACGCCGCGACTCCAGCCGCGTTCGTCATGACACTTGTCGCACCGGGCGCCTTGCCGGCCGCGGTGCACATCGTCGTGCCGGTGACATGTGTTGCAGGCCGCGCGGAGGTGCTCGTCGTGCGGGTTACCGTGGTGGCACGCGGTGCATCGGATCTCTTTATGCCGTCCACGGAGGGCGAACTGCGTGCGGCGGTCGTGCTCGAACGTGTGACGTCGCCATTCGCCCGGCGTGTGGCAGGTCTCGCAGGCGCGCCCGAACTGCCCGTGGTGAGGTTCGTCGCGCTCGTGGCACCCCTGGCATGCGGTCGACGTACGTTCGGCGGCAAGCCCGTCCCGGTGACACTTCTCGCACGAGGTGCTGGCGTGCTTGCCCGCTAGAGAAAAATGCGTCTTGTGGGTGTGGTCGAACTCCGTTGCGGACCACTTGCGCAGCGGGGTGTGGCACGACTGACAGTTGCTGCCGAAACTTCCGTGGTGCTTGTCTTTCTGTTCATGACAGGCGGCACACGTGCTCGCAGTGGGCTTGAATCGCTTGGTCTTGTGACAGTCCTCGCAGTGCACCTCCCGATGCCGCCCCTCCAGCCGAAACGACGCGCTTTCGTGATCGAAACGCACGGTCTTCCACGCAGACTCGGCATGGCATTTGTCACAGGCCGTCCCCTCAGTTCCCTCGTGCGGATCCTTGCGCGCATGGCAGTCGTTGCAATGTGACGGGGCTTCGCGGTAGCGCTTGCCGGGCACGTGGCATTTATCGCATTCCACTTGCGCATGCCCGCCCCCCAAGACGCCGCGATTGGTGAGGCGATGGTCGAACGTCTTACGGTCGAGCCGCACAAGGTCCGTCGCGCGGCCCTGGTGTTCATCGTGGCAGGTTTTGCAGGGCCTTCCGGCGACTGCCGGATCCTGCCCATGGTATCCGCGCTTCGCGCCGAGATCCGCTGCGACCTCTTTGTGACAATCCAGACAGAGACGGTCCTGCCCGGCCTTGTCAAACGGTTCATGGCACTTGTTGCACTGACGCTCGTAGCGTGCGTGCTTCGCCACGAGCTCACCGGGCATAACAAGCGACTCCGGCCACGACGCGTGGGCACACGGCGGTAGCCATGGGATTGTCACGGTTGCCAGCATGACCAGAAATAGGAGTGTGCGCACCGCCGACCATCGTGAGGGCATCATCAAGCGATGTGGACGGCGTCGCCCTGCCGAACGCGGCAGTGCTCCCCCATTGCCCCGAGCGGCAATGCGCCACACCGCGCGAGGATTCTGCGTCGCTGAGCAACGATCATCGAGCACACTCCGGCGCGCGCGATACTCGGGAGCGGCAGAATCGATGGCGATGCCTGTGAAAACCCCACGTCGAGTTGATTCCGCCCCGGTCGTGGATCAGGTGCCCTGTTTACCTCAACCGACCCTCGGTCGGTGACGTCCGGCCTGTCGTCAGCGGCAAGGCTCGGCGTCGCCATCAGTCCCGTTGCCGCATCGGCCAGCCCAACACGCTCTCCCCACGCCGGGCTCCATGGATTTGATTCAGCAACAATTTGGTCAACGATTGTAGACGGCGGCGGGGTGGCGGGGCACTCACGGGCTGGCACCTCTGCTTCCGCATCGGACGCGCTCTCATCCGCGTGCACGCTCACCAGGTGCGGAAACTGTTCGCGAAACCAGCGCGCATAATGGTGCGCGGCCCATTCCCTGCTGACGAATCCGCTCACCATACCGCTCAGCCCAACGCGCGTGCCCGGATTGATCGTGGCCATGAACATGTGACCCAAAACGAGTGGGATGGCCATCGCCACCAGGCCACAATGAACCAACCAGGGAACAAACGAGCCGAGCCTGCTGATCTCGGGGAACCACATCAGCACGCCGGTGACGATCAACAAGGGGGAAAAGACCATCACCATCATGAAGTTCAGCTTCTCGGCCGCGTTGAACTTGCCCTGGTCAGGCAGACTGATCCGAGGCGAGACAGTAGCCGGCCCCATCAACGCGAGCCACTTGATGTCGTCGATCCTCCAGATCCACGCCTGCCGGATGTTGTAAACGTGAACGCGCCAGCGGCGCACGTTGGCAAGCAACACCAGGCTCGGACACAGCATCAACCCGGTTCCGCAGGCACGGTGGATCCAGGCGAAAAGATAACGGTACGGACGCGTAGGATCGGGATTGTAGACGCCCACCAGCACCAGCGCGCTAGTGAGGCATCCCAGAAACGGGATCGCGATCGCCCAGTGAAGTAACCGCTCCGACGTCACAAACCGCAGCACCGTGTCTGGCGGCGCGGGCGCAGGATGGCGGCACTGGTTCATGCGGCGCCGCCCCCCCCACAGACAGCGATCATGGCTCGCGCCCCATCCGTGGGAGCCCAACCGCCAAAGTTTGCCACGCCGACACAGTGCCGCCGACTGCTGCGCGTCCCCGCGAGCACGCGGCAACCAAACGGGATTGGTCCCACACCAATGCAAGCACTGCGTCGATGGCACTTGGTTACTGCCACTATCCCCATCCTCCCGAGCGAAGCTATCTGCACTTAGTGCCCGCCCATTAGGCAAGAGTCATGCCTGGACTTGATGCTGGACTTTCCATCATCCCGATCAGAAATCCGATGCGAGTGGCGAACAGATTTGCAGGGCAGCTAGCGAACCCCTGCAGAAAGTTGCACGGCATCTGCGACGTGGATTCGTAAGTCTTGCGTTCGTCAGCACTTTTTCGGGCGATGCAGACGGGCGAGCCGCTGCACCCGAAGACGGTAAGCTGTAGAAATTACGCGTCTTACGCGAAACTGGAGATGTTCACCGGCTCACTGGCGCCGCAAATCAGTCAACGTCAAAAATGCAACGATCGGTGTGCAAACGTCATATTCGCACCGCGGACATCTGGATGAGCCGCCAGGGTCGGACAGCATGCAATCGCTGCCTGGCGATTTCTGGCGCGAACGTACCCAACGCGCACAATTCTTCTCAGACCTGAGCGACGCCATGTCGCGGTCGTCGTCGTACGCGCGCCGCTTCGTTGCCTAGCGCGCCCGGTCGGGGTGTACCGATTGGCAGCAGGCGGCAAGCTCCTCGGGCGTGCTGACGCAGATCCCGAGTTCCCGCAGTAGACCGTCTGTGAGGCTGTAGATCCAGCCATGGACGGATAGCGGCTGCTGGCGCCGCCACGCGTTTTGCACGATCGTCGTCTGGCAGACGTTGATCGCTTGCTCGATCACGTTGAGTTCACAGAGCCGGGCGTGGCGCTCCGCCTCCGAGGGCAGGACGCGGAGGTCCCTCTCGTGCCGCTCTTGAACGTCCTGGATGTGCCGGAGCCAGTTGTCGATCAGACCGAGCCGTTCGTCCCGCAGTGCGGCCAGCACTCCACCGCAACCATAGTGCCCGCAAACGATGATGTGCCGCACGCCCAGAGTTTCGACAGCGTACTCGATGCAGGAGAGGCAATTGAGATCGGTGTGCACCACGACGTTGGCGACGTTGCGGTGCACGAACAGCTCGCCGGGCAGGAGCCCAACGATCTCGTTGGCGGGCACCCGGCTGTCGGAGCAGCCGATCCACAAAAGCTCGGGAGCCTGCTGGCGGGCGAGCCGCTCGAAGAAACCCGGCTCACGTTGGGTGATTGCCGCGGCCCAAGCCTGGTTATTGGCAAACAGATGAGCGAGCACTCGCACGATGATCTCTCCCTTCGCCTGCTCCCGCGGCTGGCGGCGCCGCCCGGCGCAGCCTCTGGTCCAGCACCCGGCCAGGGAGCAATCACGCAGCGTCATGCCATACTTGTCTGCCGTCGACCACCCTATCACGCCTGCGCCCGCTTCACGCCGGCGAGCACAGCACACGATCCCGGTGCACACCCAGCACGACACGGCCTTTCCACCTGGGACTGTTGTCGCACCGGTGCAACGCCACCTCGATCGCGATCGCTGGACAAAGAGCGGGCGACCGGGGTCGAACCGGCGACGTCCAGCTTGGGAAG
>JAGDMS010000212.1 GCA_017860575.1 Deltaproteobacteria bacterium | reverse complement strand
GTTCACCGCGCCGCCGATGGTGTTCTTCCCGTACAGCGTGCCTTGCGGCCCGCGCAGCACCTCGACGCGTTCGAGATCCTCGATGTCCAGGTTGGACCCTTGGGCCTTCGCGATGTACACCCCGTCGACATAGAGCCCGACGGCCGGGTTCTCCGCCAGACTGTTATCCCCAATGTTGCTACCGCGCATGCTGAAGGTCGTGGCCGAGCCGGTGGTGGCCCCGGTCTGGACGAACACGTTCGGTACACTCTGCACCAGATCGGAGACCGAACTCGCCCCTTTCTCCGCCAGCACGCTGCCCGTCAGCGCGGTCACCGAGATGGGAATCTCCTGCAAGCTCTCCTCGCGCTTCTGCGCGGTCACCACGATCTCTTCGATCTCCACCGGTGCCGCCGCGGCGCCCCGCTTCCCCTTGGCCGCTTGCCCCCAGCTTGCCGACGGCGCGAGTGAACCTGCCGCCAGGATCGCTCCAACCCAACAGCACGTGAACATTCTGACTGCCGCCATATGCCCCCCGTTCTTAGGCTGCCGGCGCAATGCGCTCGTGCGATGCTCGTTCGAACAGCCTCGCAAATACCACAGGGTGAAATATCTATCAAGCGTTATAATTATGATTTGTCGCCGGAGGCAGGCGAAAAATTCGGATCTTCCGCCGGGGGGAGCGGGCAGCGGCTCACCTCCCGACCCGGCACATCGCGGCGACGCATTGGGCCCACGCCGCCAGCCGGTTCCACAGCAGCATCCGCGTCCCGGCGAAGTTGTGCATGTGCGCCGAGCGCGGCAGGATGAACGTGGTGATGTCGGGCGACCGCACATATGCGGCGGGCTCGGCCCGCGGATCGGGACAGACGTCGACCTCGCCGTTGGCGACGAACACGGGGACGTCGATGGCGGCCGCCTCCGTCGCGACCGCGTGCAGTCCAAGAAGGTCACGGATGGCCGCATTTGGGCCGCCCGGCAAGCTCGTGGCGGCCCATGTCGGTACGGGGACGCCGACGCGGTAGGGGTAACCGCGCAGGTCCTCGTCGACGATGGCATCATCGACGTCCGCAAAGTGGAAGGCGTGGCGGAAAGGATGGCCGAGGCCACTCGTGGGTAAAGCGGTGAAGGCCACGGAGACGTCGCGCCCATCCGCAATGGGCACCACCGTGTGGACTCCGCTCCAGCCGAGCAGGGCAACGCCATCGAAAGTGCGATGGCGCGCTTGCTGCAGCGTCAGTAGGAATCCACCGTACGACTGCCCCATGCCAATCTTCACCGGCTCGCGCACCGATGGAATGCCGTCAATGCCTCCGGCGGCGAGTTGCATCAGCACGCCCGCGACGAGCGCCTTGTTGGCCGCGATCACTTGCTCTTCGCCGAGGGGCGCAGCGGGAACGCTGCTGTCACCAACCGCGAGGTGGTCGCATGCCACGAACACGAACCCCTGTCCGGCATGGTGCTCCGCCTGGCTGTAGCCCGGGCGCCCGGAGGGTTGGAGATCGAAGTAGCGCCGGTTGTACCCCCCACCGGGAAATCCAAACATCACGGTGGGCCGATCCGGCAGCCGCGGCCGGTCGGCAACGACGGTCGCCACCATTACCAGCCGCTCACCGGTCGCGACGCGGTCGGTCACGTCGATACGGACTTCGACCCTGGTCATCCTTGTGATTCCCTCCCCCGTGCTGCCCCTCGTTATCGCGTTTCTCCGCAGTCGTGCTCCGACAAACTCATGCTGCCACGAGCTCAGCAGGGCGGTCTGGTTATCAGGTTCAAAAGGAAGGTCGGCTTACCCTGAGCTCGTCGAAGGGTGTGCTTCTCGTTGAGCGAAATCCCCGTAGCCCGCGGGGTACCGGTCCTTCAGCCCGACCATATCCGCCATCAGCTGCGAGGCCAGGGCCGTGGCGGGAAGCGACACGCCGAGATCCCGCGCCAATTCGAGGGTGATGCTCAGGTCTTTTTCCGCCAGCTGAACAAATGCCTCGCGTCCCGCCCTGTTGACCTCGGAAGCCGGCCCTCCCATACCGGCGAGGAACATCTGCATGAACGGTGTCATGACGCCATTGGCCTGGGTCACTGCCGTGAAGGCCTCGCGCGACACATTGGCCTTTTCCACGAGGCGAAAGGCCTCGGAGCCTGCCAAAAACTCGAGGTAGGTGATCAAGTTGTTGCACAGTTTCGCCGCCATTCCGGATCCCAACGGTCCGGTCAGCACGATGGTCTTGGCCGACGTTTCGAAGACGGGACGGCAGCGCTCGATCAGCGTGACCTCCCCGCCGGCCATGTAGCACAGCGCCTTGGCCGCCGCGCCATGGGGGCCGCCCGTGATGCCGACGTCAAGCACATGCACTCCGTGCTCGGACGCTACGGACGCCAGCTCGAGCACCGTGCGCGGCCGAACGGTGCTGTGAATCGCAATGATCGTGTCGGGGCGTGCGGACGAAAGCAATCCGCCGTCGCCAAGCATCACCTGCGTGACCTGCTTGTCCGTATTCACGCAGATCCCGATGATTCCGCACACCCGGCCGACCTCGGCCGGGCTCGCCGACACCCGCGCGCCGCAGGCCTCCAGCTCCCGCAGGGGGCCCGCGCTGACGTCGAACACGCAGAGCGGAAAGCCACCGGTAACGATATTCTTCGCCATCGGCAGGCCGATGCTACCGACCCCGATAAACCCGACGCTCGCCTGATCATGGCTTCCGGGGCCCGACGGTTTCTCGGAAGATTTCACGTAGGTCTCCTTCCTGCGAACTGACCTCACACGGCGTGACCTCCGCCAGCCGGTCTGGTCGAAGCGCGGATCGCGGACAACATGCGCCGCGACCGCCCTTTTCCTTTCACGTAAACATCAGGTGGCGCGCCGTCACCAGGGGCAGATCGAGCGTCGACAGCATGCCGGGCTTGGCGGCACACACCGCCGGGATCGCGTTGATCACACGCATCGCCGTCGCCGTCACGCCACCGGTGTTGTGATCTCCATCGTAGCCCTTGATCCCGAGGTAACAGGTGAGCGAGGGAGAGCCCTCGATTTGGACCCGATAGCAGGATGGCAGCCCTTCCGGCGGCTTCGGCCAGTCGGGGGCGCAGTCGAAGATGTCACTGCCCAGACGGTTGTAGTGCTCCGCCACGATCACCGGGCGCCCTTTGACGATGCCCTGCACCTGGAAGTGCAACGCCGCCACGGTGCCCGCCTCGACGGTCATCATCTTTGTGTGCAGGGTCTTTGGTGTCACGCGCCGCTCGTGCGCCTCACGGATCTCGTCGAGCGTCACCCCGAGGGCATCGGCCGTCATCTGCACGATGCCACCCCAGCCCCACTTGATCCCGCCCGGCGCGAACAGGGCCGCTGGGTAGTCGATCGGCTTTCCAAACCCGAAGTACTCGCCCGTGAACGCGGGGTCGTTGTACGTGCCGTAGTCGAACAGCTCAGCCACCCGCACGCTGTCAACGCGTTCGCACAGACTCATGAGCGTGAACGGCAGCGCGTCGCCGCTGAAGCCCGGGTCCAATCCCGAGGCGTAGAGCGACACGCCGCCCTTCTGGCAGGCCGCTTCAATGCGTTGGCGGATCTTCTGATTAGAGAACGGTGGATAGTAGAGCGAGATGAGCGACGGCGTGACGACGTTCTTTCCCGCCTCGAGGATCATGCACAGATCGTTCACGGTCTCGCGTGGCCTGGGCTCACCTTGGGCCATATAGGCCACACAATCGGCCTGCATCGCCAGCAGCTCTTGGGCGTTATTCGTAGCTGTGATCCCGACCGGTTCGATCCCGCAAAGTTCCCCCGCGTCCTTTCCGACTTTGGCCGGGCTATGGGCGAAGACGCCAACGAGCTCCAGGTCCGGATGGTGGATGATCGCCCTCAAGGCGTGATACCCGACGTTTCCCGTAGACCACTGAATGACACGTAGAGCCATTGTACCCTCCATTCCTACTGAGTCTCACAAATTGCTGTGACACGTGGGCGCCGGGGACTGGAAGTCCCCGCCTGAGTCGCTCTAAGTCGAGTGGAAGCATGTCCTGAGCCCCGACGACGGGCCGACGGCCTGCTGGAGTCCACTTTAGTGGACTTGGTCTCGACTCAGCCAGGGCATTCATTCCCTGGCGCTGCGGATGGCAGATAGTCACCATGTTACGCGAGACCCCTTATTCACTTGGCACGCTTGGTCGAACCCGCAATAGCGCACCACGAGGGACCGGCGCAATCATTTTCACCTGCAATTTTACCTGCCCCGCGCCGCAGGTGAATTCTCCTCCGCCGGTGCCTTTTTCGTTGCGCAGCACGCCGCGTCGCGTATATTCTCCGCCGCAATCGGGAACGGTCTTCATACGCGCCACCGCAGTTCTTACAAGGGGGTAGCCGCATGGCAACTCGGATCTATACGGACATACCGGAAGATACGCGGACGTGGACGGAGCACCGCAAGTGGCTTTCCGCCAATGACGACAAGGCCTGGGCGGAGATGTTCTACCTGACCTTCATTCCGTTTTTCTTTGCTTACAACGCCATGATCCAGATGACCGGCTGGCTCGACGCCGGCAACGTCTGGCATGTCGCGCAAAATCTCCTGATGTGGTTTCCCTACTGCATCATCCTGCCGCTCATCCTGCGGCGGAACAGCGGCATCGTCTGGTACAGGAGCTGGTGGTTCAAGTTCCAGCTCTACATCGCCGTCATCGTCTTTTTCATGACCTATTTTCACACCGAGTATTTCTTTCAGGTCCTCGGTATGCGGTACCGATTCGACCATGTGACGCTCTATTTGGACTCGCAGCTTCTAGGCCCGGATCAAGGCAGCGCGCTCGCGAACCACGAGCGCATTCCGATCGGCATGTATCTCAATACGATGGCGTTCTTCACCGTCTACCACATCGCCGGGGTCGTCGTGATCCGCCGCTGCTACAACCTGTCCCGCGCGTTGAACGCCAGCGCTCGTGCACTGACCTTCACGCTCGCGGTGATCGCCTCCGCTTTCTTCTTCGCGTGGTCGGAAACCTTCCTGTATATGACGGCTCCGGCGTCGAAGAATGTCTGGTACATCGACGTCCCCACGATGCTGGCCCTTGGGAGTTGGTTCTATTCCCTCGATTTTCTCTGCACCTTCCCGAACATCTACCGGCTGGATGAACGCCCGGACCACGCTCCGTGGTCGTATTTTCGCATCCTGATCGAGGCCTGCGGCGTATCCATGATCGTCCTGCTGCTCGACGATCTCTGGGTGGCGATCCTAGGCGCGAACTTCATGGGACTGTGACGCAAACGGCTTGGGGGGCTTGAGGGCGTGGGGGCTTGAGGCCCTATCGTACAAGGCCGCAGGCCCCCAAGCCCTCGAGCCCTTTGACAATGTAGAAGGGAGAGGAAATGTCTGACAACCGGCGCGAAAAGGGAAAGGCAATGTTCGACGCGGTTTACGGTGGTGTACTGCCGGTACCACCGGATCGCGACTTGCCCTTCCAAAATTTGATGCTGGATAACCTGTTCAGCGAGGTATGGGGTCGCGAGGCCATGAGCATCCGCGACCGGCGGCTCATCATCATCGGGGTGATCGCGGCGACTGCGGATGCCTCGCTCATCGAGATCCAGCTCAAGGCCGCATTGAAAAAGGGCGAGTTGCAGCGCGAGCAGCTGCGAGAGATCCCCGTCATCTTGACGCAGTACATCGGCTATCCGCGCACCGTGCCGGTGATGTATGCGGTGGAGAAGGTGCTCGCGGAAACGGCCGGAAGCTGAGCCCGCGTTGGTCGAGGCTGGCGCGCCGGGGTCGTGACGATTGCCGCGCTACGTACCGAAGCGCCCGGCGTTCACGTAGATACCCTGCCCCGTGATCGGTCGTGACAGATCGGATGCCAGGAACAGCACCGTGCCGGCGCACTCCTCGGGCGACGGCACGTAGCGGAGGGGGAAGATCGCGGTGAACTGCTTGTAGAATTCCTCCACCGAAACGCCGGCCTTGCGGGCCTGGATCTGCTGCCAGCGGCGGTGATTGTCTTCGTCCACCGGTCCGAGGTGCACACCATTGGCGCGGATGCCGAACTGGCCGAGCTCCGTGGCCAAGCTGCGCACCAGGCTGGCGAGCGCCGCCTTCGAGGCAGCATAGCCGCCGAACGCCGGCATCGGATCGACCCCCGCGCCGGAGTTGATGAGAATGATGCGGCCCTCACCGCGCTGCTTCATCGACGGCACGACCGCCTGAACGAGATGGAGCGAGCCGAAGAAATTCGCCTCCATGATCCGGCGCCAGCGGTCCGGATCCGCGTCGGTCACCGGCTTGAAGTCGCCCCCGTCGGCTCCGTTCTGCACCAGGATATCCACCCCACCGAAGCGCTCAACGGCCGCCTCGACAATTTGGCGGCACGAGTCACGGTCGGTGAGGTCCGTGCGCATGGCGATGATCGGTTGCCCGAAGGCCTCCGCCTCTTTCGCGATGGCACGCACCCGATCCTCGGTCCGCGCACCCAGCGCCAAGGACGCACCTTCGCGCGCAAACGCCAGCGCAGTGGCGCGACCCATTCCGGGACCGACACCCGTGATGACGGCAATCTTATTTTGCAACAACATGAAACCCTCCTCTATACGGGCATGTCCGCCGGACGCACGCCGGTACTCTTCGGCTGGCGCCGCAAACAACTTCCGCCGACAGGGGAACCGTACGGGCAGCACCCGTGCATCGTTTCTCCGCCTGTTCTAGCGCCTAGCCGGTAGGCTGATCACCTTGGTTTCCAGGTACTCCTCAAAGCCGAAGACGCCATTCTCGCGACCGACACCGCTCTGCCGGTAGCCGCCGAACGGGGTATCGACGGCGTACCACATCGACGTATTGATCGCGATTGTGCCGGTGCGGATTCGTCGCGCCAGCGCCAGCGCGCGCTCCTCGCTGGCGCTGGTCACCGCCCCCGAGAGCCCGTAGATCGAGTTGTTGGCGATGCGCACCGCATCGTCGTCATCCTCGAAAGGAATCGCCGCCAGCACGGGACCAAACACCTCTTCCTGCGCCAACGTCGAGTCGGGATGGACATCGGCAAACAGGGTCGGCTCGACGTAAAATCCCTTCGGCAAATGCGCCGGTACCTTGCCGCCGATCACCAGGCGGGCGCCCTGCTCCTGCGCCTTGGCGATGTACCCGAGCACGCGCTGACGTTGCCGCTCACTGATCTGCGGGCCCTGGATATTCGCGGGGTTCGTCGGGTCACCGTAGGCGACACGCTCGAACGACTTCCGCGCCAGCTCAACGCCTTCCTCATAGCGTGACCGCGGCAGCAGCAGCCGTGTGGTGATCGCGCACCCCTGCCCCCCGTGGATGCATATCATACCGATGGCCGTGAGCGCGGCCTTGAGATTGGCGTCGTCGAGGATGATGGTCGCCGACTTGCCGCCGAGTTCGAGGAACACCTTCTTCACGGTACCGGCGGCGTTGGCCATCACGCGCCGACCGGTCGCGGTCGAGCCCGTGAAGGTCACCATATCAATACGCGGATCGGTGGCGAGCATCTCCCCGAGCAGATGGTCGGAGCTGGCGACCACGTTCACCACGCCCGCCGGGATGTCGGTATGTTCGGCGATCAGGCGGCCCAGTGTGGTGCCGCACCACGGCGTGTCGGGCGCGGGCTTCAAAACCACCGTGCAACCCGCCGCCAGCGCCGGCCCCACCTTGCATAGGTTCAGAAGTAGCGGGACGTTCCACGGGGTGATGGCGCCGACCACGCCGGCCGCCTCCCGTCGCAGCACGCGACGACTCGCGATGCCCATCGCTTCCGTGTCGGGCATCGGCGTCTCGTAATCGTAGCGCTCGGCGAGATCGGCCCAATAGGGCACCCAACTGATTGGGCCGTCGCACTGCGCCGTATACGTCATGCTCACCGGTGAACCCACCTCCGCGACGACGATGGCGCGCAGTTGTTCTTGAGCAGCGACCAGGGCGTCGTGGAGTTGACGCAGGCAGCGCGCCCTGAACGAATGGTTCGTTGCCCAGCCGGTCTCGTCGAACGCGCGGCGCGCCGCGCCGATTGCCCGATCCATGTCCGCACGGGTGCCGTCTGCGGTGACGCCGATGGTTTCCTCGGTCGCCGGGTTCACGTTGGGAAAGGTCGCGCCGCGCTCGGCCTCGACCAGCCTTCCCGCGATCAGGTTGCGGGTTTCGGGATTGAGTGTCATCTCGGTTGACATCGTGCGTCTCCTCGACCCGTGATCACGGGCGCATCAGTTGCCCGCCGTCGACGTTCAGCACGTGGCCGGTGACCCACGCCGCGGCATCGGACAGCAGGAACAGACAGGTGCCGACCATGTCGGCGGTCGTCCCGAGGCGGCCGAGGGGCATCTGTGCGAGCATCTGCTTCACGTACTGCTCCGGCACCACCGAGCGCAACGCCTCGGTGTCGGTCGGACCCGGCGCGATGGCATTGATGCGGATTTTCAGCGGGCCCAGTTCGCGCGCCAGCGCCTGCGTCAGCCCGTTCACCGCGAGCTTTGCCACGGAATAGTACCCGGTGCCCATCCACGCCGCCGTCGACGACTGATTCACGATCGCGCCCCCGCCCCGCTTCGCCATCGCCTCATAGCAGGCCCGCACGCAGAGGAGAGCACCGTTCATGTTCACGTCCATGAAGCGCTTGTAGTACTCCCAGTCGACGGTAATCAGCGGTGCGACCGCCATGCTATGGAAGATCGCGGCATTGTTGACCAGGAAATCGATGCCGCCAAACGCGTCCACAGTGGCAGCGGCCATCGCCCGCGTCGACTCCGGCGACCC
>JAGDMS010000470.1 GCA_017860575.1 Deltaproteobacteria bacterium | reverse complement strand
CCGCTGGTGGCGGCCATGTTGGCGCGGATACGGCCGTACAGGATGCCGATCCACGTGAGCGGTAGACGCAGCGCCTGCGGCGTGCTCAGCAGGACGTGCGGACGGATTTCGAGCGCTTCCAGATCGATGTCCGGTTGGTAGAAGCGATTGAACAGCACCAGCCCGTCGGCGCCGGCCTCGTCGATATGGCGCGCCATCCGCGCCATGTTGCTGAAGAACGGGCCGAGCTTCAGCGCGACCGGAATGGTGACCGCCGCTTTCACCGCTTTGAGGATGTCGATGTAGGTCTGCTCGACTTGCTCAGCGGCCTGTTCGACGTCGGTGGGGATGTAGTAGACGTTCAGCTCCAATGCGTCCGCACCCGCTTGTTCCATCTGTTTGGCGTAGCTGGTCCACCCACCCAGTGATGTGCCGTTCAAGCTGGCGATGACGGGGATGTTGACCGCGGCCTTGGCTTCGCGGATGTGATCGAGATAGCCCTCCGGGCCCAAGTGGAACTGGCTCGGCTCCGGAAAATAGGTGAGCGCTTCGGCGAAGCTCTCGGTACCCTGCGTGAGACGCGCATCGAGTTCATACTGGTCGAGGATGAGTTGCTCCTCGAATAACGAGTACAACACGACGGCGGCTGCCCCCGCATCCTCCATGCGGCGAATGTTGTCGATCTCCTTTGACAGGGGCGAGGCCGACGGTACCAGCGGTGTCCGCAGCTTCAGGCCCAAGTACGTTGTCGTGAGGTCCATTGTGCACGGCTCCCTTAACAGTCTTCTGTGCTGAGTGGCGACGCCCGAGGCCCCTGGGGTCAGGAATCCGCAGTGAGCTTCTGTCCCGCCAGGTGCTGGTACAGGCGCCAGCGCACGTTGACGTCGTCCTGCGCTTCCTTCAGAAGTTGCTTGGCGTCTTCCGGGTTGCTCTTGGTGAGCATTTTGAAGCGGTTTTCCATATACATGTAGCGGCCCAGGGGGAGTTTGGGCGCTCCCGAGTCGAGCTGGAGAGGATTCTCACCGGTCTTCGCCCGCTCTGGATTGTAGCGGTACAGCAGCCACTGGCCGGACTCGACCGCGGCCTTCTGATTCTGCATGCCGGTCGTCATGTCGATGCCGTGCGCGATGCAGTGGCTGTAGGCGATGATCAATGATGCGCCCGGATAGGCTTCGGCTTCGAGGAACGCTCTGAGGGTGTGCTCGTCTTTCGCTCCCATCGCGACACGCGCCACGTACACGGTGCCGTAGGTGATGGCCATCATGCCGAGGTCCTTCTTGGCGGACTGCTTGCCGCCGGCGGCGAACTTGGCGACCGCACCGCGCGGTGTGGACTTCGACATCTGTCCGCCGGTATTCGAATAGACCTCGGTATCCAGCAGCAACACGTTGACGTCCCGCCCGGTGGCGAGCACGTGATCGAGTCCGCCATAGCCGATATCGTAGCCCCAGCCGTCGCCACCCATGATCCAGACGCTCTTCTTCACCAGCATGTCGGCAACGGCGAGAAGCTGGCGCGCCGTGCCGGTGTCGGTCGTGCGGAGTTTGTCTTTCAGCACCCTGATGCGTTCGCGCTGTTCGAAGATGCCCGCCTCGTCTTTCTGTTCCGCAGTCAGGATTGCCTGCGCCAGATCGTCCCCAAGTGTGGTTGCCAGCTGCCTTACCAACTCGGCGGCGTATTCCTTCTGCTTGTCGATCGCCACGCGCATGCCGAGGCCGAATTCGGCGTTGTCCTCAAACAGCGAGTTCGACCAGGCCGGTCCACGGCCCTCGGCGTTCTGCGTCCACGGCGTCGTGGGCAGGTTGCCGCCGTAGATGGACGTGCAGCCGGTGGCGTTGGCAACGACCATGCGGTCGCCGAACAGCTGCGTGGCGAGCTTGATATACGGCGTCTCGCCGCAGCCGGCGCAGGCGCTGGAGAACTCGAACAACGGCTCCTGGACCTGTTGCTGGCGAATCGACCCGACCTTGAGGTTGCGGCGATCCATCTCGGGGAGGGTGAGGAAGAAGTTCCAGTTGTCCCGCTCCGGCAGCCGCAACGGCGGTTGCGGTGCCATGTTGAGCGCTTTCAACTTCGTCTGCGTCTTGTTCTTGGCCGGGCAGATATCGACGCAGATGCCGCAGCCGGTGCAGTCTTCCGGCGCCACCTGGATCGTGTACTTCAAACCTTGCCACTCGCGGTCGCGGGCGGCGCATGCCTTGAAGGTGGACGGGGCACTTTCAAGGTGTTTTTGATCGTACACCTTGATGCGGATGACGCTGTGCGGGCAGACCAACGTACACTTGCCGCACTGGATGCAGACCGCCTCATCCCACACCGGAATCTCTTGGGCGATGTTGCGCTTCTCCCACTTTGCGGTGCCGGTCGGATAGGTACCGTCCGCGGGCAGGGCGCTGACCGGCAGGCTGTCGCCCAGACCGGCGATCATCTTCGCGGTCACGTCTTGCACAAATGTCGGCGCCTCTGGCGCAACGGGCGGGGGCATTTCGATGTTGCTGTCAGCGTGATCCGGCACGCGCACCTCGAACAGGTGCGCCAGGGTGCGGTCGACGGCGGCAAAGTTCATTTGCACGATCTCGTCGCCCTTGCTCCCATAGGTTTTTTCGATCGCTTTCTTGATCGACGCGATCGCCTCGTCCTTGGGCAAGACGCCGGAGATGGCGAAGAAGCACACCTGCATGATGGTGTTGATACGCCCACCCATGCCGCTGGCGCGGGCCACCTTGTAGCCGTCAATGACGTAAAACCGCAGGTGCTTCTCGATGATTTGCTCTTGCACCCGCCGCGGCAAATGACTCCAGACCTCGTCGGGCCCGTAGGTGCTGTTCAGCAGGAAGACGCCACCCGGCACGACGTACTGGAGCATGTCGTAGCGCTCGAGAAACACCGATTGATGGCAGGCGAGGAAATTTGCCTGGGTGATGAGATAGGTGGAGCGAATCGGTTTCGGGCCGAAGCGCAGGTGCGACACGGTGACGGCACCGGCCTTCTTCGAATCGTACACGAAGTATCCTTGCGCGTAGTTCTCGGTATCCTCGCCGATGATCTTGATCGAGTTCTTATTGGCGCCCACGGTGCCATCGGACCCAAGGCCGTAAAACAGGCCACGGATGACGTTGTCCGGCTCGATCGAGAAGGTGGGATCGAAGTCGATGCTGGTGTGCGTGACATCGTCATGGATGCCAATCGTGAAGTGATTCTTGGGCGTGCCGCCAGCCAGGCTGTCGAAGACCCCCTTGATCATCGCGGGAGTGAACTCCTTCGACGACAGGCCGTAGCGGCCGCC
>JAGDMS010000211.1 GCA_017860575.1 Deltaproteobacteria bacterium | reverse complement strand
GGTTGCTGGCGCGCCACTGAGCACTACCTGCTCACCCTGGTTGCGTTCCCAGGTCGCTACCAGCCGCAAGCGCTTCGCTCGCCGTGAGCAACCGCAGCGTAGAAGGCTGTGACTCGACTGGGTTGAGCCGTTACGCCGAATTGAGCTGCTCGAAGGAGCCGGACAGATCCGACCTCAAGTCCGCAAACGGCGGGACCACCGCCCGCAGCGGCGCTGGCGGTTCGGATTGTGCGGAATTTTGTCGATAGAGGCCATTCGGGGGTGAGAAGCCGGCAGTGCGGGCACCCCGGCCAAACCGATGCCCCTGCGCGGGAAGAGGCTGAGGCGAGGCCCGAGCGGCAGCAACTGCAAGTCATAGTCACAGGCCGCCCAACGGGCGTACCCGTCCGAGATTCGCGATATCAGGAATGACTCCCATCACTGGAAAAAGCTGGAACGTGGCCTCCCCCCAAATCGGCCACCCAGCGACAACACCGGCTCGGCACCTCGCTTGCTGCTTTCAGTGCTGAGTCCCGGGCAGAAGGCCCGTAACGGTTGGATCTCTGTGCCGTTCTACAGAGTCGACCACTCGACACAGGCAGGGTCCGCCGGCGCGGAGCCCGGCACCGAGACGTTCCGAACGTGCGGAGCGTAAGATGAGAAAGCACAGCTACGAGCGACTCTCCGCTCAGGACCAGTCTTTCTTGGTGATGGAGAACGCCAGCCTGCACATGCACGTGGGGGCGACGCAGATTTTTGAAGCGGGTCGGCTGAAGACCCCTGACGGGGGCATCAACGCCGCGTTGTACAAACGCGCCATCGAGTCGGTGTTACACCGGATCCCGCGCTACCGGCAACGGGTGATGTGGACCCCCATCGAGAACCAGCCGGTCTGGGTGGATGACGCAGCGTTCAATCTCGACTACCACATCCGTCACACCGCTTTGCCCCACCCCGGTGGCGAGGAGGAACTGAAGCAGCTCGCCGCCCGCATCATGGCACAGCAACTCGACCGGGCGCGGCCCTTGTGGGAGATGTGGGTCGTCGAGGGCTTGCAGGGAAACCGATTCGCGGTGATCAACAAGCTCCACCACAGCATGATCGATGGCCTCGCCGGTATGGACTTGGCGCACATCACCCTCTCACCCACCCCCGACTACGAGATCCACGAATCGCCCCGCTTTGTCCCCCACACGGCGCCGTCAGGCTGGGAGCTACTGCGCGACGCGCTGCTGCGGCGGGCAAGCCTGCCCGTCCAGATCGCACGCGGTGTGCGGGAGTTCCGCCGTGATGCGAAGGATCTGCGTCGTGAGCTGCTCCTCCGAGCACAGGCCATCGCCGATGTGATCCGGTACACGGCCCAGCCCGCGCCGGCGACACCCTTGAACGGGACCGTAGGCCCGCATCGCCGCATTGACTGGCTGAGTATGCCGCTGGCGCAATTCAAGGCTGTCAGCAAGGCGTGCGATTGCACCGTGAATGACGTCGTCCTGGCGACGGTGGCCGGGGCGGTGCGGGAGTTTCTCATGTCGCGGCGTGTGCACCCTGCAGAGATTGACTTTCGCGTCTCCGCGCCGGTGAGCGTCCGCCGCGAGGAGGAGCGTGGGCGGCTGGGCAATCGGGTCTCGTCATGGATCGTAGAACTCCCGACCGGGGAAATGAACCCGCTCACGCGCCTCGAGGCGCTCAAAAACGCCACCAAGGACCTCAAAGCGCGGCAGCAGGCCCTGGGTGTGGAGACGATGATGGCGGTTGCGGAGTGGACACCGACGGTGTTGCTGTCGCTGGGCATGCGGGCAACCAGTGGGGCGACCAATATGATTGTAACGAACGTCCCTGGACCCCGGATTCCACTGCACCTGCTGGGGGCTAAGCTGCTCGAGATGTATCCTGTGCCTCCGCTCCTGGAGCGCACCGGTCTCGCGATCGGGCTCATCAGTTATGCGGGGAAGATGTGCTGGGGCTTCAACGCCGACTATGAGCTGGTGCCCGACCTGCGGACTTTCGTGAAGATGATGGGCGCGTCGTTCAAGGAACTCGTCAAGGCGGTCGGCCTGGAACCCAAGCGCAACCGGCGGGAGGCTGCAGGACAGGAGGTGAGCGACTGGCGCTCGGGCATGGACGGCAGCAGAGCCAAGGGTCCTGTCGGTCGGCGCCGGAGAAAGCCGCCGCAGCGAGGGCGCTTTGCACCTGGACGCCATGCCCTGGATCACGTCAGGGTGTACTGACCCCGAGTTCAAACCGCAGCGCTTGGCTTTGGACGCGAGTTCAGCGGTAGAAGCCCCCCAAAGGGGCGGTCGAGCGACACGAGTCATGGGAAGCGAGACACCTCACGCATATGACGGGCGGCGCGACATCGAGCGGGCCGTCGCCGAACTGGCGGCGCGGCTGCCGGAGCCGTTGGCCCCGCTGGCCCGGGTCATCTACAACTACCGCTGGCTGTGGGCCCGCGAGGCCCGCTCGGCGTTCAACGAAATCAGCCCCTCGAACTGGCGCCAAACTAGCTGCAAGCACTACCTGATTCAGAGTTTTCCACAGGGACCGATGCGCGCCCTGGCCAGCCAGCCGCAATTCCTGGCGCGGTTGCGCGCTGCGGCGGAAGCGCTCGAAGCCGACTTGCGGCGGCCCTGGGCGCAGACGGGTATCCCGCCGGAACATCCCGTCGCCTACGTGTGCGCCGAGTTCGGTGTGCACTGCTCCCTGCCCATCTACGCCGGCGGCCTCGGGGTACTGGCCGGCGATATGTTGAAGGCCGCGTCGGATATGGCGATCCCCATGATCGGCGTCGGTCTGTTCTACCGCGAGGGGTACTTGCACCAGCGGATTAACGAGACCGGGTGGCAGGTGGAGTACTGGACGGATGTCGATTTCGACCGCTTGGCGGCCGTGCTCGTGACCGGACCGGATCAGCAACCGCTCACCGTTGCGGTCACCGTTCGCGGCCGCGCCGTCCACGTTCAAGTATGGCGGGTCGATGTGGGCCGCGTGCCGCTGTACCTGCTGGACACCGACCGTGTGGACAATCATCCCATCGACCGCTGGATCACCGCGCGGCTGTACGTCGGCGACCGGCACACGCGGCTGGCGCAGTACCTGGTGCTCGGAGTCGGTGGGATGCGTGCCCTGACGGCAATGGGTATCCAGCCGTCGCTGGTTCACCTCAACGAGGGGCACGCGGCACTGAGCCTTCCGGAGCGCATCCGCGTGCGGATGGCGGCTGGCGCCTCCCTGGAGGAAGCGGATGCGGCGGTGCGGCAGGAAACGGTGTTCACCACCCACACACCCGTAACGGCAGGCAACGAGGGGTACACCCAGGAGGAGATGGACCCGGTGGCGGGGGACTTCGCCGATCAGCTGGGGATTCCGCGCACCATCTTCTACGGGTTCGGTCGCATCAACCCAACGAACGTGCAGGAACCTATCACCATGACGGCGGGTGCCTTACGCACCAGCCGGGCGGCCAGCGGCGTGTCGCGCCGCCACGGGGCCCTGGCCCGCGAGATGTGGCACGCGCTCTGGCCCGGCCGCAGCGTCGAAGCCGTGCCGATCGGGCACGTCACCAACGGGGTCCACACCTTGACCTGGATGGCCGGGCCGATGCAGGCGTTGCTCGATCGCGCGCTGGATCCCGACTGGCGTAGCCGGCTGTGCGAGCCCGAGCTGTGGCAGCGAATCGCCGACATTCCTGATGCCGATCTATGGGCGGTGCGGAACACGCTCCGCGCGCGGCTGATCGACTACGCCCGCGAGCGGTCGATGTACGATCGCCTCGGCAGTCGCGGCGACCGTCCCGACTATGTGGAAAGCGCCGCCGAGACCCTCGATCCCACCGTGCTCACCATCGGCTTTGCCCGCCGGGTCGCCACCCACAATCGACTGTACTTGCTCGGCCGGCTGCCGGACAATGGCTTGATGCGATTGCTGGCGGACGGTCCGCGACCGGTGCAATTCATCCTAGCCGGGAAGGCGCACCCGCAGGATAGGGAGGCCAAAGAAACGATCCGGCGCCGATTCGAACTGGGGCACGACCCGCAGGTGGCGCGGCGTATGGTGTACCTGGAAGACTACGACCTCCACATGGCGCCGCGGATCCTGTCGGGTGTCGACGTCTGGCTGAACCTGCCCCGGCCGCCCCTCGAAGCCAGCGGGACGAGCGGCATGAAGGTGCTCCTCAACGGCGGACTGAACGTCAGTGTGCTCGATGGCTGGTGGGCAGAGGCATACGACGGGGAAAACGGCTGGGCCATCGACACGCCGCCGGGCGATCCCTACCAGCAGGACGAGCACGATGCCCGCGCCCTGCTCGATCTCCTGGAACGGGAGGTGATCCCGCTGTTCTACGAGCGGGACACCGACGGCTTACCGCGGCGCTGGCTGCAACGAATCAAGATCTCCATGGCCAGACTGATCCCCTGTTTCAACGCGGAACGCATGCTGCGGGACTACCTCGAACGCATCTACACCCCGCGCCCGCGCACCTGAGCGGAGCGCGCTGCCGCGGAACCGCAGGCGCGACCGGAGCGATGCGGCTTCAGTGGACTTACCTCGCTCGCGATCGGTTCCGCTCGCCGCTCCCCCGGGCGAAACCTGGGATCGGGCGCTGAAGAAATGGGTTCTCGAATCAGCCGAAGGAGGGTGATCTAGCGAAGAAAAGACAGATTTTGAAAATTGGCGTTGCCGTTGCGATCGTTGCCGGGGCCGTATTGGTCGTCACTGCGGCGGCGCGAGTGGCACGTGCAGAGGACGGGAAAGCCATATAGGATAAGAATTGCAAGTCGTGCCACGGCGAGAGCGGCAAGGGAGACGGACCGGCCGCCAAGGCGCTGAAACGCCCACCGGACGACTTCGCCATCGGGGCGAAAGGCATGAGCGAAGCCGACATCGTGACAGCGATCAAGGGCCTCAAGAAACACCCAGCGTTCGGCGCCAAGCTGAACGAAGAACAGCTCAAGGCGGTCGCACAACACGTCAAGCAACTGGCGGGAAAGTAATCAACTCGGGTCGCGCTGGGGAGCGTGAAACTGCCCGTGGTTTCAAGCCGCCATTGCTCGTGGATATAGGGATTTCACGAAGCGTCCGTGCAATGACCGTGGGTCGAGGCTCATCGAATTGAACAGTCGGGAGCAGGATACGCGCCTAAATGCAGAAACGAATACAGAATCGGGCACCTAAGATTGCCACTACTGCTCACTATAGTCCAAAAGGGGAGAAGGAAATGGCGGCTGAATTATTATTGGTGCGATATGCGGCAACGGTGTGAACCGCAGATTATCCCGCAGCAGCCCCTATCGCGTGTGTCCGCGCTGGGGTTTCGACGCGTCTGTCTCCAGCGCACAGTGGAGGCAGTACGCTTCGGCTTTGTTGCTCCTTTTGCGGCACACGGCTTTGCTGGCGCGGCCACAGGCTGCGCAATAGCAGTAGTCTCCGCGCTGTTCCGCCATCCACCGCTGATCGGAGCGCAGGATTTGTACCTTCGGTTTTGAATGGAGGACGTGGGCGACGTAATCCACCAGATATTGTCGGTCCACTGGCCCTTCGTTGGGGAGGAAAACCTCACCGCCAACGAACGAGAGATGCACAACACCCTTCATTTTAGAACTCCTCCCCGCCTCCGTATTGCCGCTGCGTCACCGGCAACCGGCCGACGGCGTTCAGGTTTGTGAGGAGAGCGATCATCGGCGCAAGAGAAAGCTTTGCGGTTCACCCCATTCTTGCTTCTTACTCCCGGACAGCACCTTGTAAAGACCGTAACCGACTGAGGCCAGAATCATTCCTCCAAGAACGTACCACATCAGCAGGCCCTTTCTTTTTTCGCTGTTTTTCTGCGCTGTATCGCTGGCAGATGGGCATCGGGATGGGAAAATGCAAATCTGGTGCCTTTGGATCGCCACTCCTGCCGGACCACTTATTGAGCGGTGATGGCCGGTCACTTTTCAAACTGTTGAGGGATGTGTTCCCAACATTGCAAACGCGCCGTGTGCCTCGCCAAAATTCGATCTGGCTCAAGCAGCGTCCCGCCACGCGTAGCGGTGGTGCAGGTCGCCGACACGGGGGAGAGAGGCGACCGTAGCGCCCAGGGAGATCTGCAGGCACACCGCTCGTCTGGTCGGAGTATCCTTGCCGAGCGCCAGGTGTGTTCGGTCGCTGTGGTACAACTGGGCAACTCACGTCAATCCAAGTGAGGCGGCGGAACCGGTGACGGTCCGCTCCCCGGCACGAAGAAGCGCATCAGGCGCGAGCGCCACTTGAAAGGAGAAGGACGATGCAATTGCGAACATTCAGTACCCTGGTTGGGCTGCTGGTTGTGACGTTGACAACGGTACCGCTCGCGGCACACGCCGAGGGCGGGGGAGGGCCGTGTCGCCAGGATCTCCAAGCACTCTGTCCAAACGTGGTCCCAGGGCCGGGTAGCTTCCGTGCCTGCATGGAGACGCTCTGCCCGGGCGTGACGCCAGGCCACGGGGCTCTCTTCGCCTGTCTCCAGCAGCAGGCAGATGCGCTGTCGCCTGCGTGCCAGGAACGGCTGCGGCAGGTGCAAGCTAAGATGGACGCGTGGCGCCGAGCCTGTCAGAGCGATGTCGGCGCGTACTGTGCCGACGTAACCCGGTCAAGGCAATATCGTCAGGTGCCTGCGTCAGCACTACGCGGACCTGTCGCCGACCTGTCAGGATCAATTTGCCCGGCACGGGCGGGGGTACCGACATCAGGAGTCGGACGCCGAGCCAGGCCGGTAGTTCGTCTGAGAACGCCGGCCGATCAGCCGCGGTGCACGATCAGGCCGTGGGTGGGATCGTAGGGCGAAACCGCGATGGTGACCCGGTCGCCGGGAATCACCTTGATGTGAAAACGGCGCAGCCGGCCGCTGATGCGGGCGATGAATTCGCGGCCCTTCTCGCCGCGGATGCGGAAGTGTCCGCCCGCGAGCATTTCCGTCACCGTCCCCGGGATCTGAAGCAGGTCGTCGCGACTCATTCGCGGTCTCCTTGCCAGACGCGGCTGCGGGCCGCTTGCCGGCGGTAGCGGCGGATGGCCTCGCGCGTCTTGCGGCGCTTGCGGTCACCGGGTTTTTCGTAGTGCGCGTGGCGCTTGATGTCCTTCAGCAGGCCTTCCTTCAAAATCAGTTTCTTGAACACCCGCAGGGCTGCATCGACACCCCGTTCGTCGACTACGACCGTCAGGGCGCGTCCGCGCCGCCGTCGACCCTGGTCTCCCGGGCTGGGCTGCGAGGTCTGCTGAACACCGCTCTGTAATTCACTCATCGCCAGGCATCCTCCAGGACGCGCGCGCTATTGAATACGGTGTGGCTCACCAATGTCCGCATCCTTTCCTTTGGGCTATGGCGCCAATTGCATACGGGAGGCGCGAAAGACCGTTGCGCATAGCGGGGCGCTTGGACTGTTACCTTCACGGGTTTATTGGGCCTGATGCAAACCGCGCTACCCCGGGTGCGCGAGCGACAATAAACACCGATAACCGATATTACATAGCAAGCGTGCCAGCGGAAGTCGAGCCGCGGCAGCCGGGCAAATTCGGCGCCGGGACTTGCCATCCGGCGCGCGAAGTTGGATACGACAACCCCACGGATTGCGGAGGACTGATGAACATTCAGACAATTGGAATTGTTGGGGCGGGGCAGATGGGCAGCGGGATTGCGCAGGTTGCCGCCCAAGCCGGATTCGAGATACTGCTGTACGACGCCGTCGAGCCGGCCATTGTCCGGGGCCTAGCGGGCGTGGCAGGGGCGTTGGACCGCGTGGTGGCCCGCGGCAAATTGGCGGGCGAGGAGCGCGACCGGATCTTGTCCCGCATCCATGCCACACCAAACTTCGAGTCGCTGGGGAATGCGGACTTCATTCTCGAGGCGGCGACGGAGAACGAGGGGCTGAAGATCGACCTGTTCAAGCGGTTACACGCCGTCGCCAGGCCGGAGGTGATTCTGGCGTCGAACACGTCGTCGATTTCCATCACGCGACTGGGAAGCGCCAGCGGCCGACCAGAAAAAGTCATCGGTATGCACTTCATGAACCCCCCGGCTGTAATGCGCCTGGTGGAAATCGTGCGCGGCCTGGCCACCGCCGCGGACACCTATGACTGTGTCAAAGGTCTTGCGGAACGGCTCGGAAAGACGACCATCGTCGCAGAGGACTCCCCCGGCTTTATGGTCAATCGAATCCTCCTGCCCATGATCAATGAGGCGGTGTTCGCGGTTCACGAGGGCGTCGGCAGCGTCGAGGATGTCGATACCGCCATGAAACTCGGTACCAACCAGCCAATGGGGCCGCTCGAACTCGCCGACCTGATCGGATTGGATACCTGCCTGGCGGTGATGGAAGTCATGCAAGATGTCCTGGGAGACGATAAATACCGGCCCTGTCCCCTGCTGAAGAAATACGTTGACGCCGGCTACCTGGGGCGCAAGACCGGCCGGGGGTTTTACAAGTACAACGGCAGGCAGAACTAGCGCGGCACGCCTTGCGCATATCGCGTGTGGCGGATGGCCTATGGTTCCCAAGCGAGCCGTGATGACCCGAACACCCTGGCGCTGGTGAGGGCTGAAACTCGGAAAGGTTTGCATGATGTTTACGTTGCCGGAAACGCATCAGATGCTGCGACAAACGTGTCGTGAGTTTGCGGACAAAGAACTCATCCCGGTCGCGGCCCAACTCGACCGCGAACATCGCTTTCCCGCGGCGCAGGTGGCGCGCATGGCCGAAATGGGTCTGATGGGAATCGCGATCCCCGAGGAGGAGGGCGGCGCGGGACTGGACACGCTTGCCTACGCCCTGGCAATGGAAGAAATCAGCCGGGGCTGTGCCTCCACCGGGGTCATCATGAGCGTGAACAATTCCCTGTATTGTGATCCGCTGTGGAAGTTCGGTACGCCAGCGCAAAAGAAGGTGTTCCTTGAGCCCTTTGCGTCCGGCCGGCAACTGGGGTGCTTTGCCCTCAGCGAGCCGGGCAATGGATCCGATGCCGGGGCGGCCAGGACCACCGCCGAGCGCCACGGGGACCACTGGGTGCTCAACGGGACCAAGGCGTGGATCACCAACGGCTACGATGCCAATGCCGCCCTGGTGTTCGCTACTACGGACCGGGCCAAGAAACACAAGGGCATCAGCGCGTTTGTTGTGCCGATGCCGACCGACGGCCTGTCACTCGGGAAGAAGGAGGATAAACTCGGCATCCGGGCATCTTCCACCTGCAACCTGATCTTCGAGGACTGTCGCATCCCGCTGGAGAGCCTTCTCGGTCAGGAGGGGGAGGGCTTCAAGATTGCCATGTCCACCCTCGACGGCGGGCGCATCGGCATCGCCGCGCAGGCGCTGGGCATTGCGCAGGCCGCGCTGGAGGAAGCGATAGCCTACGCGCAGCAGCGCGAGGCCTTCGGCGCGCCCATTGCCAATCTGCAGGCGATCCAGTTCAAGATCGCCGACATGGCCTGGCGCCTCGACTCGGCGCGCTTGCTGACCTGGCGTGCGGCGCACCTGAAGGACCAAAAGGCGCGCTTCACCACCGAGGCGGCCATGGCCAAGCTGGCAGCCTCCGAAATGGCGACGTTCGTGACACATCAAGCCATACAAGTTCTGGGCGGCAACGGATACGTCACCGAGTTCCCGGCGGAGCGCCACTACCGTGACGCGCGCATCACCGAGATCTACGAGGGTACTAGCGAGATCCAGCGACTCGTGATCGCGAACGGCATATTCAAGGAATATGCCTGAGGTCTAGGGGAGCGTTGCAGAAAGAGGGCAACGTATTCACTTTAGAATCACCCGAGCCCCAGCCCATGCCCACGCCTCGCGTGAACGGCACGCGCGATCTGGTCGGGCAGGGGCTCGGGGAGAAGCTCGTGAGCGGATTTCTGAAATGGCGTACTTAGTCCGCCGTGATTTCCGCTACCTTCACCAGGCGGGCGCGCGGCCGCGGGTGTGTGGCTGCTTTGATCCAGCGGAACCCCATCAGGCCGGACGCGTGCCCGGCGGTGTCCACCCAGTTGGGGACGCCCGGGTTCTGGCGCGTGATCACGAGGCGAAACGAACCGTCCGGACGATAGGTGGTGGTGTGCTTGTTGTAGTCGATGGAGTGGTACCGATAATCGAGTGATTCCATCCAGTAGTTATTGAGCTGGAAGTTCCAGTACTCACACTGCGGTGGCGTGCCCTCGATGAGCAGGGCTTCATCCGGCGCCAACGCCCAATACCCCATGTAGTAGCGAATGTTCGGGTCACCGTGCGCGCCCCCGGTCCGCGCCGGGTCCAGCGGCAGCAGTTCATTGGGGCGCTGCATGAATTCCTCCGCCCAGTCAGTGAATATTGTGGCGGTTCCGACCACGAAACGCGCCGCGTCGGCGAGGCCGGCGCCCAGGTGCTCCGGCGTGAGCGGTGCGGGCGGGCCCGCTGCGTTCAGCCGCTCGATGTGCAATTCGGCCAGCCGTTCGTTCTTTGCATCGAGTACGTTCTCCCGGACGATGAGCATCGAGGAGTCCGGCTCCATCGGCAACCAATTGCCCGGATGTTTGCGACAACTGAGGATGATCTCAAAGCTGCCGTCTGGTGCGACCTGCAGGTCGCCGCCGTCGAGATAGCCGCTGCAGCCGGAGCGGGCCTGGGAACCGTAATTGCCGTAGTAGGTACCAAAGCCGAGGTAGGAGACCGTGCCGCGATTTCCCCACAACCGGTATTCGTACTGACCGTCAATGGCCGCGTTCTGGTAGTAGCTATCCGGGTTGTCGCAGCCGATCTTGCCGGTCTCGTGGCTGAGTCGGTAGAACCGTGGTGTTGTCGGGTCGTTGTGCTCGACGAACTTTTCCAGCGCCAGGCGGGTCAGACGGCTCAAATAGCGGAACCCCTCGGCCCGGTCGAGGCCGTTCTTCGGCGACCGTTCCCGCAATATGACCGCCCCCGCATTTTTCACCGTGTCACAGAATTGCTCCCACGCGGTACCGTCCATAACCTGGTCCGCCGCCGACCCTGCACTCATAGGTTGTCCTCCTTTGAGCGGAATTGTACTGACGTGCCACCCGATAGCCAACCACCGGCGGGATGAAAGAAGAATCCTGTGCCCGGCCGCATAATCCTTTGCGGTTACGGAATGGTGGGCGGAAATGACCACGTGCCGACAGGAATGTGCGCGCCTGGGATTCCTCCGGTAGTTTGTGAAGGTTTCCCTCTAAGCTCTTGACAAATATGGAATTCTAATATGCTCTCAACGCTGCGCTGTGCGCTTTTGCCCACAGCTTGCTGTCGCGGCTTCGGCAGCGTCTCCTGGGGGATGATGCATTGTCGACGAATTCCATAAGGTATGAACATTGCTCATCCGCTACGCCATGTCTGCGGTCTACTGCGCGGTAGCGCATACATGCGATGCGGACTTTCGGAGCAGTAGGGGAGAAGCCGGGTACGGCCCATGTCGGTAGATGAGACTGCGCGAACGTACTCCGTCGAGCAGGAGGAGCTTCTCGCCGCGATTCAGGGACTCGAGGATCGGGTCGCCGCATTCGCGGCGACGCAGGAATTGCAGCTTGAGGATCTGCGGCAGCTGGTCGAGCACCTGCGACTTGAGCAACGCCAGGCTGAGGCCGAGATCGCGCTCTACGGTGAGCAGGCGACAAGTTGCGCCAACGAGGCTCTGGCGCGTGCCGACGAGGCGTTGCAGCGGTTGGCGGCGTCGGCGGCGGGCTCGGAATCGCGTCCGGTGGTGGCGGGCACTTCAGCCTCCGAACCCCAGGCCGCACAGCCTGATACGGTTACGGCTCGGCTTGAGGCCATCGAGGAGCGGCTCGCCTTGTTTGTGGGGCAGCAGGAGGCCCGCCTGGAGGACGTGCGGGAATTGCTCCAGCATACGGTGCTGAAGGTGGAGCATCGGGTCGCCGGGGCGGTGACGGGGCAGGATCGGCGGCTCGAGGAACTCCAGCAACGGCTCGACGTGCTACAGCGCGAGCAGCAGCAGGCCGAAGCGGACGCGACTGCGCGTGCGGAACAGGCGGCTTCGCGAGCGCATGCGGCCCTGGATCGTGCCGAGGAAGCGTTGCGGCGTGTCGACCAACTTTCTGTTGCGCCTCCGATCAGGGAGAGCACCGCCGAGGAGGCGGCGATTCGGTCTGCGCCGTGGGAGGCTGTGGTCCAGTCGGTGCGCGACGTCGAGCAGCGGGTGGCACTGTTGGCCGCCCGTCGGGAAGCGGACGTGGTGGAGCTGCGTGAGCTCGTCGCTCAGGGCCGCGGCGAACAGGGCCCGGCCGTTGAGCGGATTCACGCCGCGAGCCAGCAGGCGACCGGACGCGCCGACGAGGCCCTGCGGCGTGCGGCCGCGGCATGGGATCGAATCGAGACGGTGGCGGACACATGGCGAGCCCGTGAGGCGGATACGATGGACCTCCTTGGCCGGATCTCGAGGGGCTGGGAAGGGCTCAGTCATTCGGTGCGCGACGTCGAGCAGCGTGTGGCGCAGGTGGCGGCGCGGCAGGAGTCGGGGCTCGAAGAACTGCGGCAGTATGTCGATCACGCGCACCGGGAGCAGCGCCAGCTCGTGGATCATGTGAGTGCGCAGGGTGAGCAGGTTGCATCTCGGGCGACCGACGCCTTACTGCGAGCGGATGAGGCCTTGGCGCGCATGGGGATCGTCGCCGCGACGTTGCAGGCGCGGGAGGTGGCGACCGCGGAGACGCTCGGCCGTCTGTCGACAGGGTGGGACACCCTGAACAGTACCGTGCGTGATGTTGAGCAGCGCTTGGCGGTCCGGCAGCAGGCGGGATTGGAGGAATTGCGGCAGCTGGTCGACCAGGTGCAGCACGAACAGCGGCAGACGGCGGGCGAAGCCGCACTCTGGGGCGAACAGGCGACCGTCCGGGCGAACGAGGCGGTGGCTCGCGCCGACGCGACCCTGCGGCGGCTCGAGGCTGTGACCACGGCCTCGCAGACGCATGAGGCCAGCATCACGGAGTTGCTCGGCCGTCTGTCATCCGGGTGGGACGGCGTGACCAGTGCGATTCGAGCCGTCGAGCGGCGCATGGCCGCCGTCGAGGCCGAAATGGAACCGCTCAAAGGGGCAGGGGCGGAGCGTCAGTCGTGGCGGTCGGGGGTGGAACGACAGACATTCAGCGAGGCGGTGGCTTTCCCCGAACGTCGTGCGCTCGGAATCGGTGCGCTGGCGCATCGCCTGCGCGTGCCCCTGTCGTGGTTGGCGCTCACGGCGCCCGGAGCGTTACTTGCGCTGGGGCTGCTGGCGCTGATGCTCGTCGCCGCTCCGTGGATGAGCGGTCTGGTGCACGTCGCCGCAAGGGTACGATTCGTTGCGGGCGTCCTGCTGCTGGCGCACGGTGTCGCGGCCATCGTGGCGCTCCTGTTCGGTGCCGACCTGCGGATGAATACCCCCGGTGTTCCGATCTGCCTCGCGGTACTGGCGATGAGCCTGATGGCCGGGGGGAGCGCGGCGGGCGCCGCGAGCGTTCTCGCCGTCGGCGCCGGGATCGGCGTGGCGCAGGCATTTGGCCTTGCGCCGTTGATGGTGGCGCCGGCGGTGTGGTTTCCGACCACCCTCAGTGTCGAGACGTCGTTTGCGAACGTGCCGGCGCTCGCACCGGCCCCACCGGTGTTTGCCACGATGTTGAGTGTCGAAACGATGTATGCGGGGCGATTCGTATCGTCAATCGGCTCGTCGGTGCCCCTGTTCCTGCCAGCGATGGCCGTGGTGTTGGTGGCGATGTGCATTGGCGTGGCTGTGAACTTGCTGTGGGTGCGAAAGGCAAGGGGAGCGGGCGGCGCCAAACTTGATTCGGTGCACCGCTCCGTGGTGCGGGCATGATGCGAGTCTGGTTGGTGGTCAGCGTGTTCTCGGCCGTCACGGCGCTTGCCGAATGCCGGCCTGAGGGACGCAAGCAATTTGCCGAGGGACTGGAGGCCCTGGCCCGCGGTGACCTTGCTGCAGCCGCAGCGCAGTTTACGGTGCTGGTGCAAGTGCAGCCGGACTGTGCGGAGGCGCACAACAATCTCGCCGTCGTGCAGGTCGAACAGGGGCGACTGCGTGAAGCCACCGTGGAACTGCGACGGGCGCTGGAGCTGCGTCCCGACTACGAACGTGCCCGTGTGAACCTGCAACGCGTGGAACTGCTGCTGGCACAGCGACCGGAAGCGACACCGCCACCGGCGCCGACAGCGGGTGCGCTGGAGACGGCGGCATTCCCGGGGGCGCCAGCGACGGCTGCCCCGCCGCCAGCACAGGCGGCGGGGCAACCGACCGCTCCAGGTGGGATGCCGACAGCGCCCGTTAGTAGCGCGCCGATGGAATCCGAAGGCCCCCGTGTCGGGGTCATCGATTTGGCGAAACGGGAGATGTGCCTCTACCCGCGCACCGCGGCCGGGATCGCCGCGCCGTCCTGTTACGCGATCACCAATCATCGCATCGAAGCGCTGCCGCAGTGGCTACTGACGGGCGACACGAGCGGCCAGCGGCTACGGCTGGTCGACGAGACGGGGCAGCGGCGCCTGCGGATCGCCCCCGAGCCCGCGACCCTGACCGGCGACACGATTTGGGTCAAGACGGCCGATTTCAATCTGTTGGCGGCCGCGGTCATGCCGTGGCGAACGATTTGGGGCGTGGCGCAGAAACCGCTCTCGCCGCTGGAGCCGGCAATCGGTACGGCGATTGGTGAGGCGGTCGAGCGCTGGCGGTCGGCCTGGGAGCAAAAGCAATTCGATGTCTACGCTGCCGTGTATAGCCGGACCTTCGTGCCACAGGCGGATGCGACGATATCACAATGGCGTGCCCGCAAACGTGCGCTGTTCGACAGGAGCGAAAGCATCAGTGTCCAGATCGGCGCACCGAGCATTTTCGTGATCGATGACGGGACGACGGTGATCACGCTATTCGATCAGCACTACCGTTCGGGTCCGGTCGC
>JAGDMS010000469.1 GCA_017860575.1 Deltaproteobacteria bacterium | reverse complement strand
TAGGAGCGGACCGGACGCAGCCTTGATCCGCGCCACTTCTATCAGCAAACCCTCGGCCAGCTGGCAGCAAGTGTCGATGGCACGGCTGAAGCGACGCGCAGGACCACCGCTTCGGGCGCGGCCACTGTCGAACTTGAGCCATTCTTCTTTGGCGTTGACGGGCGAAGGCTGTACGGCCTGCTCAGGGTTGCGCCGAGTTCCGTGGGTGTGGGGGTTGTGCTGTGCCAACCACATGCTCACGAATACATCAGATGCCACCGCGCGTTCCGCGAGCTCGGGCAGCGCCTTGCACGGGCAGGATTTCCCGTGCTGTCGTTTGATTACTACGGCACCGGCGACTCCGGTGGCGATTACCAGGATGGAACGGTTTCCGGGTGGGTAGCGGATGCCGCCCTGGCCATCGATGTTCTGAAGCAGAAAATGAAGGTCGAGCGGGTATGTCTGGTGGGGCTGCGTCTGGGTGCAACGCTCGCCATGATGGCGGGAGCCGGACGCCGGGACCTGGCCGGCATCGCGCTGTGGGACCCGATCGTAGCGGGAGCCGATGTGGAACGGGAAATGGTCAGGATCACGGAGATTCAAGCCCTGGATACGATCCGCCAGCGCGACATCGCCTATCAGGACGTGCTGAGCTACCCGCTGACGCCGCACCTGGCGCACGAGGTCCGCCAGCTCGACTTGTGCACCGTGGCCTCTCCAGGCATGCCCGCGTTGCTCGTGCTTGAGTCGGAAGTCGAAGGCAGCGGTCGTCGCTTCGCGGATCAGGCCAGGACTCTGGGGGGGCGGGTGGACTTTCAATGCATCGACGAGGCAAGGATCTGGTTGCGTGAACCGTACGAGGCGATCGTCCCCCGGAACAGCATGAATGCGTTGGTGTCATGGATATCAGCACTGCTGCCATAAACGAACGTCCGCTGGTGTTGGGGGCGGCCCGCTCCCTCGTGGGCATCATGACGACGCCGGCAGGGTTTGCGGGTGACGCGTCTCGTCCGGCGTTGATCATTCTGAATGCCGGGCTCGTGCATCGCGTGGGCCCTAACCGCCTGCACGTCAAGATCGCCAGGTGTATGGCGGAGCGCGGGTTCCTTTCGGTGCGATTCGATTTTTCCGGCATCGGGGAGAGTCTGCCGCGTTCCGACAACCTGCCCTACACGCAAAGCACCGTGCTGGAGGTGCGGGAGGTGATGGACGCTGTCACCGCGCTTACCGGAATCCGCAGTTTCTGCCTGCTGGGACTGTCGAGCGGCGCACTGGTCTCGCTCGAAACTGCGTTAACCGACCCGCGGGTCGTTGGCGCGGCAATCTTGAATCCGCACGGCTTTGCGGATTCGGCCGAATGGGGCGCACACGTGGAGAATCTGTCAGAGAGCCACATATACGCTCGCAATCTGCTGACGCCGCACAGTTGGGGGCGGTTGCTCACCGGCAAGACGAACTACCGGCGGCTCGCCGAGACGCTGTGGTACCGGGTCGCGCGCCGCAATACCAAAGTCGCAAACATCTCCTCGGTCGTGCATGAAATGCGGCCGAAACTGACGGCATTTCTTGGCCTGAATATCCGCATCCTGCTGCTGTTCTCCGAAAAGGACCGCAGTATCGTCAATTTCGACGAGATCCTCGGTGAACGCTGGCAACGGAACCTGTGCGGGAATGTCGAGACGGTGACTATCCCGGAAGCCAATCATACGTTTGCCGGCCCGGTACATCTGGAGCAGGCGGTAGGCGCGATCGATGGCTGGATGACGAAAGGCTGGCCGAAGTAGCGGTGCAGTAAATTCCGGCAAGCAGTCCCCAACGGTCACGGCGACCGGTGTATTGGACGCAAGCGGGGATCACCTCAAGAGCCGGCTGTTCACCCAAGCCGGTGATCGTCCTTGCCCGTCATCCAAGACCAGTTCCAGCGGCGCAGCGTCCACGCCTGCCCTGCGACGACCAGCGCCGCCGCATGGCTGGGCGCAGGGTAGAGCGCGACCATCGTCCAGCGCCCGGCTTCTTCCGGATCGGGCGCTGTACGCAACAGCCGCGCAGGTTCGGCATCCCCGAATGAGACTTCAAAACTGTCCAGGGCGAGCGAGAGGCCCATCCCTCTCGCCTTGATGTAGGCTTCCTTGCGGACCCAGCAATCGAAAAAGGCGGCCGGCTGGTGTGCCTTTGGAATGGCGCGCAGCACGGCCACCTCGTGGGCAGCAAAAAACTGTTCCGGAACGGACTCGTCGCTGACCGCGGGTTTGATGTGCTCGAGATCCACGCCGACATCGCGTCCGCGCGTGATGGCGTAGAGCGCGAGATCTTCGGAGACGGATAAATTGAACCGCAAATCCGTATCGTGATGGCGCGCGAGGACCGGTTTTCCGAACTCCGTGTTCTCCAGCGTCACATCAGCGGGCGATACCTGCAGATAACCGCCCAGAAGTCGCCTGAGTACTGCTCTGCGCGAAACAAAACGATCGCGGTGGACGGGAAATCTGAATTTCCGTGCGCGGGCCATTTCGTCTTCGCTGAGGACTTCTTCATATTGGTGCAGCCGGGGCGCCGGCACATCGAGACGCGCGCGCCAAACGTGAACTTCCTTGTCGTCGAGCACCAGCGGAGCGGGTGGTTGATGCCAATGGTCCGCGTGTACCGACATCACTTCCTTTCCATCAGCTGCCGTAGTTCGGCCGCCACGGCCGTCAGAAACTCCGGGCGCGAATTCTGCACAAAAAAATGCCCGCCCGGAAACATTTTCAGGTTAAACGTCGATCGGGTCAGGTCCCGCCAGGGCAGCAACGCGTCTTCCCCCGCGTCGACGTCTTCCGTGCCTCCGTACGCGGTGATCGAGCAGGGCAGCGGTTCATTGTTCCGGAATTCGTAGAGGTCGCAGATCCGGCAGTCAGCGCGGATGATCGGGAGCATGAAATCGATCAGCTCGGGGGATTCCAGTGCCGCAGGTGGCGTCCCCTCAAGATTCCCGAGTTCCTTGATGAACTCGTCTCTCGGGAGATCGTGCCTGAGTGTGGAGCTGTGGTTGAGGTGGGGCGCCCTGTAACCGCAGGTGATGAGGTGACTCGGGCACGTCCCGTAATCCCGGTGGAGGTGGCGGGCCAGCTCGAATGCAACCAGCGCGCCCATGCTGTAGCCCACAAAGCAGTACGGCCGGTCGAAATACGGCGACAGCGCCGCAGCGGCTTCCTCGACAAGAGGGCCGAGCTCCGTGTGCGGCTCCTCGCGGATCCGCGTCTCGCGGCCGGGCAGCTGCACCGGGCAGACGTCTACTTGCGGCGGGAGCGCG
>JAGDMS010000210.1 GCA_017860575.1 Deltaproteobacteria bacterium | reverse complement strand
GCGGCGTTCTTCAGCAGGATTTCCTCGCGGCCGATTCTGCCCGACAGATAGTTGAAGGCAAGCACGGCAGGAATGGCGACGGCCAGACCCAGGGCGGTTTCCACGAGCGCCTCGGCGATACCGGCAGAGACTGCGGCCAGACCACCGGAACCCGTGGCGGCAATACCCTGGAACGCGGCTATGATGCCCAGCACGGTGCCCAGCAGCCCGACGAACGGCGCCACCGACCCGGTCGACGCCAACACGGCCAAACCGCGCCGCAGATCGGCACCGACCTCTTCCATGTAGCGTTCCATGTAGCGCTGGGTCTGATCAAATGGCGTCAGGCCGGAAATATCGGCCGTCTTCTCCGCGTGACGGTACGTCGACAGACCCGTCTTGACGATGCGCGCGAGATGCCCCCGCTTGTACTTTTCCGCAACCGTAATGACCGAGTCAAAATTGCCGGCATTCAAATCGTCCGCCACCTTGCGGGTAAAGGCCCGCGAGGCCGCACGCGAGCGCCACAAGGTCAGGATGCGCTCCACGAACACGGTCAGGGAGGCCAGACCTAAAGCAAACAAGACAATCGCCACAGCCATGGCCGGTCCAGCCATGCTTTGGAACACCTGAATAAAATTGACTTCCATTATCCTCTCCTTCTACTCGTATCTTCTTGATCAATTTAATTGTGCTACGACAATTGGAACGCGATCTTGATGATGCGATAGACACTGATCGGCTTGCCCTGATAGCTGGCCGGCGTGTACCGCCACTTCTTCACCGTATCGATCGCGGCCGAGGAAAACGGCTCCTCGCCCTCGACCAAATCGATGTCTTCCACCCGCCCGTCCGTCGTGATGCGGATCTTGAGCGTCACGCTCGCCTGTTTTCCGGCATTGCGCGCGGTCTTGGGATACGGCGGCGGCTCATTGCCCCTCATCGGCCTGGCGCGAACGGCGCCCGGGAGTTCATCCTCCCTGATCTCCTTGCGTACACCTCCCGCGGTGCTGAAGCCTGCCGCGTAATCCGCCTCGCTCGGTATCCAGACCGTTGGAACTTCCTTCGCCACCGGCTCCGCTTCGGCCGGCACCTCTTTCGGTAGTTCCTTCGGCGCCTCGACCGCTTTCTTCGGCTGCGCTTTCTGCACTGGTTTTGGAGGAGCGGGCGGTGGCGTGGGTTCCACCTTCGGCGCCTCTTCGGGCTTCTGAATCTGTTCGACGAATTTCACGTCGACTGGCGCTTCGGCGGTGATGTTGCTTCGCCCAACGCCGATCGCCAAGGCGCCCGCAATGATGCCGACGTACAGCAGTATGGAACCGACACCCGCGCTGAACCACGGCCGCGGAATCTCCTCGGTCGCACCATAATGGCCAAAGGTAGAAGATATTTGACTCATCGTTTTCTCAATTCGAATCCTTCCATGAACCCGACATCAATTAGGTAGCGAGTTCGTATTAGCCTTTCGATGAACCGTTCTCAACCCCCGCCGCGCACGCGCCGCCGCGGTATTGCCGGTGCCGTCTCGCGTGGCGGTCCCCTCCCGGGTTATCACCGCCCTTCACCACGGCTTGAGTTTGAAATCGCATTACCTTGTGAGTTTTCCCGCGTCGCCGCCGCAGTCTCGCTGCAAAGGTTGGCCGTTAGCACAGGCGCACACGGATGGCGAACAAAATGTAGTCATGTGATGCGCGTCTCGGTTAATGATTTATGATATCCCAACACCAGCCCGTGACGCACCGGCGCGGGATTCCCGCGCTTCAACGAACGGCGAGCGGTATGATGGCGCGGAAGCAGACTCGTGATCCTTCGCAAACCGCGCTGCCCTTACACCATCTCGCACGATTGCTCAATAGGCGGCACGTTTCACGCCACAGGACGAGTGTTCCTCGTGATGCCGCGGTGACGTCGGGCACTGGCGGCAGTCGTCGCTGCGCGCCTCACGGATGTTGGCTGCTGACGGCAACGATCTCGCCGGTCATGTACGAGGAGTAGTCACTGGCGAGAAAGACCATGACGTTGGCAACCTCCCAGGTTTCTGCGGCGCGGCCGAAGGCCTCCCGGGCCGTGAGTTCCTCGATCAGGCCGGGTGGCGTGACCTTCGACAAGAACTCGTGAACCGCCAGGCTGGGGGAAACCGCGTTGACGCGCACGTTCGCCTTGGCCGCCTCCATGGCCGCGCAGCGCGTCAGGGCCATCACCCCGGCCTTGGCCGCCGCGTAATGGGCCTGGCCCGCCTGTGCACGCCAGCCGAGCACGGAGGCATTATTGACGATGACCCCGCTGCCGCGCGGCATCATGTGCCGCAGCGCCGCTCGCGTCATCCGGAAGGTGCCGTTGAGTGTGACATCGAGCACCACCTGCCACTGCTCGTCCGTCATCTCGACCAGCGGCGCAAAGCCGCCCAGGCCGGCGTTGTTGATCAGCACGTCCACCCGCCCCATGTCCGCAATGGCCGCTGCAAACAGCGTCTGCACATCCGGTTCGCGGGTGACGTTGCAGATCTGGGCGAACGGCCGGCGTCCGTTGATCTCCGCCAATTTGCTGGCCGCGTCGTTCAGGCGGCGCTCGTGAATGTCGCTAATCATCACGGTGGCGCCTTCTTCAACGCAGCGCTTGGCGGTGGCGAAGCCGATGCCGGTGCCCGCGGCGGCGGTAACCAGCACCGTCTTGCCGTCGAGGAGGTGGTGTGCGGGGGGACAAACAGGAACGTGTGCGGCCATCACATTCACCGTTCGTCAGCGCGGCATGCCCAGCGCGCGCTCGGAGATGATGTTGCGCTGGATCTGGTTGGTGCCGGCATAAATCGTGTCGGAGCGGGTGAAGAGGAACAATCGCTGCAGGCGGCTCAACGCGTACGGCGCATCGTCGGCGATCTCCGAGTGCGCCCCGAGCACATCCATCGCCAGTTTCCCCATGCTGCGATGCCAAGTCGCCCAATAGAGCTTGGTAATCATGGCCTCGCGATTGAGCTCCGCACCGTCACTGTGGCTGAACGCGCGCAGGGCGTTGAACCGCATGATGCGCAGTCCAATCCACGCCTCCGCCAGGCGCTGACGCATGACCGGATCCTTGGCGGCGCCATTGGTCCGGGCAATGGCAATCACTTGCTCCAGTTCGTTCTGGAAGTTGAGTTGCTGGCCGAGCGTCGACGCGCCGCGCTCAAACGCCAGTGTGCCCATCGCCACTTTCCAACCGTCGTTCACCTTGCCGACGACGTTGTTCGCCGCCGTGCGCGCGCCGTCGAAAAACACCTCGCTGAACTCCGAATCGCCCGTCATCTGCCGGATCGGCCGGATCTCGATCCCCGGCTGGCGCATGGGCACCAGCAGATAGGAGATACCCCGGTGCTTGGGCTCCGCACTGGGATCCGTTCGGCAGAGCACGAAGCACCAGTCCGACCACTCCGCACCGGATGTCCAGATCTTCTGTCCCGTGATCACCCACTCATCCCCGACCAACTCGGCCTTGGTCTGGACGTTGGCGAGGTCAGAGCCCGCGTTGGGTTCGGAGTACCCCTGGCACCAGATGTCGTCGCCTTTCACGATGCCGGGCAGGAAGCGCCGCTTCTGCTCCTCGGAGCCGAACGCGATAATGGTGGGGCCGGCGAGGCCTTCCCCAATGTGTCCGAGCCGGCCGGGCCCACCGGCTCGGGCGTACTCTTCGAAATAGATGACCTGCTGCATCAGCGAGAGTCCGCGCCCACCGCAGTCCGTCGGCCAGCCGACACACGTCCAACCGGCGGCACCCAGCGTGCGTTCCCACGCATGGCGCTCCTTGACCAGGGCGTGCTCGTCGCCCGGTCCGCCGCGGCCACGCAGCACGGCAAATTCGCCGGTCAGATTCTGCGCCAACCACTGCGCGATTTCTTTGCGAAATGCCTCGTCGGCTTCACTGAAATGTAGGTCCATCACCGATCCTCCCCGAAGGCACGCCTCCGATACAACCCACGCGCGCTCTGCACGCCGTGCGCGGGCATCTCAGCACATCCGAGGCCTGGGGTAAACGCCTGGCGGGAACGCCAGCGATGAAATCTCTTGGAAACGGGAGCAGCGGGAAGTGATGGAGGTGCGGGACCGCCGGCGTGGCCGGCGGCCCCGCACCTCCGGGGTCTGTTAGACCAAGCCCTGGGCAATCATCGCCCGAGCAACCTTGATGAAGCCGGCGATGTTGGCACCGATGACCAGGTTGCCGGGGGAGCCGAACTCCTCCGCCGCCTCAGAGCACTGCAGGTACACGTTGCGCATGATCTGCTGCAGTTTGATGTCGGTCTCCTCGAACCCCCACGCTTCGCGGCCTGCGTTTTGTTGCATCTCCAGCCCGGAGGTCGCGACGCCACCGGCATTCGCGGCCTTGCCCGGTCCGTAGAGGATGCCGGCATTGAGGAACACATGCACCCCCTCCGGCGTGGTCGGCATGTTGGCGCCCTCGCCGACCGCGATGCAGCCGTTCTTCACCAGCTTCTTGGCATCCTTGCCGGTGATCTCGTTCTCGGTCGCCGACGGGAAGGCCACGTCGCAGGGAATATCCCAGATGTTGCCGTTCGGCGTGTACTGCGCGTTCTTGTGGTATTCACAGTAGTCCTTGATCCGGCGCCGCTGCACTTCTTTCAGCAATTTGATCGTCTCGAGATTGACGCCGGTCTTATCAAAAATGACGCCATTGGAGTCGCTCATGGCGATGACCTTGCCGCCCAACTGCGTCACCTTCTCGTGCGTGTAGATGGCGACATTGCCGGAACCCGAGACCACGACCTTCTTGCCTTTGAAGCCGTCGCCACGCGATGCCAGCATCTCGTTCACGAAGTACGTGCAGCCATAGCCGGTTGCCTCGGTCCGCACCTGCGCGCCGCCGTAAATCAACCCCTTGCCGGTGATGACCCCCGCTTCAAACTTGTTGGTGAGCCGCTTGTACTGGCCGAAGAGGTACCCGATCTCACGTCCCCCGACCCCGATGTCCCCGGCAGGAACGTCCGTATGCTCGCCGATGATGCGCCACAATTCGGTCATAAAGCTCTGGCAGAAGCGCATCACTTCGTTGTCGGATTTCCCCTTGGGATCAAAATCCGATCCGCCTTTCGCGCCACCCATGGGCAGGCCGGTCAGGGAGTTTTTGAAGATTTGCTCAAACCCCAGGAACTTGATGATGCCCAGGTACACGGATGGGTGGAAGCGCAGGCCCCCCTTGTAGGGACCGAGCGCGCTGTTGAACTGGACGCGGCACCCCCGGTTGATGTGGACCTCGCCGTTGTCATCCTGCCAGGGCACGCGAAAAATCAACTGGCGCTCGGGTTCACAGACGCGCCGGATGATCTTGGCCTCGGTAAACTCCGGGTACTTGACGAGGACTGGTCCGAGGGAATCCAGCACCTCCTTCACGGCCTGATGGAACTCAGCCTCGCCCGGGTTGCGTTTGACGACTTCCTGATAAATCGCCTCGATCTTTTCCGTTAATGCCATGATGTGTCGCCTCCTTCACGAGATGAAATATGACGCGCGCGGTCGCGGCTCCGGCGACTCTAGTGCGTCGGGCCACGGTGTCAAGCGTGGAGTGACAAATCGGGTACAATCGGGTATATGACACGGCATGCAGCTCAACCGCCGGCTCGAGCGGCTGGACACGAGATTGCAGTCGATTCCGGCGGACGCGGTGAACAGCCTCGTCACCCAGATCGCAACGATTGACGAGTTCAAAGGGTGGTGGAGCGGGCGCGGCCTGCCGGCACCGGCGATGCGGAAGGACGTGCACGCAACGGTAGCCGTCTCCGCCCTGGCATCCACGCAGATTGGCGGGCGGAACACGACGGTGGCCGTCGCACAGCGACGGTTGCTGCGCGGCCGCCCGCTGCGCGACGGACGAGCTTCCGCGGCAGTGACAGCCTATGCGGAGGTGCTCGCCACCGTCTTCGCCAACTACGGCGGTATGCGGTTCAGCCAGGAACTCATCCTGACATTGCACGAGCGACTGCTGAAGGATGCGCGTGGCAATCCGTCCCAGCGCGGCAGATACAAGACCGTCGCCGACACGGCAGCCGACTACGTGCGCAGGAAGATGGAGTCGCCCGCTCTGCGCGCCGCCGACCCGGACCTCACCCCGCAGCTGATGACGGCCGCAACCGACTGGACCGCGCGCCGGCTGGCCGGCGACGACTTTCATCCGCTGCTCGTGATCGCGGCCTTCATTCTCGAGTTGCTGGCCATCCGTCCATTTGTGGACGGCAACGGCCGCCTCAGCCGGATTCTGACGAACCTGTTGTTGTTACAGTGCGGTTACACCTACGTTCCCTACGCCTCGCTGGAGCGCGTGATCGCCGATCGGTGGGCGGAGTATTACCTTGGCCTGCGGCGCAGTCAGGCCACCGCGAGCCTGCCGCGTCCTGACATCGCGCCGTGGCTGCACGTCTTCCTGGATGTGCTGCAGGTGCATGCGGAGCAGCTGCGGCGGATGCTGGCGAGTCGCACCGATGACACGCGGCTTTCGCGGAATCAGCTCGCAGTGCTGGCGTTACTGGAGCGCGACGAGGAGCTCACCAATCGCCTCGTGTGTCGCGCCCTCAACCTGCCGAAGGATACCGCGAAGCAGGTGCTCGGCCGACTTGCGACTCTCAACCTGGTGCAACGCGTGGGCGCCGGGAGAGCGGCGCGGTACCGCAAGGTGGCGCCTCAGGCAGACGACGGAAGCGCGAGATAGCACACCGCCCGCTGGGTCAGGCAGTTGGCGTTCAGGTACAGGGCGCGCCCGTCTGCAAGCGGAAAATCGATGACCCGCACCACGTCCGCCCACACGGCGTCATCCTCGAGCAAGTCGGCCAGCCGGTTGCGCTGCTCCGCGAACAGCCGTGTGTTCAGCACATTGCCTTTCCGTGTCGGGTACACGGCAATGTAGAGCATGTTCGATTCGACGAGATCGTTGAAGAAGTGCGTCCCCAGGGAGACGTCGGGCGCCACCTCGCTGCCGATCGCCGCAATCTCACAGAGCACCGCAACGGCATTGATCTCGGCAAACGACACCGGCACCCCCAGCGAAGGCGTGCTCGTACCCCACCGGCCCGGACCAACCAGCGCGACGGTCTTCTGGTGCGCCATGCCGTCTTCGATATGGGTCAGTCGGCCGATCAACCGGGCAATGGAGTACCGATCACTGCTCGCGAGTTGTCCGTAGGCACCAGGATCGACGTAAATGAGGCGATCGACGGTCGTCAGTGAACTTTGTCCCACAACGGTTCCGAGCGCCTCGAGTGCGACCTCGTCCGGGCGTAGGTCTGCCGGGGGTGCGACAATGCCGCCGCCCTCTTTGACCTGGAAGGGACGGCACTGGACCAGGTTGATGCGGCACTCGCCGTCGGAAAGAAAGTTGGCCGTGTACTCGATATCGACAGGATACGCGTACGCGTCGCGCAGGATCTGGAGCATCGCGCGCATGTCGTGCACGAAGGGGGTCCGGCGCAGCAGGTTGTCGAAGGTGAGCACCCACGACCCCGGCGCACTGGGATGATCCCGGTGGGGGCCTCCGCCTTTGGCTGCGGGTGAGGCGAACAGTTCGGCGGGCAGGCCGGGAGCAGCCGCCAAGACCGCGTCGCTCGGCAGCGATTCGAGGCGGTTGGTCTTGAGATTGATGACATCGACGCGCCGCTGCGCGTATTCCCTCACCTCGTCAAAGCTCCCTTCTGGGCGGCGCTGCGGCGCGTTGAGCGCGACGATGCGGGTGTAATCGTCGTCCGCTCGCTCGACGGCCCGGGTCCCCAATCCGAAAACGAGGCGCAGCACGCCGGCGTCCGGGTCGATGTACTCGCTCCACACATAGGGGTTATAGGACCAGCCCACTCCTGCAGCCTGGGGGAAAAACAGGTCTCCGTAGACGGCACCCGACACCCGCTGCACCAAGACCGCCATCTGCTCGTCGGAGTCGAGCAGGCCGCGGCGGGCGCGGTACAGCAGCGCCTCCGTACTCATCGTACTGGCGTAGACCGTCCGCACCGCAGAGACGAACGCCGCCAATCGTTCCTCCGGAGAGCCCTGGTTGGGGCAGAACACGCTCTCGTACTTACCTGTGAAGGCGTTGCCGAAGCCGTCCTCCAGCAAACTGCTCGAACGGACGATGATGGGTGACTGACCGAAGTGCCCGAGCATCGCGACGAATTGCTCATGAATGAACGGCGGAAACGTACCGGCGTGCAGCCGCTGCTGCGCCGCTTCCGCCCCGTCCAAGAACGAGGCGTTGGCCCGTTGATTCCGCCGAATCCGCCAGCAGTCGTTGCGCACGAGGAACGAATAGAAGACATCCGAGCCGATGAAAAAGGAGTCGTGCGTTTCCAGCTTCGTTCGCCAGGAGGCGTCCGTTCGACACAAAATGGCGCGGGCCAGCAGCATACCTACAGCCTTGCCGCCGATGAGCCCGGTCCCGATCATGCGCTTGCGGATGGCCAGCAGGTCCGCCAGATCGAAGTAGCGGGACGCGAGCGCGAGCACCCGCTCGTCCCGCGTCAACATCATGCGCAGCAGGTGTGCGCTTACGCCGGCGGCATCCTCCGGCGGGCGCCTCCCGCTGCGCACGGCATCCCACACCTCTCGCGCATGCACGAACGTGCGGTCCCAGACGTCAGGTATGCGGGAGGTGGAGTCGACCTGTCCTTCCGCCGTCGGCACCAGCATATCGGCGAGCAACGCGCTCTCCGTTACCGGCCGAAACGCGCCATCGTCCCACCGATGTGGTAGGTACATCGTCGGCGAGTACCGTTGGTCAACTTTCAGCGGATGAATGTACAGCGCCC
>JAGDMS010000468.1 GCA_017860575.1 Deltaproteobacteria bacterium | reverse complement strand
TACCAGGCCACCGACACCCTCCTGACCTACATCAAGACGCGCGGCAGCTTCCGCAGCGGCGGTTTCAACGGTGCGGCGCCGCCGGTCAATGCCGACGCCACGGGTGGCGGCAACATGTTCGATTCGGAGACCACGCAGGACGTCGAGGCCGGGCTGAAATTCCGCGGTACCGTGGCGGATCGCCCGGCCATGCTGAACGTGGCGGTGTACCAGCAGTGGATCGACGACGTGCAGCGCGTCGAGTTCCCGGATCCCGATGGTCCCGGTGGGCTGGCCTCCATCTCGGTAACGGCAAACGTGCCCGAGGAAGAGATCAAGGGCATCGAGGTGGAGGCGTCCATCATGGCGCTGTCGTGGCTGGAACTGGGCGTGTCTGGCGCGTACACCGACGCCGAATTCACCGATAACGCGGTCAATCTGTTCGGCAATGTCTACAGCTATGGCCCGGTGGGCGACACGCCTGAGCAATCCGGAGTCGCCTACGTGCGGATCGAATTGCCAACCGACGCCAGTGTCGGGCAGATCAGCCTGAGAGGCGAAATCTACGCCCAGAGCGAGCAGTACTTCTCCAATACGTTCGACTCGCTCGGACCAGGCACGCGCCTGGACGGTTACGAGCTGGTCAGCGCCCGCATGGACTGGAAGGAGATTCTGGGCTCGAAATTCGCGGCGGCCCTGTTCGGAAAGAACCTGACCGACGAGGAGTATTTCGTTGGTGGCATGACCCTGGCATCGGCCTTGGGGCATAATGCCGCCGCTGTCGGCGAGCCCAGAACCTATGGGCTCGAACTGTCCTACGAATATTGAAGGAGCGATTCGGCGCCCCCACGGACGGGGGCATCCGTTGAGGGCCAATCGTCTTGGCCGACGTCAGGTTTTTCAGAGCCCCGCTGGTCGAGAGGGCGCAAGGAGTCAACGCGTAATGAGTTCAATCAATATCACCTTCGTCCAGACCGACGGTGTGGAGAAGAAGATAGTGGATGCCGCGCCCGGCGAGTCGCTGATGGAGCTCGCCAAGGCCAACGGCGTCGAGGGGATCGTTGGCGATTGCGGCGGCGGCTGTGCCTGTGCGACCTGCCACGTCTATGTCGACCCGCAATGGCTGGATGTCGTTGGCCTGCCCGACGAGATCGAGGCGATGACGCTGGACATGGTGTCGGACGTTCACAAGAGCAACAGCCGCCTTTGCTGCCAGATCCAGGTGCGCCCGGAACTGGATGGCCTGAGGGTAACCGTGGCTCCCGGCGAGTAGCGTGTCGCCATGGGCAACGGGTTCGCGGTCGACGTGAATGCCGCCACAAAAGCAATGCGAGCCGGATGCGGAGCAGAGAAATAAGAAATGCGCGATACAGAAACCTATGACGTGGTCGTCGTCGGCTCCGGTGCAGCCGGCGCGATGGCGGCGCTGCGGGCGGCGGAGCTTGGCCTGTCGGTTCTCGTGGCTGAAAAGGCGCACAAATACGGCGGTACGTCGGCGACCTCCGGGGGCGTGATGTGGATCCCGAACCATCAGCTCGCCCCGAACGATGACAGCCGGGAGCAGGCGCTCGAATATCTGGACAATCTCATCGAAATCCCGGTTCAGCGCGAGCGGCTCGAGGCTTTCGTCGACCAGGGGCCGGAGATGATCCGGTTCCTGAAGTCACTGGGGATTCCCCTGGTGCCCGCGACCTGGCCGGATTATTTCCCCCACGTGCCGGGCGCGCGCGCCGACCGCTCGATCGTCTGCGATACCTTCGACGGCCGCGAGCTCGGCGACAAGTTCACGCTGATGCGCGAGCAGTACACCCGCTTCAAGCTGCTCAATCGCTATGCGATGGACCTGCCGGAATTCTTCTCCATCTCCACGCGCGGCAAGGGCTGGGTCAATGCGTTCCTGAAGATTCTCTGGCGCTACTGGACGGACCTGGGAACGCGACTCCTCACCCGGCGGGATCGACGCTTCACCTCGGGCACGGCGTTGATGGGGCCGCTCTACAAGCGCATCTTCGCCCATGGCGTCGAGGTCCGGCTGGAGACCCGCCTCGAGGAGCTGATCATCGAGAATGGCGAAGCCGGTGGCGTCACGGTGAGCAATTTCGGCCGCCGCTACGAGATCCGCGCCAGGCACGGCGTCGTGCTCTGCGCGGGTGGTTTCGAGTGGAACCAGGAGCTGCGCGAGCGTTTTCTGCCGGTACCGGGACTCACCCGCCACAGCAGCAGCCCCGAAGACGCCAACCGCGGCGAAGCCCTGATCGCCGGGATGAAGATCGGTGCGGCCACGGAGCACACGGGGGATGCGTGGTGGATTCCTACCATGCACATGCCCATGCCGCGGGCTTCGAACTTCGAGGAAATCCACCAGGCGGCGTTCGATGTGGGCCGGCCGCACAGCGTGTGCGTCAACCGCAACGGCGTGCGCTTCGTCGACGAGGCCTGCGGCTACGACGAATTCGGCGAGGCCATGGTCGCGGACCAGCTGAAGACCGGGGCCAACACGCCGTGCTGGCTGGTGTTCGATGCGAACTTCCGCAAGAACTACAGCGCCGGGGGCTTCATGCCAACCGCGATCATGCCCGACCTCATGATCCAGCCGGACTGGTGGGATCATTATATTTTCAAGGCGCCCACCATAGAGACGCTCGCCGCCAGGATCGGCGTGCCTGTCGATGCGTTGCGCCAGACCATCGGGAGCATGAACCGTTACGCGCAATCCGGCGTCGACCCGGAATTCGGCCGCGGTGGCAACGACTATGACCGGATGTTCGGTGACCCGGCCGTGACGCCGAACCCCTGCCTCGGACCCATAGACAAGCCGCCTTACTATGCGGTGCCCATCAATCTCGGGGACCTCGGCACCAAGGGTGGCCTGAAGGCGGACGCCCGGGCGCGTGTCATCGACCAGCAGGGCCGGCCCATCCCGAAGCTCTATGTCGCGGGCAACAATTCGGGCAGCCCTTTCGGCAACCGTTATCCGGGGGCCGGCGGCACCATAGGTCCGGCGATGACCTTCGCCTTTGTCGCTGTCAACGACATCGCCGCGCGCTGCGGCAAGCAGCCCGCGTTGCGCGAAGACAAACCGATGGAGACAGTCTGACCATGGCATTGCCCGGAATCGATGTTGCCGGCCGCTACAACACGATCGTGTTGACGCGCAGGGACCGCCTGCTGACGATCACGCTCAACCGGCCCGAGACCCGCAATGCGATCAACCTGGAGCTGCACCAGGAACTGGCGGAGGTATTCGTCTTCGCCGCGGCGGACCCGCATTCCGACGTCATCGTGCTGACCGGCGCGGGCGGGGCG
>JAGDMS010000209.1 GCA_017860575.1 Deltaproteobacteria bacterium | reverse complement strand
GGCCGCGTGGCTCGTGATGGCGCCGCCTTGCACCTGCGGCTGGTTCGCGACGATGGCGATGGCCTGGCCACCGAGACGCGCGAAGGCCGTCACGATGGACGTTCCGTAGAGAGGCTGGACTTCAAACAACGTACCGCGGTCGACCACCAGATCGAGGACAGGCCGGATGTCATACGGCCGGCTCAGTCTGCGTGGAATGAGGTCGAGAATGGTTTCCAGCCGGCGTTCGCCGTCGGTCGTCGTCACCGCCGGAGGCCGCTGCCATGCGTTCTGCGGAAAGTACGACAAGTACTTCCGTACCGCGGCGAACGCCTCGGTTTCGCTTTCCGCGAGATTGTGGGCAACGCCACTCTCGGCCGAATGCATCAGGGCGCCGCCCAACTCCTCCTTCGAGACCTTCTCGCCAATTGCCGCTTCCACGAGTGGCGGACCGGCGGAGAACATGGCGGAGCCCCGAACCATGACGACGAAATCCATCAGCAGAGCGGTAAGCACGCCGTGTCCGGCCGAGGCACCTACGACGATGGAAACAGTCGGCACCTGTCCGGACAGGCGCGCCAAGAGCTCTAGATCGTTGGGCGCGTGCACGTAACGCTCCAGGGAGTTGGTCATGCGCTCCCCCGCGCCCTCGAGCACCATGATCAAGGGGATCCGTTCCTGCAGAGCCAGTTCGGCCAGGCGCACGCGTTTGGCATGGGTACCGATTCCGATCGAGCCTCCCTGCACCGTAAAGTCCTCGGACCCCACCAACACCGGGCGCCCGTCGATGGCGGCGCTCCCGGCAATCAGTGCGTCAGCGGGTGCCGGCGGCAGACCGTTGTACGACAGCGCGCCAACCAAGGTGCCGATTTCGCGAAAGCTGTCCGGATCACAGAGCTGGGCGATCCGCTGGCGCGCATCGAAGCGGCCCCCGGCACGCTGTTTCGCGAGTTTGTCGGGACCGCCCATTGCCCGCGCGGTCTGGAGGCGCGCGTCAAGCTCCTCGATCAGGTCATTCCATCCATGGCCCGGTTTCGTCTGCATCGTCATGCTGCTCTCCTATACCACGGCCGCGGCATTGCCTCGCGTCGACACTTCCCGGATTTCCGCTTGAAAGCGGGCAACCGGCCGAACCGGACTGCGGACGGCACTACGCACGGCGCCTGTTGGCCGAGGTCACTCCCTAGGACCGTGGCGGGCGCTTCTCGACCATGATCGTGGTCTTCATGGTCATCACCGGTACGTCGATCTGATTCCGCAGCGCCGCACGCAACGTGATGATGCCAAGCGTCGGGCGGCTTCGCGACGGTCGCCCCTCGATACACTCACAGGAATACCAAAGTTGGTCACCCGGACGAACCGGATTCGGAAAGCGGAGTTCGTCCGTACCCAGGACCGCGACGCTCTTGATACGCTTGGGAAGACGTTTCGCCAAGACCGACGAGATCGCGAACGAGTGACAGCCCGAGGCCGTCAAGCCGCCGAAGATCGATGCCTGCGCCCGCGCCTCGTCAGTGTGGGTCGGTTGGGGATCCCACCGGGAAGCAAACTCAATGATCTCGTCCTTGGTGACGTCGTAGGGACCAGATTGCAGTGTTCTGCCAACCGTCAGGTCCTCGAAGTACAGGAATTCCATATCTTCCGGAGCGGCCTTTTTTCGCGACCGTCAGGTGCTTGCCCACGGCCCCCGCGCATCCGCCAGGCCGCCGCGTGGAGAGGGGGCCTGGCGCGGAAGAATGGGGGGCTCGAGCTCTGAGATCGCGGGACTGGATCGCCGGGCACCGAATGACCGGGCCTCAGTGATTGCAGACCTGTTCCTGATCGATGGTGAACCCCGTGCCCGCGTCGCGGAACTTGCCGCGAGCCTCGAGAAAGGTGATTAATTCGTCCGCTGTCAGATTCTCGGCCGCACAGGTATAGAAGCGCGCGTCGGCACCAAAGCGCCCCACAATGTCGGCCCGGAGCGTATCCCTGGTGTAAGCCTTCTTGGATTGAACAATCATGTCAATGACTTCGTGACCGTGTATCGCCTCTGCCATACGATCCTCCCCTTCGCGACGTGTCCGCGCCCGGCGCAAACAACCGTCCTCTCGAACCCCTGCCTTGGATGGCGGCCACGCTAACATCGCGGATAGAACGATAGCAAGGGGAGGCGAGCCTCAGGGAGGCGAGCCTCACGATGCGGGCGTTCGGGCACGCGTGTTCGGCAGCCCGCTTCCACTTCGCACATGCCAGAGGTATCCTCCGCATCGTGCGGGTGCGGGCCGCCGAGCCGATCTGCACAGCGAGGGGTTGGCGCATGATAGCAGCACACTGTAGCGGTCGGCTACTTCCACAACAGCAACGCAGTGTGGGCGAATCGGGTACCGCGCGGCATTACGTGAGACTCTGTATAGGCCTCTTGCTCACGCTGCCGTTGTGGATGCCAACCGCCCACGCCAGCAGCCTCGTTCATAACGACGTGGTGCGACTGGCAAACACCGCCGATGTGGTGGCCCTAGGGGTGTGTGTCTCGAGCGAAAGCGCCTGGGACGCGCAGCACCGCTTCATCGAAACCACCATCCGCTTTCAACCGACACGTTCGTTCAAGGGGGTCGCAGCGGGTCCGCTGACGATCAAGGTACTGGGGGGACAGATCGGCACGGAGGGGATGACCGTGTCGCACAGCACCACCATGGCGGTGCGCGAGGAGGCCGTATTGTTTCTCCAGCGCAGCCGGTTTGGTGCGTACTTCGTCGTCGCTGGTGGACCGAATGGCAAACTCCCGGTGCAGCGCGACCCGCACACGGGGCGGCGACTCATTCGCGGCACATTGTCCCTCGACGACTTCGAGCAGTTGATCACCAGGGGGGCGCGATGAAAGTCGCCGCCTTGGCCGCCGTTTGGACCGCACTCTTCACCACCTCGGCCGCGGCGTACACACTTCAAGTGTACAACGTGGGCGGCACGAACGTACGGCTGCACTGGCCCGCCGCCACACTCCCGGTACTCATGGAAATCAACGACCAGACCGGCCCCCAACTCCCGAACGTCGCGGCCGGAAGTGATCCCTACGGCGCGGTGGTCCGGGCAGTGAGCCGCTGGCAAGGAATCTCCGGGTTTGGCTTTCAACAAGGAAGCACGTCCGTGACCTCCGCTGGCCAGGACGGTCATAACGTCATCACGTTCGTCGACACCCCGGACAATCGCAATGCCATCGAGATGGCCGGCGACCCGTTGGGGCTCACCTTGAGCTTTTTCGTAAACGGCGAGTTGATCGAGTCGGACGTGATCTTCAACCCCACCGTGCTCTTCTCCACGACTGTAGACACCGACACAGAACTATTCGAGAAGGGGCTCCAGGACATCGAAACGGTTGCCACACACGAGTTCGGTCACGTGGTCGGTCTGCATCATACCGGCGTCGAGTCTGCCACCATGTGGCCCCTGGCTTCGGTGCTCGGGCGCACGCTTGACGCGGACGACGTCGCGGGTGCGCGTGCCTTGTATCCCTCCGCTCAGCCTGGCGGCACCATCAGCGGCACCGTGACAGTCGCCGGCCAACCGGCCTTTGGGGCACAGGTCGTCGCCGTCAACGCGCAAGGGGGAATCGCAGCCAGCGCGCTCACCCTTCCGGACGGCACCTACGCGGTCGAGGCGCTGCCAGCGGACATCTATACGGTCTATGCCGAGCCTCTGGACGGCCCGCACGCCTCAATTCCAGACGGAACCGGCTGCGTTCGCGTTGGCAATCTCGCAGGCGCTGGTATCTATAGCGGCCAGGAATTGACGACGAACTTCCCCACCACCTTCTCAGGCGGCAACGATCTGCCGAATACGTTTCCGGTCGCGTCCGGCAGTGTCGTGCCAGTCGACTTCGCGCTACCGTCTGGCGTGACGGCAGTGAACCCGACGTTGATCGGGCCCGCGACCGTCGACGGTGGTTCGATATCGGCGCAGTGGTTCACCAGCGCACTTGGCGTGGCCGCCGGAACGGAACAATGGCTCATCGTCGGTGGGCCCAACTTCGACCAAGTGGGCGCGGCCGGGATCACCTTCAGCGACGCCGGCATCGAGGTGGATAGCTCCAGCTTGCACCAACTGTCCGGCATGTGCGGCGGCTTGCAGCTCCCATTCATCGTCTTCCGGGCGACCATCGCGCCGACAGCCCTTGCGGGTGGCCGAAGCCTCTTTCTCAGGGTGGGTTCTGCGCTCAGTGCACTCACCGGCGGCGTCCGGGTGCAGGCGGCCACTCCAACTTGCGGTGGCGACTGCGACGGGAACCGCGTCGTGACCGTCGACGAACTACTCACCATGGTGACCCGCGCCCTCGGCACCGCGACCACCGAACCCTGCCCCGCCGGAGACGCCAGCGGTGACGGTCAGATCACAGTGGACGAGATCCTCACAGCGGTAGGCAACGCATTGAGCAGCTGTCCGTAGGTGCCCGCACGCTGCCCCCGCCGGCACCTGCGCAGCGCGAGCCTCGCAGCGTCTCCCAGACTTTTTACTGCGCCCCGGCGGCGCGCCAGAAGTGCCAAGCCGACGGCTCCATGCGCACCATCGGGTTGCGGTCATATCGGAGAGCCATACCCCGGTACGGGGGATAGCGGCGGCGCAATGCCGCGAGGGCCGCGGCGTACTCTTTGCGGTCGATCACCAGCGCAGCGGTCCCCTGGACGAGTAGATACGCCAACCGACTCCAGTCATCATCGTACTCGTCGATCACCAGCGCGGCCCGAGGATTCTCGGCGAGATTCCGCAGTCGCTTGAGACGGTGCCGGGTGCGTTTGGGCTTTTCATCGACAACGAAATACAGGCACCCGCGCACCAGCGCGTAACACACCGGGATGACATGCGGCACACCGCTCGCATCGGCGGTCGCAAGATGTGCCACGCGGTGGTATTCCGCAAACTTCCGTTCTGCCTCACTGAGGGGCACTACTCCGGTCATCGAGCTTCCCGCCTACACGGGTTCGTCCGGTGCCAGATCACCGCGAAACGCCGCCGCTGCCTCGGCATAGACGCGATCCGCGAGGCTATCGTACCGCGGGGAGAAGTGAAAGTTTTCGAGCCGCTTGACGTTGGCCAGTCGGGCCAGCGTACCCGCCTGCCGTGCGGTCAGATGATAGCGTTTGAGGGCCTGGTCACGGTCCTCGTCGAGAAACAGCGATTCGCAGAAAAAGATGTCGGCATGGTCAGCCAAGGCAACAATCTTCTCGACGTTGGCCTGGCTGAACAACGTGTCGACCACGTAGGCAAGTTTCTGTCCCGGCGTCTCCACCACCAGATAGCGGCGCAGCTGATCCAGGGTGAACTCGGCGTGCTGCTCCCGGCCGTTGGTCAGCCACTTTGCCACAATCGGGGTATCGCCGGGTTGCCCCGTCCGAATCGCGGCTTTCAATTGATTCAGCCAGGGGCCGGCGGGAATTCCGAGGCGATCCAGTTCGTCCTTGCGAATGTTCAAGTGCGTCTTCTCTTCGACGGCAAAACCAAGGCACGGGATGCGATGATCGAGGTGTACCGTGCGAACCGCCATCGCCGCATCCTCGTGCAACACGCCGGTGAACGGTTCATCGCCAACCTTCTCCACGGCAAAGGCGGCGGCGGCGCGCAGGCGTACATGTTCGATGCGGTCCGGATGCACTTCGTGCACGTCCAGAATAAACGGGTAGCCCTCAACCAGATTCCAGGTGTAGCCCGCCAGCTTGCCGCTCACGTTGCGAACGATCCCCGGCGGTCCAAAGAGCGAGATCCGCGCCTCGCGTGCGAGAAACAGCCTGATCAAGCGGTCAAATCCGATGAAGTGATCGATGTGGGTGTGCGAGACAAAAACGTGGGACAGCTTCAGAATCTCGGCTGCGGGGAAGCGATCCATACGGCCCAGGTCAAATTGCAGAGCCGTGCCCTGCCAGCGCAACGCCACGTGCAAGCCCGGATCGCCGAACGGCCCATTGATAAGTCGCGGAAGGAATGCGGATTTCACACCGGCATTGTACGGGAAGGTTGGCGGGCTGCAATCGCCGCGAGTAGGCCGTCCGCAGCAAGCCTTGCCACACTCGCGGGAGTCCCGACCGCTGGCTATTCCCGTCTGTCGTCGAAAAGGGACATCCCTGCGCGCTCACGACTGGGGAAATGACCATGGCCGGGGGCGCCCGGGATAGCAGGATCGTAGTTCGTGCCGGTTGACGTTCCCTCAGCTGTCCGGCTGGCGCTCTTGCGTGCGTTCGCTTGCGCCCGCCGCGCCATCTGCGTCGGTATCCACCAGACGCTGCACAAACTGGCGCACGGCTGATGGTTCGAGTCCGAGCAGCTCGCAGACCGTGGAGAAGGCGAACGGCCAGTCCCGCTGATCCTTCCAAACCCAGTGGTAGGCATCGAGAAAATCGCGGCGGCGGCGACCGGAACGGATATTGGCGTAGTGGGCAATGCAGCTCAACGCATCCTCGAGGATCGCCGCGACCAACTGCATTTCCGGTCGGCAGCGGTGGCTACTGGCATCAACATACTGCGACGGGAGCACGGCGATGGGCTCACAGAGGTCCATCACGGTGCGTGCGGTCGGCTTCGTGGCGTCCTGCATTTCTGCCATGTCTCGCGGTCTGGTTTGGCCAAACAATCGCGAAAGTGTCTATCCACCGTAGCCACGCTGCTTCATGCAGGCGCGGTAGGCCGCGGCAGCACGAGCATCGTTGCGATTAGCATCGTTGAGGCCGTAGAGCGTCCCGGCAGCCGCGCCGACCAATCCGCCGATTCCCGCTCCCTTGCCGGCGCCACCGCCACCACCGGCGATGGCACCACCGGCCGCGCCCAAGCCGGCGCCGAGCGCACCGCCGAGCAGGGCATCAGTGAGCGTCTGAGCGGTCTTGCTGTGACTGGCAGAGCTGGCATACCGATTACACGCGCTGATGTCCTGTGCCACCGGTCGCGGAGCGACGTGCGCCCCTGCGGTTCGTTGATCCGACGGCGCCGCGGATGCCTGCTGGTCGTGGGCGCCGGGCGTTGGTGGCACCTGCCGCAGCGGGGGCAGCGGCGCTGCCTGTAATCCCGCCTGGGCAGGGGGCTGCCCAGACACGCCGCCAGCCGTCTCCGGCAGGGCTTGTGCGCCAGGGGCGGCGGAAACGCTCCGATCGGTTCCGGCATAGTGGGCCACGACAACCCCCGTCAGGAGTGCGGTGGCACACACCATCACGATCCCAATGGTGGCAAGCTTCCACGGATTCCACTGCTGATCCGTCATCCGCTGTTCTGTCATCGTGGTCTCCTCCCTCGTGTCCCTCCCTGATCTTTGGCGTAGGCAACGCATGTGCCAGCAAGCGCCAGTGTGCCGGGACGGAGGATTGCCATTGCAGCGGAGCGAAGCGATTGAAAATCTTACACGGCGGCTTGAAAAAATTACTCGGCCCGATTCGGGTGCCCGCCCGATTGACCGATTTCGTCGCCCGCATCATCGATTGCTCCAGCTGGCCCGCTGCTTGCTCCGGGACACGCAGAGTTCAGGCATCCCATGAACAGGGAGGGCGGTATGATGTCCCTACGACAACCACTTGCAGCAGGTCTGACCGTGCTAAGCGTCTGCTCGCTGGTCCCGGGCTGTGCCCTTGTGGCCGCGGGTGCCGTCGGCGGTGCGGCGGCCGGCGCCAGCGCTTCAGTCAGCGACAGCGAGAAAGGACATCACCCCCCCATGGCCTACGCCGGTTCGGTTGCGGCCAATGTGGCCTACGTGCCTGCCAAGATCGTGTTCGCCGGCGTCGGTGCGATGACCAGCGGACTGGCCTACTTAGCGACGCTGGGCCGGCACGAACCGAGTTCGGCGATTTGGGATGCGTCGGTCAAGGGCAATTACGTGATGACACCGAGCATGATTGAGGGCAAAACCCCCGTTCACTTTGTCGGGGCCTGAACATGACGCGGCACGAGTTACCAGCCCTCCCGTATGACTACGATGCGTTGCACCCTTGGATCGACGAGCAGACCATGCGACTACATCACGACTACCATCACCGCCGGTGGGTTGATGAACTCAATGCGGCACAGGATCGGCTCGTTGCAGCGTGGCAGAGTGGCGATGCGCTGCTCATCCGTCATTTTCAGCGCCTGGTCGCTTTCTATCAATCCGAGCACGCCCTGCACGGTCTGTTCTGGGAGACCATGGGCCCCAATCAGGGTGGCCAGCCGAGCGGAGATCTGGCAGATCAGATTACGCAAGATTTCGGCTCGTTCGGAGCACTCAAGTCGCGCTTCTCGCGCGTCGCAAACAGCATCGAGACCGCCGGCTGGGCCGTCTTGGTCTGGCAGCCCGGTCATTGGCAGCTCGCCATCATGAGCGGGGAAAGTTATCGGCTACAGACCGGCGCCAGCGGGACGGCGCTGCTGGCGCTGGATGTGTGGGAACATGCTTACTACCTCAGATACCAGCACCGCCGTGCGGAGTACGTCCACAATTGGTGGAACACGGTGAACTGGCCCCGAGTGGCCGAGCGCTTCGCCGCCGGAACCCGGAGCGGCCTGCGGTCGCACGAGCGCGCACGGAGCAACCACAGGCACGCGCCGCGGCGAAATGCCCCCGATCTGCCGCTCGCCTCCCGCGACCGTTCTGTCCTTGATGGCGGTCCCGAGAACGCCGATCGCAGACGTTGACCCGTTGTGGAGCTGCACATTAACTGAGTGCGGTTCCATCCCAGCCCCGGCGGTGCCCCCCCTTTTCACCGCCGGGGCGCCCCCCCTTACCCATGCCAGGCACGAGTCCACGGCGTCTGCGTGGGCCAGAAGCAGCAGGGTTACGGGAGTTGATACGCCTTCAACCGGTTGTAGAGCGTCT
>JAGDMS010000467.1 GCA_017860575.1 Deltaproteobacteria bacterium | reverse complement strand
CCAAGGTCGTCTTGCCGACCTGGCGCGCCCCGAGGATGATGCCCACATTATTGCTGGCGAGGACGTCCTTGAGCGGTTGTTCGGCTGCTCTTCTGAGATACATAGCGAGCAATATAAGCTGTTATTTTGCATATCTCGACGAGAGAATGCGCCTGATGTGGCCTTTTGTCGGCAGTTGACCATCCTGCCCGACCACCTTCACTTTCTCTGCGCGCCGCCAGAGGGTGCGGGTGACGATTGCGATCACGGCGTCAGTGCGCTCATCCTCGATGGCCTCCGGGAGGGCGATACAGATCTCGCGCCGCCGTTGCCGCGGATCGTGAGGCGACGTTGTTGGCCGATTCCTGTCGCAACCCTGGGCCACTGTGCGGTGCGTTCGGGGGACGGCAGGCGTCAATCAGCGCCGGGTGCCTGACGTGGATCGATTTTCGTCGCCACGATCCACTTCCTACCGTCCTTCTCCTCGATGCTGCCCGTCACGGTCACCGGCTTGATGTCGGTGCAGACATCGCCGAAGGCCTCAGCCACGGCGTTGCGGGCAAGCCAGTACTGCGTGTCTTTGCCGGCCGTATTCTTCACCAGGAGCACGCTCTGGCACTGGTCGACTCCCTCGACCTTCAGGGTGCACTTCGCGCACACGATGTTGCCTTCCAGCGTCACCGACACATCGGCCGCGCCGGCGACTGCACAGCACACGAGCGCCAGAAGAACAGCCGCCGCGGCAAAAACAACCTTACGCATGTTCGACCTCCTGCATGCGGCCGCGCATTTTCTTGCTGCTGCCGCACCCGTATCTCATGGCCGAGCATACGCCGACTCGCAGTGCGGGGCCAACTGCCGCATTTCGGGCTGCGCAGCGGAAGTTGCGCTCGACCTCGCTCGAACAACGAGCCACGGATTCAGCGAGCAGGGGCTGAGTCGCTTCCGGGTCGCCCGTGTCGAGGAGCTTCTGGCCGGACAGGAGCGTGCGCTCAACCGTCAGTAACGCGCAAACCCAATAAACTCAGTGCTTGCCAGGGTCGCCGCGTCCCAATCAGGGAGAAGAAATGGAGGCGTGTCCTTACTGCCAGGCGCCGCTTCCCGTGCGCGCATCGAGCATCCTCGCGTTGACGGAGACTCGCCGCCAACCCCGCGCGATCACCTCGGCCGGTGCGTCGAGTGCACAGCAGACGCTTGCCCGGCTGTGCGCGTCAATGCCAAGATAGGTGGACTGGCAGACAGGAGGGAGACGACATGATTCTCGACATGTTTAACTTGCGGGACCGGGTCGCCATCATCACGGGGGCCGGCCGCGGCATCGGCGCCGCGATCGCGACCGCGTTCGCCGAGGTCGGCGCCGACGTGGTGATCGGCGCGCGGACCGAGTCGCAGCTCTTGGAGGTCGCCGATGCCGTCAAGCGAGCGGGACGACGCGCGGCGGTGGTTCCCGGCGACCTCAGCACCCGGACGGCCATGGAGATGCTCGTCCAGCGCGCGCTCGATGAGTTTGGCCGCTTGGACATCGTCGTCAACAACGCCGGCGGCAGCATGCCGATGCCCTTTCTCAGCACGACCGAGGATCACTTCAACGAAGCGCTCCGGTGGAACGTGACGACCGCGTTCAATCTGACGCAGCTCGCCGTTCCCCACCTGCTCGCGCGCGGCGGCGGCAGCGTGATCAATATCGCCTCGGCCATCGGCCGCTTTCCTGACCGGGGCTATTCCGCTTATGGCACGGCGAAGGCGGCTTTGGTCCACCTCACGAAGAACCTCGCCTGCGACCTCGCACCCAAGATCCGCGTGAATGCCATTGCGCCGGGCGCGATCGCCACCTCGGCGCTCGACATCGTGCTCACCAACGACGCACTCAAGAACGAGATGATCGAGAGCACCCCGCTCAAGCGCATCGGGGTGGTCGAAGACATCGCGGCCGGCGCGGTCTACCTCGCCTCACCCGCCTCCGCCTATGTGACCGGGCGCGTCATCGACATCGACGGCGGCGTGCGCAAGGCCAACCTCAACATGAGAATTCCGGACCTGTAACCCGCGCTCGCAACGGGACGAAAGGCGGGACATCGCGCACAATTGGAGCGATTGGGCAGCGCTAGTTAATGCACACGGGGGACGCGAGTTGCGTGCGTGGCTTTGCGACCAACGCAGCCTGCGTCCCTCTACTGCTTGACCGTGGCGGTCTTCGACCTGGTCTGACGTCGCGGGCAGCGTGAGCGGGCGGCGTATCTTCGCGCGCACGTTCTCGCTCACCCCCTGTGCCTCGCCAATACTCCGTCCGCCACCCTTGAACCGAGAATCGGTGGGCCCCCCATTGCCATTGCACAGGTCCGTTTGCATGTTCTTAGGACGCTGCTGCTCCTCAAGCGCATCGTCTGGGCGGTACGCGCCCTGGCGCTCTCTCGACGGGCCCTCGTCCTCGATAATCTCGCCTTGCGACACCAACTCGCTACCCTTGCTCACTGCGGCCGCCGCCCACGGCTCGGACCGGCCGACCGCCTGTTCTGGATCGCGCTGCGGGCCGTGTGGAGCGACTGGACCAAGCCTCTGGCGATCGTCAAACCACGCCACCGTGGTCGCCTGGCACCGTCGCGCGTATCGCGCGTACTGGCGCCGGATCTTGCGGCCCCGGGGACGTCCGCGGACCGAGGCCCAGCTCCGCGATCTCATCCGCCGCATGGCGACGGAAAATCGGTGGGGCGCGCCGCGGATCCATCTTCTCGGCCGAGGTTGCTGGCGTGCTGAGGCACATGGAGGTGCGGCCGGTGCGAACCAGCTTTCAGAGCCCTTGGCAGAATGGGGTTGCGGAGCGCTGGGTGGGGAGCTGTCGGCACGAATTACTCGACCACGTCATCGTGCGAAACGAGCAGCACCTGCAGCGGTTGTTGCACGAGTACCTCGATCATTGCCACAATGACCGAACGCACCTGTCGCTCGGCAAGGATCCGGTGACCACCCGAGCGGTGTGTCCGCCGATTTCGCCGCGCGCCGCGGCCGCCTCACTTCCCCGTGTCGGCGGCCTGCACCACCGCTACGAGTGGCGGGATGCCGCTTGAGGCAGATAGAATATTGGCGACGCACACCGGGAGTAAGCAGCAGACGCGGCGGATGCCGTGGTTGGTCATGCAGGCGATCCACTCCCGGGTGGGTCCGATGCCAACCGATCTTGAGCTGTACCCGGGCCGCTGCATGACTATTGGGCTTGGAGCTCGACGTACACTCCGGGCCTGGCGATTGCCTTGGCCTCGGCCGACGGCTCCCAGGCGACCAGCATCAGCCGATTGGGTTCCAGCCGCGGGCC
>JAGDMS010000466.1 GCA_017860575.1 Deltaproteobacteria bacterium | reverse complement strand
CCTGCCAATCGAACGACTTCTTGCGGCTGACGTTATCGCCATTGATCTCGGGAAGAACATAACGCATCATTATCTCGAGCGAGCGTTTCTTGTTCTCATGGCTCGTCCAGTTCTTGTCCACAAGGAGCAGGGTGCCGAAATCCGGCACTTTTTCTTCCAGGCGGCGGATCTGGGCGACAGCATCGTCCGGAGTGCCCACGACGACCTCGCCCTGCTCGATGAGTTGCTCCAGCGTGACGTCCCCCGCATTCGCTATGTGCGCGGTCTGGTTCCTGAAGTATCTCTGGGTGATCTCGAAGCCTTTGCGTGCTTCGTCCATCGCCTGATCGCGCGTCTCCGCGATATGCATGTCCGTAGCGCAGCGAACCACGGCCGGATTCATCGTGCGACCATATTTTGCAGAAGCTTCGCAGGCGATCTTCCAGTTGCCCGCCAGAGTGTCGTAGCCGTTGGGGGCAGTCGCAGCCAGGCAAAGCATGCCCGCATCGTACTTCGCGGCCAGGCCGCCACCGTTCGGAGAAAACATGCTGGCCACACACAGCTCGATTCGATCACTGCATGGCAGCATGTGGCAATGAGCTTCGTTCAGATCGTACCAGCTGGTCTTTTCGGTAACCCATTCCCCGCGCAAAAGCCGCGTAATTACGTCGATTCCCTGGGCCAGCTTGTCGCGGGATTCGCGCGCATCCAGGCCCAGCATTCGTGCGTCGGCAGTCAGGAGTCCCGGACCGGCGCCGAAGAGCAGTCTTCCGCGCGTCAGATGATCGAGCTGCACCAGGCGGTTCGCAGTCGTCAGCGGGTTGTGATAGGGCAAGGAAACCACGCCCGTGCCGAGCTTGATGCGCTTGGTCCTTTGCGCGGCGGCAGCGATCATGAGCTCCGGCGACGCGATGATCTCGTAGCCGCCGGAATGGTGCTCGCCATACCATGCTTCGGCAACACCGATCTCGTCAGCGAACTGGGCGATGTCGAGATCGCGCTCCAGGCTCAGCGTCGGACTCTCGTTCAACGCATGAAACGGCGGAATGAACAGTCCGAGCCGAAGTTTGTTCTTGCGCACGTCTTTCCCCCCGGGCGAACTCGATGCCCTGCTTGTGTCGAATGAAACCGTGACGGCGCGACCGTGCGCTGACCGGGTTACAGATCGAGATAACGAACGATGTTTTCCGAAACGATGCGGCGCGCACGCTCGGGCCCGACTGCATCCACGACGCTTTTCAGGGAGCTCCTCGTATACCCGAAGGTGCTCTCGTTGTGCGGATAATCAGTTGACCACATGGCCCTGTCGACACCGATCCGGTCGATCATCTCCAGCCCCAGTGGATCGAGCATGAACGAGGAATACATGTGGTTGCGCCAGTAATATTCCGGAGCGTGCTTCACGTTCCAGTTGTACGTGTGCTTGATGCTGGCGTGAATATGCGTCGCATCCTGCAGGGTCGAGACCACCCAATTGATCCCGCCCTCGAACCATCCCACCCGCAGGCCGGGATGGCGATCGAGAATGCCCCCGTAGATATACTTTGCGAACATGTCCCGGAACGAATGGACCATTGGCAGCATGGCCGTCGCTATGGAGTTGTTTTCGTCCTGGTTTCCCTGACCCTCCCCGATGTGATGGGAAACGGGGATGCCGGAAGCCTCGATCTCCTCCCACACCGGGGTCATCGCCTTGCCTGCGTAGTCGATCTTCTCCCCGGTGGGGAACGTGAAGGCGTTGAGTGGCAGGAGAAAGGTCTTGAGCCCGAGCGACTTGAGCTCGGCAAGGCTGCTGCGAGTGCCCGCCGGATCCCACCAGTTGATCAGGCCCACGGCATAGATGCGCCCTGGCGCACGCGCCTGCCATTGCGCGATGTATTCGTTGTATATCCGGAAGCAGAGATCCCGGAGCTGATGATCGGGGTGGGCCAGGAGAGCCAGGACGGCGTTTGGAAAGACCAATGCCTTACTGACTCCCTCCGCATCCATGTCGGCAAGGCGGGCATCCAGATTTTCGGCGCTGCAACCCGGCAGCCTCTCGAAATGTGCGACGACCCTGGTGAACCCGTCCGGCAGGAAGGACTTGCCCCCCATCCCGATCTGGCAGACGCCATTCTCGTCGCGCCACAATCGCGGCGCGTGATCCTTCAGCTCCGCCGGCAGCTTGTTGTAGAAGATGTCCTCCGACACCGAGACGTGATCGTCAGCGGAGAACACTACGGTTCCAGCGGGCAACCCTGTCTCGCCATCCCGTTGCGGCTGGCGCTCGTTTGGCGCGCCATGGCCCTCGGCGGGGAAGAGCTCGGATCTGGCTTCGTCGAACATGTGACGATCTCCAAGTAGCGGGTGGAACTGTCGCTCTGAACTAACATTCTAGCGGGCTAGACCGACAGAAGCAACAGGATTTATCGAGCTGCTGATTTCAGCGCGTGGGGCATCTGGAAGTGTCGAGAGCGGCAGCTTCCGCCGCCGGGGCCGTTTCCCGGCACGCAGCGCTCAGAGGTGCGCGTGATGCAGTTGCTCGCGGTCGAACCGGCTGTGCTCCTGCTGCCAGGAAGAAGGCCCGGCGGCCTTGCGCACCTGGACTGCCGTCACCTTGTACTCGGGGCAATTCGTGGCCCAGTCCGAGTTTTCGGTGGTGATGACGTTGGCCCCGCTGAGGGGGTGATGGAAGGTGGTGTAGACGACGCCGGGTTGCATGCGCTCGCTCAATCTTGCGCGCAACGACGTCTCGCCCACCCGGCTCGCAATCGCGACCAGGTCGCCATCGGCAATGCCGCGATCCTCGGCGTCGTGCGGGTGGATCTCCAGCACATCCTCCGGGTGCCACTCACTGTTGGCGGTGCGCCGGGTCTGGGCGCCGACGTTGTACTGGGACAGTATGCGCCCGGTGGTCAGCAACAGCGGGAAGCGTCGGGTGACCTTCTCGTCGGTGGCCACGTATTCGGTCAACACGAACAGTCCCTTGCCGCGCACGAAAGCGTCCACGTGCATGACCGGCGTGCCGCCGGGGGCTGCGTCGTTGCAGGGCCACTGGATGGAGCCCTCCTGGTCCAGCCGCTCGTAACTCACGCCCCGGAAGGAAGGCGTCAGCGTGGCAATCTCCGCCATGATTTCCGCGGGATGCGCGTACGCCATCGGATAGCCGAGGGCACTGGAGAGTGCCATCGTGACTTCCCAGTCGGCCTTGCCCGCCAGCGGGGCCATCACCCTTCGCACACGCGAGATACGCCGCTCGGCTTTGGAGAAGGTGCCGACCTTTTCCAGGAAGGACGAACCCGGCAGGAACACGTCTGCAAACTTGGCGGTCA
>JAGDMS010000004.1 GCA_017860575.1 Deltaproteobacteria bacterium | reverse complement strand
GCAGTCGTTGAAGAAGGCCCGCGCGACCACGGGATTTTTCATCATGTCCGCGTATTCGCGGCCGATGAGTGACACCATCGGATCAAGCGCGGCGCAATCGAGCCCGTGCTGTGCCCGGTAGTCTTCGACGAACGCCGCCAGGGTGCCCGTCGTGGTCGGGGTGAGTGTAAAGCCCGGCCACACCTCGGGAAGCAGGATCACGTCGAACGGCAGCGTATCGGAGCTGTTGGCGAGCAGGGGTTGCGCCAAATAGTTGAAGAACGGCTGGCTATCTTCAGCGCCTATGTAGAGGCACTTCATCGGACGTGTCGGGCACAACAGGTCGCAGCCAAACAGCGGCACACCCTGGGACAGTTCGGAGAGGAGCTGCAACAGCATCCGTGTTTTGCCGACGCCGCCGATGGACGTGAGGAGCGTCGACACGCCACGCGCGAGAAAGCGCGCCTCCTGGCACAGAAACTCGATCGACTGCGCCGCCATCTCATCCCGCGTGAGTCGGGGGGAGAGCTGCAGACGCGGCGAAGCGGGCGCGGAGTCATGTCCGTTGGCTCCCCCCGGATCTTCGCCGTTTGGGCCGCAGTCCTCTTCGCGGATGGCGTCGCGTTCCTCTTGTTCGGTGGTCCACTCGGCAAAGGTGTAGTCGTCAGGCATGACCCACCCCCGCCAGGGCCCGTGCCAGCGTCCGCGCCCGATAGTCGGCACGCTGCACCCACTTCGGCCGCGCCAGGCCCGACGCCGCGAACAGGCGTTCCATCTGGGCGGCGTCACCGTTCGTCCAGAACGCGAGGTGCGACAGCAGCGCTAGGTCCGCTTCGCTCTGGCTCATGTACCCGGCGGCTTGCCAGTCGCCCTCCCACAATTTGGCGAACTCCACACCGTTGCGGGCGGCAAGTGCCTTCTCGATCACCATGTGATCGGTCATCGTGACCGTGGTGCGGGGGCGGGCGCTCGCCGGCTGTGGGCGTGTGGCGAAGAACGTCTTGAACAGCCAGTAGAGCCCCCGGGTGATGTCCTGCACCTCGCCGGGGGTGCCCTCGAGGTGCCAGCCAGTCACGGTGAGAAAGCGCTTCCGGCTGTAGACCTCGATCGTACCCGTGCGGCAGGGATGGTCCGCGGGAATCTCGGCAAGGCCCAGGCAATGCACACCGCGGCCGCTCGGGCTCACTTCCGCATAGGTGCCGAGTCGCCCGATGATCTCTTGCGCAGTCGGATGCAGCACGCCCGTTTCGGGATCACGGCAGGCGTCGAGATCGACACCGACCACGAAGGGGGGCGCGCCTGTGAGCACAAAGCCCAGGCCGTCGAAGCGATCCGCCGCCGCCAGAGCGATTGCAAACGGACTCCACGTTGTCGAGTCCATGACCGACGCGAAGGCGCCGGTCTTCGCATCGATAGGAACCTTCGTTGCCTTGCCTGCCCGGTCGACGGTCTGCCAACACACCCAGTGCGGCAGAGCGCGCAGCGTGAGCGGGATCACTGTGGGGTCCGGCTGCGTCACGGCTGCTCCGCTTTCAGATAGGCGTGGAGTTCGCGGAGATCGTCCGTCGCAGTGTTGAGCCGGATGAGCGCGGTGGCGAAGAAGTCCTCGCGCAACACGTCACCGCGGCGCCGGGCGGCCAGGAGGCGCCGGTTCAGCGAGTTGCTGACTCGTCGAAGATGCCGGAGCGCGTCCGCCAGTGCTGGGCCCCCCACGGGGGGCCTACGCGCGGGCGCCCTGACCATCCCCCACCCCTCCACCCCGTGCCGCATAGCGCTCGGCATCCTCGCGTCTGAAGAGACGAGTGCCCTTGCTGGTCACCGCCGCAACGGGGAGGACCCCGCGCGCGGCATCGCGCCGGACTGTCGCCGGCGTCACGCCGCGAAGGCGGGCAACATCAGCTGACTCAAGAAATTCGTTTATGTTGGCGTGCGACATGCTGTATGCAGCATCGCACGCGCACAAGCCTGATACGTAGACTACGTATCAGCTATTTCAGTTTTGCTTCTCGAAGTATCCTGCGGATGTTGGATGCCTTCCACGGCTGCCCGATCAGATTCTCAATTCGCTCCTGCACCAAGTCCATGCCGGCGATAAGCTCGGCAACCTCTTTGCCGGAGGGCCTCCGACTGGAGCGCTGGTTGAACAGCCGCCGCGCTTCGGTAATGACAATGCCTTTTGCTTGCTCCCGTGCATATTGCTCTGGCCCTGCTCGATCGAAGGCTTTGATCGAACGGCTAATTTCAGGGAAACCGGCTTCAAGGTTTATCTGGGCAAGCCGCAACCCGGCAAGAAAGCAGCGGACGGGGAGGCGCTGTTCTAACGCACCCTGGGCCGCATTTGCGATCGCCGCCGCCCCAGATTTCCAGTACAGATTGACGACCTCCTGATCCGGGCGACACCGTCGATTAATCGCTTCCTTCTTGCTCCGGGTGACGAGTTGATGCAGTTCGCCTTCGCGCCATGAGTCGGCAGCGCGATCATGGAGTCGTTCCCTGACGGAAAATGCCGTTGCAGCCTCAAGAGGGAGTGTCGGCGTGACTTGGCGCCACACTTCGTCGGGAAGTTCCACCTTAAGCCGCCGTAGCGTACCTGGCGCGATCGGTGCCTTTACGAACTTGAATTGTTCCAGCCATTCTCGAAGCCGCCGTTCCTGCTCTCCCTGCCACTGCGCAAACCGCTTGGCTTCTTCTGAAGGAATCTTGCGCTTCCTGAATGCCGCAGCCGCCTTTTCTTTCTTGATTGCCATTGCACCTCCCACTTGGTGCCCACAAGGAAATCGCCGCGGCGGCCCGGTGTGGTGCCGGGTTTTCGGTGATCAGCCTAGCCGCGGCGAACTGGTCAACACGCGATCACAATACTGCAAACAAAGCCCAGCCGCATCAGCGCGCCGGGCGCCTTTCTGCGGCCTTTGTTCATCCCAACTCAAGCCGATATATCGATCATGAGCCGCCACGAACGGCACGGACAGAGAGGCCGTCGCGCTTATCGTTGCCGTTCATGCCGCCGTCGAGGAAGAACACGCTCCACGCGGAGTTAGGACCGAGCTGGTACGTAGTAGACGACCAGTATCCGCCCGACTGCGTGCAACTGCACGTTGTCACGGTGCAGCCCGGCGCGCAGTTGGCGTTGAAGGCCGCGCTGACCGCCGGAACGACGTTCTGGTAGTTGATGATGCCCTGCAATTCCTTGACGTTCGGCAACCGCCAGTCCGTATGCCCCGCAAAGCCACCACCCGCGTTCAGTCCGACAATGAACGTGGTGAACGCACCTGCCCACGTGTAGGGATTGTCCCAACCATGAATGCTGCCGTCAGCGCTCTTCTTCTCCCACATCAAATGCGTGTTGAGGTCAGTGATGGTCCCGTCGCCGTTGTCGACGTAGGCCAAGGCGCCACCAGCCTGAATCTGACCATCTTGACCCGTGCCGCTGCAGGCGATCACGGTGCCGTTGGGATCCCAGCAGCTCGTCTGCCCCGTGGCCGGGAACCGCTGCCCGCCGGATTGGGACGTGCAAGTGCCCCCCAGTGCCCGGTTGACCGCTTTGAGGATCTCATCGATGGTCACCTGTCCATCGCCGTTGCAGTCCCCGCAACACTGGCCCACCGCCCGCGGGGGGCTCCACACCACCCCGAACCCCCACAGCAGTACCACCATCGCCGCTTTCGTTCGTGCACGCTTCATTTCACCCTCCTCGGTTGAATTGCGCTCCGCACGGAGAGAATCCCCGCGGCGGCCCGGTGTGGTGCCGGGTTTTCGGTGATCAGCCTAGCCGCGGCGAACTGGTCAATTCTTGCTACCGTGAGTCTACCATTCCCACTCGCCAGAGGTAACCTTGGCCCACCTCCGCCCCCGGAATCGCCTTGATTTCCCGAACTGGCCCGCACCCAGCGAACAGGCAACACGTCGATTGCATCATGGACAAGCTGGGAATTGCCAGCGCCGAGTAGGTCATCCTCCGGAGACAATCAGCTAGCGCTGCGTTACGCCACGTGCCCCCCCACTTGTTTGAACGCGCGCAGGGTGTAGCGTGGAACCATGACGTTGAGCATTCGAAACACCCTGTTCGAGGTCGCTGTGCGTGCAGTGCGCTACCGCCTGCCGCGCTTCGTGCCGTTAACGTTCTGTTGATTCGGGCCCCGGTCGTGCCCGCTGTGGCGGCCGGTATGGGAGTGCGGCATGAAGTGCGTGGAACGCAAGCGGTGGGTGGTTGAAGGGGTGTGGGGCGGGCGCCTGGCGCTCGCTGTTGTGCTGCTGCCGTTGGCGGTGCCGTTCCTGCTGCTCGGGTCGGCGGAGCATGTGCTGACACAGGGGCTCGATCAGCCGAGCCCCTGGAAGCCCTCGAAGGCCTGCCGGTAACGCTGTCATGGCCGCCCTGCCCTGCCCTACCTGTGGCTATCGCTACTCGCTGATGGAGCGCTGCGGCCCGGCAGAACCGGCCCCCGACTGCACTGGTCTCGACGGGACGCACTGGCATCGCCACTGCGTGCGCTGTCTCGCTGCCTGGATTGTGCTCTCCGACGTGGGCAAGCCCATCCCTGATCCGGACCCGACGTTGCACTGAGGCTCCACCGCCTGAAGGCGGTGGGTTCGCCTCCGGCTAAAGCCGGCTAAAGACCTCGCCATGCGATGCAGACCATCACTCACTGAGTTACGGCAGCGCCCGGCGCCTGCGTGCGGCCGGTGTACTTCTGCCAGAGCGCCAGCATCTCCGGGGTCATCGGGAGCCCGAACACCTTGCGAGAAGCACCTTCCACGTGTCCCACGTCGCCCACTCGAAGAACCGCCCACACACCTTGGGGTCGGCGATCGGCACGAGAATGCTCATCAACGCCGCCTGTGCCGCGCGGCGCCTCGCTGCCGTCGTCATCGCCGCCCCCGTGCCTGCAACCACAGAGTCGCCGAACGGGTGCGCGGGCCAGTGCTCTTTGATCCGAACCGCTTTTGCGCTAGACAATGCGTGGCCGGGAGCGCACCCCGTTGATGAGGAGGGAGGGCTTGTCCATGATGCCGCGCAGATTGCTTCAGATCGTCGGTGGCCTGGCGACGCTGGTGGGGCCACTCGCGACGGTTGCATATGCCGAGTTCATCGGCACTGTGACGACTGCTCCGTATGTGCCTGCACCTGCCATGAGCATACCCATGATGGTCCTGCTGGGTGTCATGCTTGCGGGCGGTGGTGCACATCTCCTGCGGCGTACACGCGCAGGGGCAGTCGGCAAGGTCGCGTTGGTGGCTGCGCTGACCGCGCTGGCAGGCCTCGCATACGCGAACGGCAACACCATTACGATCAAGGATGCCGACTGCGGGAAGCAAACCGTCAGCCCGTTTGATCCCGGTGCACCGCAGTATTTGCAGAGTAACTGTCCGAACCCGATTCGAATTATCTCCATCGAATTCACTTGTGAGGACCCGCCCTCTCTCAATCCTTGCACTGAGGGGCAGGTGTTGAACAATGGCGATATCTGTGCGCTCCCGGAGTGCAGACCAGCGTAGGCTTCCCAGCGCGACGAGATGGCCCTGTCGCCTGGGGGGCGTGCAGTGGATAGCGACCCTGCCCTTATCGCCCCCCATTCATCGCTCCTAGCGCGCTGTGCCCGGTTTGGGCTGTGGCTTTTGGACCTTCTCGCACGGCTTTGAGCCACGCCACTGCCGCCGCACGCCCAGGCGAATTGAGCGGACCCACCAAGCGAGAAGTTCCATGATTTTTCATACTGCGCTAACCCTACCGAACGCACAGCGCCTCGATTGCATCATGGACAAGCTGGGCATCGCCAGCGCCGACTGACCCCTACCCTTCGGCCACTCAGCTGCGCGGCCGTGCCGACCACCTCGGAATTCTCCGAGGCACGCAGCGGATCGCAGGAACCGCCAAAGCCTCGGTCGCGTCCTCGAGACGCATGGCAGCGCGATGAGCGATCGCACCCTTGGTCCCGCCATTTCATTGCCACAGCGTTCAAATTTGTGCACGGCAAGTCGTCCAGCACCCCAGTCCCGGACGTCACACGGTCGCCGTCAACGCACCTAAAGCATTGCCATATCAATAACTTACAATATTGTTCTAAGCCACCTTCTAGCTCCCGGTGAGCGCTGGCATTGTCCGTGCTCGTTACCGCTGGAACCTAATGCGAGGTGAGGTGGAATGGTTGAAGAGCGTGCATCCCTCCTGATCGTCGACGACGAACGGGGACCGGCGGAATCACTCCGAATGATTTTCAAGCCGTCCTACAACGTCTTCACTGCGAGCAGCGGCCCGCAAGCGCTCGACATCATCCGCTCAACCCCCATCGACGTCGTGACGTTGGACCTCCGTATGCCGGTGATGTCGGGCGTGGAAGTGATGGAGCACATCAAGGCCTTCGACCCTGACGTCGAGGTGATCATCGTCACCGGGTACAGTTCGCTCGACTCCGCCATCCGCGGACTGCGCCAGGGCGTGTTCGACTATGTTTCCAAGCCGTTCGACGTCCCGCAGATCTCCGATCTGGTGCGCCGCGCGGTGGCACGGCGGCGGGCGAACCAGCGCACGCGCCGCATGAAGGAGGATTTCCTGGCAAACCTGTCGCACGAGTTGCGCACCCCCTTGAGCGCGATCATCGGATACAGCGCCATCCTCGCCGAAGAGCTCGAGAAGGTGGTGGACGAGGATCAACGCAGCGCCCTGGAGCGGATCCAGGCCAATTCCGCCGAACTGCTCTCGCTGGTGGAAAGCGTGTTGCTGCTCACCGCCATCGACTCCGGCGACGTGACCCTCAACTTGGAGCGCACCGATCTCGCTGAGATCGTCCGGCACGCAGCCGACAAGTTTCAGCCGGCTGCCGCCGAAAAGGGTTTGCTCCTGGGCGTGGACATCGCGCTTGCCGACCTGAGCGTGGTCGCCGACACCGAGAAGCTGGAACGGGTCCTCTGGGCCCTGCTCGACAATGCCGTGAAGTTCACTCAGAGCGGCATGATCTCGATCGCGGCGCGGCGGGCGCCGCATACCACCGCCATCGAGATTGAAATTGCCGACACCGGCATCGGCATGGATCATGACGAAATTTCCCGGGTGATGGAGGGACTGTCCCAGGCGGATCCCTCCTCGCGGCGCCGCTACCGAGGCCTTGGCTTGGGTTTGCGCATCGCAACGCGGTTGACGGAGTTGATGGGCGGCCAATTACACGTGGCTAGCGAACGCGGTCGCGGCACCCGGGTCACGTTAACCATCCCAACCCGGCCGGGCAGTCCAAACGCATTCCTGCACTGATGGTCACCGGGGGAAACATGCTGTTCGTTGCCTGTCGTGACTGCGGGCTGCTGCATCCAGCGGTCTGCGCCGCGGCCAATCCGCCGGACGACGCAACCAACGAGTCGCTCGTCGCGTTCGGGCAATTTATCGGCGAGCACCAGACGCACCAGCTGGCCTGGTTCCGACGCCACGGTGCCGAAGCCTCGTCCGACCATCCGCTGTGGGATCCGATGGCCGCCATTACGTTCGAAGCCACCGACGGCCAGCAGACCTACGTGGTGGTCAGCAGCCGCACCTCGATTGACGAGCCGCGTACGTACCGCTTCGCGCCGGGGGCACTGCACCTGGCGAGCGCCAGGGTATTGATCGACGACTACGACCTACGCCGTGGCCTCGATCGCACGTTTCAACCGCACGCCCTGCGCCTCACGACACTCGACCGCTTCGTCTCGCTCGTTCACGAGGTCATCAGCCACGTTCGCCCCGACGACCTGTCCGTCGCGTTCGACGACGCCGACGATCCGGCGGTCAGTATCGCGCCGATGCCCGACGAGACCTATCAGGAACTGGTGGACCGCTGCGCTGAGATCTTCGACCCGTCCGAATTTGGAACGGTAGCCAAGTTTCTTCAGGAGAACCGCGAGGCGGACGGCCTGCTGGCGTTGCGTGTGCGGCGCGAGTTCGTCGTCGCGCACAGTTGACCTGCGCCACTCGTCCCTGCTGTGCGTGGTCGCCGCGGGGCGCGGGACTTCCCCTCTTGACCGAGCGATGCAGCGCTGCACCCAGATTCCTTCGCACGCCCTCTATTTCAGCACAGATGTTTGTGGTAGCTAAATTTCATGCCGTGCATCGTCGATGGCTCGATGGCTCCGGAATACCTGCGCCGTGCGCGCCCCGACGTCCGCGCCCTCCTGGACCAAGCGTTGGAGGGCATCCGCATCCGCGAGGCTGACGCCTGCATATTGATCGAAGCCGACGCGCCAGACGACGTCAGCGCCATTTTGGCGGTGGCTGGACACCTGCGTTCCCGTCTGAAGGGCACGGTGGTCACCTATTCCCCGAAGGTGTTCCTGCCGGTTACCAATCTCTGCCGCGACCGCTGCTCGTATTGCACGTTTCGCAGCGACCCCGACGATCCGCACGCCTGGACGATGCGCCCGGAGGAGATCCGCGGCTGCTGCCGCAGCGGCCGCGCCCAGGGCTGCATCGAGGCGCTGATGTGCCTCGGCGACAAACCGGAGCGAGCCTTTCGTGCCTACCGTGAAACACTGCAGGCGCTTGGCCACGCCACCACGATTGGGTATGTACACCAGGCGTGTGAAATCGCCTTGGACGAAGGGTTGTTGCCGCACACCAACGCGGGAGTCATGAGCCGGGAGGAAATGACGGGATTGAAGCCGGTCAACGTGAGCATGGGACTGATGCTCGAGAACATCAGCCCGCGGCTACGCCGCAAGGGCGAGGCGCATTTCCACGCGCCCGACAAGGACCCGCAACGACGTCTCCAGATGCTGCGCGAGGCGGGCGAATTGCAGATCCCCTTCACCACCGGCATCCTGTTGGGCATCGGCGAAACGCGGGCGGAGCGGGTCGCCAGCCTCGCCGCGATCCGCGATCTGCACACGTGCTACGGACACATACAGGAAGTGATCATTCAAAACTTCCGCGCCAAGCCCACCACCAAGATGGCGGGAGCACCGGAACCGGAAAGTCTCGACATCGCCCAGACCATTGCCGTGGCCCGCCTGCTGTTGGGCGATATGAACATCCAGGCGCCACCCAACCTCAGCCCGTACGATCACCGCTTGTTTCTGGCGGCCGGCATCAATGACTGGGGGGGCATTTCTCCACTGACTCCCGACTACGTCAACCCCGAGGCGCCGTGGCCGCACGTCTCCGCGCTGGCCGACACGTGCGCCCAAGAAGGGTTCCAGCTCGAAGCCCGCCTGCCGATCTACACGGAGTACATCGGGCGACCCGGCTTTCTCGAGCCGTCCATGCATGTTGCGATCTCGCAGCATGCTGCCATTAGAGGAGGAGCGTTATGTTGAGAGAGCATCTCCCCGACCTGCTCAGTGACAGCCGCCCGCTCGAGGCGCTGATTGCCGCGGCGCAACTCGACGTTGCCGCCAGCCTCGAGCGCGCGCTCGCCGCCCGCGAGCTCACCTTCGAAGACGGGGTCCGGCTGCTGCACACGGAGGGGCATGACCTCCTCGCCCTGCTGCGCACGGCCGACTTCGTCCGCGCCGTCGATATCGGCCCCGTGGTGACCTACATCGTCAATCGCAACATCAACTTCACCAACGTGTGTTTCGTTGGCTGCCAGTTTTGCGCCTTCGCCCACCACCGCAACGACGCGGAGGCCCACACGGATGATATCGCGCAGGTGCTCGACAAGGTCCAGGAGGCGGTGGATCGCGGCGCGACCGAAGTCTGCATGCAGGGCGGCATCAACCCGGAAATGGACGCCTTCCACTACCGCGACCTTCTCCGCGCGATCAAATCCCGCTTCCCCGCCATGCACATCCACGCCTTTTCACCGATGGAGATCATGTATGGCGCCCGGCGGACCGGCATGAACTATGGGGACTATATCTGCATGCTCAAGGACGCCGGTCTCGATACCATCCCCGGCACGGCGGCTGAAATCCTCGATGATGAGGTGCGCGAAATCCTCAGCCACAAGAAGGTGGACGTGCGCACCTGGGTCGAAATCATCACCACGGCCCATCGCCTCGGCGTCCCGACGACATCCACTCTCATGTACGGCCACGTCGAAAAGCCCGAGCACATCGTCCGTCACATCGAGCTCCTGCGCTCCATCCAGCGGGACACCGGCGGCTTCACGGAGTTCGTGCCGCTGCGGTTCATTCACACGTACACGACGCTGTACCGGAAGGGCCTCGTCACCCCCACACCGCAAGGCCACATCGACCTGCGGCTGTACGCAGTCTCGCGCCTGATGCTGCGGGGGGCGATCGACAATATCCAAACCTCGTGGGTCAAGCTCGGCACGGAGTTGGCAAAATTGAGTTTGCATACCGGCTGCAATGACTTCGGTGGGACGCTGATGGAGGAACAAATTTCCAAATCGGCAGGCGCCGACGCGGGCGAGTATCTGCCGGCGGAGCGCATCCGCGCGCTCATCGAAGCCGCCGGCCGCATCCCGCAACAGCGGACAACGACATATGGCAAGGTCTCGGGACATGAAGCGCACGGAGCGAGTGACGGTACTGGCTGGCGGAGTGGGCGCGGCGCGCTTTCTACGGGGCCTCAGTTCGCTTCTTGATCCGCGGAACCTCACCGTCATCGTCAACACCGGCGACGACGAGACCTTCTTTGGGTTACACGTGTCGCCGGATGTGGATACGGTGATCTACACATTGGCGGGCGTGGTCAACGCGCTGCCCGGCTGGGGGATTCGGGGCGACCGCTTCACCTCCTTGACGACGTTGGCGCGCTTCTACGATGAAACCTGGTTCCGCCTGGGCGACCAGGACCTGGCGACACACATCTTCCGCACCGACGCGCTGCACCGCGGTCAGACGCTGACGGCGGTGACCGCGGCCATCGCGCGTGCGTATGGCGTGCGCGCCACGATCCTGCCGATGTGCGACGCCCCCGTTCGCACGGTCGTCGAAGTCGCGGAGCGTGGTTCCCTGCCCTTCCAACGCTATCTCGTCCACGGTGGCGGCCGCGGCCGCGTCACCGGCATCCGCTTCCGTGGCGCCCGGGCGGCCCGCCCGGTCCCCGCCGCCCTGCGGGCGCTCCGGCAGGCCACCAATGTCATCATCCCCCCGAGCAATCCACTCGTCAGCATCGGACCGATCCTCGCCCTTCCCAGCATGCGCGCGGTCCTGACCGCCCGCCGCGCCCGCATCGCCGCCGTCAGTCCGATCATCGCCGGCGCCCCGGTAAAGGGCCCCTTGCATCACATGCTCACCGGGCTTGGCCACGAGGTCTCGCCCGTGGGCGTGGCCCGGCTGTACCGGAACCTGGCCGACCTCTTCGTCATCGACCAGCGTGACGCCGCACTCGCGCCGCGCATCGCCGCACTGGGCCTGCGTCCGGTCGTCACCGACACCCTTATGACCAATGCGGCAGCGTCGCGGCGATTGGCGGCCACCGTCCTTTCCGAACTCCGCCAATGACCATCTCGATCACCCCGATCCCTGGCGTGCCGAGCATTCAGCCTGGGAACGACCTTGCGGCGCTGCTGTTGTCTTCCTTGGACGCCGCCGGATTGACCCTTGGCGCGGGCGACATTGTCGTCGTCTGCCAGAAGGTCGTGTCAAAGGCGGAAGGACGCATCGTCGATCTCAACAGCGTCACGCCATCGACCTTCGCGCGCACGCTCGCCGCGCAAACGACTGGCAAGGACCCTCGCATCGTCGAGGTTGTGCTGCGGGAAACGCGCCGCATCGTGAGAATGGACCGCGGACACCTCATTACCGAAACGGGCCCCGGCTGGATTTGCGCGAACGCCGGAGTCGACGAGTCGAACAGCCTGGCACCGCACGCCGTCGTGCTCCTGCCGTTGGACCCCGACGCCTCAGCACAGCGCCTGCGCGCGGCCTTCGAGCGGCGGGCGCGCGGAGGCGTCGCCGTGTTGATCACCGACACGTTTGGTCGCCCGTGGCGTGAGGGCTTAGTCGATTTCGCCATCGGTGTCGCCGGCATGAACGGCATTCTCGACCTGCGCGGGCAACACGACCTGAACGGCCGTGAACTGCATCACACCGTGATGGCGCAGGCCGACGCCCTGGCCGCCGCCGCTGGTCTCGTCATGCGCAAAGGGGATGGCATCCCCGCCGCACTGGTCCGCGGGTACGACTTCACCCCGGCTGAGGGTAGCGGCCGGCACCTCATCCGCGCCGCTGAGTTCGATCTGTTCCGTTAGCACTGTGCGTCAGGAGACACGTGACATGCGCGTCGATGCGGATTTCTTGATGCAACGCCCCTCGAGGATGAGAGGCGACCGCCCATGAGCACCCCCCCCTCGAGCGCTGCACCGCCCATTGCGCCGGCGGCACCGGTCCGGCTCGCCGTGCTGCTGTCCGGCGGCGGGACCACGCTGCAGAACCTCATCGACCGCATCGCGGACGGCCGCTTAGCGGCGCGGATCGTGGTGGCCATCAGTTCACGTCCCGGCGTACGAGGCGTGGAACGGGCACAGCAGGCGGGTATCCCGACCGTGGTCGTTCCGCGGAAGGAATTCAGCGACCTCGATTCCTTCAATGACGCCCTCCACGAAGCCCTCGATCGCTATGCCTTCGATCTGATCGTACTCGCCGGTTTTCTGTCCCCGTTTCAGCTGCGCGGCCGCTACAGCGGCCGCGTGCTCAATGTTCATCCTGCCCTCATTCCCGCGTTCTGCGGTAAGGGATACTACGGGGAGAAAGTACATCGTGCCGCGCTGGAGACCGGCGTGAAAATCAGCGGCTGCACCATCCACTTTGCGGATGAGCAGTACGACACTGGGCCGATCATCCTCCAAGGTGCCGTCCCCGTCCTCGATGACGATACGCCGGAAACGCTCGCCGCGCGCGTGCACGAACTCGAGAATGCGCTGTATCCCGAGGCGATCCGCCTCTGGGCCGAAGGCCGACTGGAGATCGTCGGCCGGAGGGTGCGGGTGAGGAGGGCTTGAGGGCTTGAGGGCCTGTGGGCTTGTGGGCTTGTGGGCGTGAGGGCCAACAGGCCACGACGCAAGCCCCCAAGCCCCCCTCAGGCAGGTGTTGCACCGCCCGAAGGTCCAGGCGGTGGAGCCTCCCTGGGGGGCTCTTGCCGGGGCGGAGCCGGCTTGGCGGCCTTCTTCTTGACACCCGGTGCCAGCACGACGCCCATCAGGCGCCCTTCCATGCGCGGCGTGCCTTCCACGGTTGCGACATCGCTCAACGCCTCGCACACCTTGGTCAGTTTCTCACGCCCAAGGTTCTGATAGGCCATTTCGCGGCCGCGAAAGCGCAAGGAAAACTTCACCCGATCCCCCTCCACGAGGAACTCGCGCGCTTTTTGGATCTGCCGCTCCAGGTCACCCACATCCGTGCGATAGCCCAGCCGCAGTTCCTTCACCGTCGTCGTCGCCTGCTTGCGCCGCGCCTCGGCCTCCTTCTTGTGCTGCTGGTACTTGAACTTCCCGTAGTCGAGGATGCGGCAGACTGGCGGCTGTGCGGCCGGTGCCACCTCGACCAGATCGAGCTGCGCCTCCTCCGCCCGCCGCAATGCGTCCTCGATTGGCACGATTCCGAGTTGGCTTCCGTCTGCGCCAACCAAGCGGACCTGCGGGACACGAATGTGACGATTGATGCGATGTGCATCCGGTGGGGGTGGGACAAACCGAGGGCCTCTTCCGCGAAACGCCAAATGACCTCCTTCTTTCTACGCTCCTTGCCAGAGCGACCTTACCTTACACTGGTCGGGCGTGGGAGACAATGGCGCGCAGCGCCCCTCCCGCCTGCCATTGGCAGCTGGCCAAGCCGCAACACTTCCGCTACGCTTCATCCTGCTCATGCAAAAAATGGAACTGTCGACGCTCCGTCGCCTGCAGGGGCAGCTGGTGCAGGCGTGCTTCAGCAATTTCTTTCGCCTGCTGCTGTGCGCTGTGAGCGTCGCCGAATGGATTGTCCTTGCGCATGTCTTCCGCAGCGTCCGGTCGCTACCGCCGCTCGCACATCTGGTGGCACCTCTGGGTATATTCCTCTTCAACCGCTATCTGGCGCAGCGCGCGCACCAGCAGCGGTGCAACCACAATCCCGTGGGGAGTATGCCGCGGTTCTATTACGCCCTTGCCTTCACCTGCCTCTTCTGCGTCCTCTTTCTCCTCTGCACCGATCTGTTGTGGGTCGCCGCCAAGGTGGTGGTCGGCGCAATTGCCGTTGAAGCCCGCACCCGCCATCACCCCCACCTCGAGATCGGCCCCGACCTCGACAGCACCTTCGGCTGGGTCGCCAACGTAGGTATGGCGGCCATTACCATCGCGTTCGCGTATGGGTACACGCTTGGACAACTCCGTCTACGGGTCCGACACCTGGTCCTTGCTTTGCGCAACTGCCCGTCGTCGTGGAGCGGCTTGCGCATCACGCAGATCAGCGACATCCATGTTGGCCGGAACATCGATCACGCCCAACTCGAGCGCTTCGTGGCCCGCGTCAATGACCTCGCGCCGGATGTCATCTGCATCACCGGCGACATCGCGGACTCCCCCGCCGCAGATTTGGAGACGTTCTTCCCCGTACTCGGCGGATTACGTGCCCGCTACGGAGTGTTCGCGATCCTTGGGAACCATGATCACTATGCCGGCGCCGATCGTGTCGCGGCCGCGCTACGTCGCCTCACGTCCTTCACCGTACTCCGGGATCAGCACACCGCGATCAACATCAACGGCACCCGTTTGCACGTGATCGGGCTCGACGACCATGGACGCGACTGGGCACGCGGCCTGGTGCGGGTCCCGTACCTCGACACGGCGCTCGCGGGGCCTGCGCGCGAACCGGTCCTGCTCCTCTCGCATCGTCCGGATGTCTTCCCACAAGCAGCCGCACTGGGCGTCGATCTGACCCTGGCCGGCCACACTCACGGTGGCCAGATCGGGGTGCCATGGTTCAACGGCCGCATTCGTAATCTCGCGGAATTCATCACGCCCTTCGATCGCGGGCTGTACCACCGTGAGGGCAGCTACCTCTATGTCAATTGCGGGCTCGGGGTAACCGGCCAGCGCATTCGGCTGAATACGCCGCGCGAAATTACACTGATCGAGCTGCAGTCGGCCGTCGCGGCACGCGCGGCGTGAGCACAGGCAGGGACCATGCCAAGCACGTCCGTCGCTACCACACGACCGATGAATCCCATCTGCGCTACCCCATAACCAGAGGAGTCGTCATGCGTGCAATCGTTGTGCATTGGTCGCTCGTGACCGCCAGCCTGTTGGCCGCGGTGCCCCTTTCGGCCGCCAAGGCGGAGGATAAGGCCGCCGAGCACCGCACCATCTCCGTCACCGGACAGGGCGAGGTGGCGGCGGCGCCCGACCTCGCGATCCTCACGATCGCGGTGGAGACCACGGCACCGAAGGCCGCCGCCGCAGGCAGCGAGAACGCCAAGCGCAGCGCCGCCGTCGCCAACGCAATCAAGGGCCTCATCGGCAAGGATGACACGGTCACAACGGCCAGGTATGCGCTCGAGCCGCGCTATCAGCCTCCTAAACCCGGAGAGCTGACCGAGCCGCGCATCACCGGATACGTGGCCCGCAACGAGGTGCAGGTCGAGACGCACAAGGTCGACAGCGTCGGCGCCCTGATCGACGCCGCCAACGACGCCGGGGCAAACCGCATCAGCGGTATCCAGTTCACGTTATCGAATCGCAACGAGCAATTGCGAGCCGCCCTAGAGAAGGCCGGTGCGGAGGCACGGGCGCAGGCGGACAGTGTCGCCACGGCGCTCGGGGTGCGGATCAGAGAGGTGGCATCGGCCACCACCGTGACCGGTCCCACTGTGCAGCCGAGGTACTTCGACCGCGGCGTGGCCGCCATGGAGGCGCGCGCCCCCACGCCCATCGAACCCGGCACTGTGGCCGTATCCGCAACGCTGCAGGTCACATACAGCATCGAGTGAGCATTGGGCGGTACCAACCCGCTCCGCCCACCGCTTTACACACAAGAATCACGATGGTAGGACACCTTCACATTCGGAGGCACAGCGGTGAACCAGCGGCAATTGAAGCCGTTTTACAGGCTCTTGATGGCGCGGCGTCACGAGTTGTTGGACGAGGCGCTGCGAACAGTTGGCGGCATGACGGACGCCAAGGAGAACTTCCCCGATCCGACAGACCGGGCGTCGCTTGAATCGCACCGCAATGCCATGTTGCGGATCCGTGATCGCGAGCGGAAGCTGATTAGCAAGATCGACGAGGCGTTGGAACGAATCAACAACGGTAGCTACGGCCTTTGCGAAGCCTGTGGGGGCCCCATTGCTCTGGACCGACTGAAGGCGAGACCGGTGACCACCCTGTGCATTGACTGCAAATCCGATCAGGAAGCCCAGGAACGGCGCTTGCGCGGTCTGTAATCGCCCCCCTGTTCACACCTCCGGCAAACACGCAACAAGCTGCTGATAAATAAAGGGTTTTTTTGCCTTGGACCGGCATTTTGCCAGCGCTTTTTGTGGCACGCAACAAATCATGCTAAAGAGATGCAACAGTGGTAGCGAGAAGAGACTGAAAACAGGCTGAAAGGACACTGGTGGCGCGTCTCGATTCGACAATCCTGCACGAAATTGCGCATGTTATCCAAACCCGTGCGAAAGTACCCGAGCGGGTGCGGCTGCAGAAGCGCGAGTACCGAATCACCTATCTCGACGACCACCGCCAGCGGATCGAGGAGGCCCTGCGCCGGCACGATCCGGACCGGCTCAACATGCTCTTCGGTCAGCTCGCTAGCAAAGTGAAATATCAGCTGCTGCGGCGCATCGTGGCTCGCGACTCCGCCCGCGGACAGGCACAGACGGCGACGCGCCGAGCGGCCCGCACGGCACGAGCGAAGCGGGCCCAATCTCGCTGACCCCCGCAGTCGCGGGCTGCCCGCGGGCGACGGGCGCGCCTCTACCACCGCTGAACGCCTTGGCGTCTCGATCGGATGTCGGCCGAAGGAATAACTACGTCAACGCCCCCGCTCCCGTGACGGTCAGATGCATCGCATCCCTGGGTCGGAAATGCTACTGACGCGGACCAGAGTGAGCATGCCACGTGCGCGTTGCCCAGCGCCAATGTCGCCGGCCGCACGGCGCCCGCAGGTGAACGCAGGCAGGGGGCTATAATCCCATGATTCGCCGGCTAAGCCTCCGTCTCCGCCGCAACCCGGAGCGTTCTGCCGCGTTTAAAGACCCGGGTGTTCCTGCGGATATTGCCGCAGATCCCGATGTGCAGCTCATGCTGGCAGTGCAACGAGGGGAGCAAGGGGCGTTTCAGCAGCTGTTTGAGAAGCATATTTCCAGCGTCATTGGGTTCGCCATGCAGTTCATCTCCAGCCGCGCTCGTTCCGAAGAATTGGCACAAGACGTGTTTCTTCAGCTCTATCGGACGCGGGCGCGCTATGTGCCACGCGCACGTTTCAGGACCTGGCTGTATCGCATGGTGACCAACGCGTGCCTGAGCGAGTTGCGACGGCCCGAGCACAGGGCGCGGGTGCGATCCCTCGATCGCTCGACGCAGGAACACACCGATGATCCGCCACCCATGGCAGAGCCGTCAACCCCGAGCAGCGAAGAGGCGGCGTTGGACCGCGAGGCCATTGAGAGGTTGCGGGTCGCCGTCGCACAATTGCCACCACAGCAGCGTGCCGCCCTGCTGCTCGCGCGGGCGAACGGCCTCTCGTACGAGGAAGTGGCCCTGAGCCTCTCCTGCTCCGTGTCGGCCGTCAAGAGCCTCATTCACCGGGCGACAGTGACATTGCGGGAACAGCTCGAAGAGGAGGGAACCGCATGATCCGCTGCTGGTTCGCACAGAGAAACCTGACAGCCTGGCTCGACGGCGAATTGCCGGAACCACGCACGCGCCGCCTTCGCCATCACCTCGACGCCTGCAGCAGATGCTCACGGGAAGCCGAACACCTACGTTCGGCCGTGCACTGGCATCGACGTGCGTTGCCTCATCTGCTGACGGGGGGGGCACTCGAGACCATTTCCTTCCAGAATACGATGCATTCGGTCCTGCTTGCGGAGCGGCGTGCGACCGTGGCACCGTGGACGCGACCGATCCGACCCATGGTTCTGGCCGGTGCCGCACTCATGGCCGGCCTCATCCTGGTTCTCCTTTCCGTTGCGGGTGGCCCGAGTGCCGTTTTGATCCCACTGGGCGTGACCTCGCCCCCCGTGGCGGTCACCCGCGAGCCGGATCTCTTTGAAAACTATCAGCTCATCCAGCAACTGGATGCGTTGGAGAACTTCGATACGGTGCAATCCGAACCTTTGGATGACGATGAGACCTCGCATCACGGGTAGTGCTGTCGAATGAAGGCGCGTCACTCCGCCGGCAAATTGTTAATCGTGATCACCCTGTGCACTCTGGCAGGGCCGGCGGTTGCGCGCATGCTGATGGCCGAGCAATGGCGTGACCTGAGCCCAGAGCAGCGCTACCGGTCACTGCAAAACTACTGGCAGCACCAGCAGCTCCCGGCGGAACGGCAGCGCGAGATCGAGCAGCGATACGAGCGCTGGCGCGGCATGTCGCCCGAGGAGCGCTCGCGAATTCAGCAGAATTATCAGCGTTTCCAGCAGCTTCCTCCGCAAGAGCGAGAGCAGTTCCAACGCAAGTATGACCGTTGGCGGCAGAAGGGGGACACGCCGCGGCAGCGATGACCGGAGACCGCTGTCGCAATGCGGCCCCGCCAGTGAATTGGGAGACTGCGGCGCGTTGCGGAATTTTGTGACAGCGCCAACAACGTGACGGATCGACAGCACGCCTACCACGACACCACGCATCCTTTCCATCGTTTACAAGTGATATTGCATTGGAACAGCATTTGCGAGGGTTGCGGTAGCACGTCAAGGAAAGGACCTCGATCCCGAGCATGCGCGCGCCAATCGCAAACGGTACAAAAGGAACGGTTCTGGTCGTCGATGACACCCCGGACAACATCACTTTCACAACCCATTCGCTGCGCAAGATTGGCATCGAGTGTTTGACCGCGCAGCGCGGTTGGGAGTGCATTGAGATCGCAAAAAACAAACCGGTTGATCTCATCCTGCTCGATCTCCTCATGCCGCAGATGGACGGGTGGGCAACGTTGGCGGCACTGCGTGACGAACCGGCAACCCGAAAGATCGCCGTCGTCGTCTTTTCGTGCGACGACCGCCTCGCGATCCGAGAACGTGCCATGAAGGAGGGCGCCGTGGATTTCCTCCCACGCCCGGTCATGCGGGACGCCCTGGTCAATTGTGTGCAGACGCACTTGCGCGCGGTGGCGCGGGCCCGGGCCCTGGAAGCCATCGACCGTGGCCTCACATCGAGTGCGGAAATGGACGGTACGCCCCCTCCGCTCCATTCCGCCGCGGGTTCGTACGGTCGAGTCTAGCGCCGCGCTAACACCCACCGGCACCCGCCCGAGAACTCGGAAGGGACAAACGGCTCACGTGCTGCGATAGACGATCAGACCGTGGCTCGGATCGTAGGGGGAGACGGCAACGGTGACGCGATCACCAGGGATCACTTTGATGTGGAAACGGCGCATCCGGCCACTGATCTTGGCCAGAAACTGCTGGCCTTTGTCCGATTCGACCCGGAACTGGCCCCCGGCCATCACCTCTTTCACCGTGCCTTCGATCTGAATCAAATCCTCACGACTCACCCCGTACCTCCTTCACCGTCCCGGAGTCGTTTCCTGCTGCGTTCGTCACTACGTCCGCGCCGTCCACGCGTCGGAGCACGCCGTCCGTATACCAGAGTGGTTGCGCGGCTGCCACGGCGGGCACCTTTCACGACTCTAGCGACCTCCCCGCGCCAGTTGTCGCGCCGCATCCTTTGCAAAATACGTCAAGATCATATCCGCACCGGCCCGGCGGATCGCAATCAACATTTCCATCACGACACGCTCTTCATCCAACCAGCCGTTTCGTGCAGCGGCCTTGATCATCGCGTACTCACCGCTGACGTTGTACGCTGCCAACGGGTAGCCGAAGGTCTCTTTCACGCGCCAAAGGATATCGAGATATGGTAATGCCGGCTTCACCATCACGATATCGGCGCCTTCCTCGATGTCCAACCGCACCTCCCGCAGGGCTTCGTCGGCGTTCGGCGGGTCCATTTGATACGAACGGCGATCGCCAAATTGCGGCGTGGATTCCGCCGCATCGCGGAAAGGACCGTAGAATCCGGACGCGAACTTGGCCGCGTACGCCATGATGGGAATATGGTCAAACCCCTCCTCATCCAGCGCCTCCCGGATGACACCAACCCGGCCGTCCATCATGTCGGACGGTGCCACAATATCCGCGCCGGCCTTGGCGTGGGACAGTGCCTCCTTCACCAGAAGGTCCAGTGTCGCATCGTTGTCAACATCGCCGTCCACCACCACACCGCAATGGCCATGGTCGGTATACTCACACAGGCAGACGTCGGTAATCACCAGTAAGCCGGGAACCTGCTTCTTCAGGGCGCGCAGGGCCTGCTGCACGATCCCGTGGTCGTTGTAGGCCCCCGAGCCGGCCGGATCCTTGTTCTCCGGAATGCCGAACAGAATCACCGCAGGAATGCCAAGATCGTGGATGCCCTTGCACTCGTCGACCAGGTAATCCACCGAGAGTTGCTCGACGCCCGGCATGCTGGCGACGGGGTTCCGTACCCGGGCACCGGGCACAACAAACAGAGGCATGATCAGATTGTCAACGCTCAGCCGGGTTGCTCGCACCATACGGCGGAGGTTCTCATTCTTACGTAAACGCCTGGGACGGTACTCCGGAAATTCCATGGGGCCTCCTCAACACGCGCTAGTCGCCGCGCCTGACGGCGCGCGAGCCTGCGGAATAGTACTGCACGATCGCTTCCACAAAGGCAGGTATGGTGTACGAACGGGGCTGGAGATCCACGCGAATCCCGAGTTGGCGCGCCGTGTCCGCCGTCACCGGGCCAATGCAACCCACCGCCGCATGCGCCAGCACCCGGGGGACTTGATCGTGAAAAATCGCGGCGAAATTCTGCACCGTACTGGAGCTGGTAAACGTGACGAGGTCCGCTTGACCGCCGAGGAGCAACGCACGCAACTCCGGCGCGACGGCAGGCAGCGTCGTGGTGTAGGTAGCCACCTCCTCGACGATCGCGCCGTGCTCGCGCAGTTGCACCGGCAGGACTTCGCGGGCGGCAGCCGCGCGCGGCAGCAACACGCGCTTTCCCGCCACGCCGGCTCTAACCATCTCGGCCACCACCGCCTCGGCACGAAACTCTTCGGGAATCGTTTCCACCCGCAGGCAAAGGCGCTGTAGCGCCTTTGCCGTCTGCGGGCCGATCGCGGCCAGACGCGCCCGATGCCAATCGCGCACATCGGCCCCGATCTCCCGCAAGCGGTCAAAAAACACCCGCACCCCGTTCACGCTGGTGAAGACCACCCAGTCAAAGTCCCGGGCGCGGCGCATGGCGTCGTCCAGCCGGTCCAGCGCTGCTGGTACCACGGTTTCGATCGTCGGGAACGGAATGACCTCGGCACCCCAGGCCTCCAGTTGCTCCGCAAACTCCGCGGCCTGCGCGCGGGGACGCGTAACGACGATGCGACGACCGAACAGCGGTTTACGCTCGAACCAGTTCAACTTGTCGCGCAGCCGTACCACCTGCCCGACCACCGCAATCGCCGGGGGCTGGAGCTGCTCGGCTTCGGCAAGGCTGGCGATCGTCCCTACCGTACCGACGATCGTGTGCTGGCTGGCGCGCGTCCCCCAACGCACCACCGCGACCGGCGTGTCCGCCACCAGGCCGCCCGCCATCAGCTTCTCCATACTGGCGCGCAGCTGCCGCGTGGCCATGAGAATCACAAGCGTGCTGCCGCTGCGCGCCAGTTCCGCCCAGCGCACGGCAGGTTCCTCCTTGGTTGGGTATTCGTACCCCGTTGTAAAGATGACGTTGGATGCGAACCGCCGATGCGTCAGCGGGATGCCGGCATAGGCCGGCACCGCAACGGCCGACGACACACCGGAAACGATCTCGAAGTTCACTCCAGCATCGCGGATGGCCTCCGCCTCCTCGGCGCCGCGGCCGAACACAAACGGGTCTCCACCCTTCAGTCGGACCACCGTGCGCCCGGCCCGCGCGTGCTCAATGAGGAGTCCGGTGATCACGTCTTGGTCGACGTGCTTGCCACCCCCGTGTTTGCCGACCTCAATCCGTTGCGCCTCGGGCCGTGCGAACTCCAGCAACCGCGGATTGGCCAGGTAATCGTAAATGACGACGTCGGCATCCTCCAGGCAACGTTTGCCTTTCAGCGTGCAGAGGCCGGGATCACCAGGCCCGGCACCGACCAGATACACCTTACCGGTCACCGGCAACCTCGGTCGGGCGTCCGCACGCGGGGCGCGGGCGCACCGCAAGATTCCTAATTGGCCAACAGGGCCCGCAAGATCTCCGCGCCGCCTTTGCCAAGCAACTCCTCCGCCAACTCGGCGCCGAGCGCCGCACCGTCCACGGCGGCGCCGCGGCGTTCGCCGCGCACGACTTGCCGTCCATCGGGACTCGCGATCAGGGCGCGCAGCACGAGGTGATGCTCCGTAATCGTGGCGTGCGCCGCCAACGGCGTCCGACACGACCCACCAGCACGCGCCAGGAAGGCGCGCTCGGCGACAACCGCGCTCCGCGTGATCGTATCGTCCAACGGCGCCAGCAGCGCCGCCGTCTGGTCCGCACGGCTTTCGATCGCGAGCGCACCCTGACCAATCGCGGGAACAAATTCGCCGGGATCGCAATACGCCACACCACTGCGCTTGATCCCCAGCCGATTGAGGCCTGCAGCCGCAAGGATGACCGCACCGAAATCGCCGCGATCCAGTTTGCGGAGGCGCGTGTCGACATTACCGCGTAAATTCACGACCTCAAGATCGGGCCGCGCAGCTCGCACCAAGGCCATCCGCCGCAGGCTGCTGGTCCCGACGCGCGCCCCCGGGACGAGTTGGTCCAGCCGCCTGCCATCCGTCGTGATCAGCACGTCGCGGACGTCCTCGCGTGGCGGAATGGCCGCCAATACCAACCCCGGAGCCAGCTCCCCCGGCACGTCCTTCAGCGAATGTACGGCGCAATCGATGACACCCGATTGCAGAGCTTCTTCAATCTCCTTGACAAACAACCCTTTGCCGCCAATCAGACTGAGCGGCTGTTCCACGAAACGATCCCCGGACGTGGTGATCGTTACCAACTCCACGGTGAAATCGGGAAGCTGGCGTTGCACGCAGGCTTGTACCCATCGCGACTGCACCAGCGCCAACTGGCTGCCGCGCGTTCCGATCCGAATGGTTCGTTTCACTGGTTCTCCGGCTCCTGCAGATCGAAGAGCTGACGGGCGGCGGCCACGTAAAAGGCTTCGTGCTCTCGATGGTGCTGTTTTAGATGGGTTATCGGTCCGTGTAGGATCTTGTTCACGATCGCCGCCGTCATCGCCTCGAGCGCCTCGCGTTCCCGCGGCGCCAAATCGCGCAAGGTCGCCAGCGTCTTCTCCAGTTCCCCCTTGCGAATGGCGTCCATCTTCTCCCGCAATGCGACGATCGTCGGCACGGCCTCGAGCGCGGCGAGCCACTTCCAGAAGGTCTCCACCTCGGCGTCGACGATGGATTCCGCCTTCTCGGCCTCGCGACCCCGCTCTTCACGGTTGACCTGGGCGACCTCCCCCAGATCGTCGATGTCATAGAGGTAGGCATTGTCGAGTTCGTTGATCGACGGATCGAAGTTGCGGGGAACGCTCATGTCGATGAGGAAGATCGGCCGGTAGCGGCGCGCACGCAGGACTTCTTGCATGCGGTCGCGTGTCAACACGTACCCATCGGCGGCGGTGGAACCGATGACCATGTCGGCCATCGACAGATAGCGGGAGAACTCCTCGAACGGCACCGGAGTGCCCTGAAACTCGTGTGCCAGCTCCACGGCACGCTCGAACGTGCGGTTAGCCACCATCAGGCGGCTGACCCCGTGCGCGAGCAGGTGGCGCGCTGCCAACTCGCTCATCGTTCCCGCGCCCAAAAGCAGCGCCGTCTTGTCGTCAAAGCGGTCGAAGATCTTCGTCGCCAGTTCGACGGCCGCCGAGCTCACCGACACCGCCTTGCCCGCCACGCCCGTCTCACTGCGTACCCGCTTGGCCACGCTGAACGACTTGTGAAAGCAACGGTGCAGCACCGTCCCCGCGCTGCCCTCACTTGCCGCGTGACTGTACGAATCCTTCAGCTGACCCAGAATCTGCGGTTCCCCAACCACCATGGAATCGAGGCTGGCCGCTACACGAAACAGATGGCGGACCGCTTCACGCCCCCGATACACGGACAGGTGCTCCGCCAACTGCCCACGGGCGATCCGGTCGCCGGACGTGAGAAAATCCGTCAACGCCTCCACTGCGTCGTCCCCATCGACCGTGGCCGCCACGATCTCGACGCGATTGCACGTCGAGATGATCACGCCTTCGTCAATGGGCCGGAGCGTCAGCAGCGTCCGCAATCCCTCCTGCAGCCGCCCGTCCGCAAAGCTCAGCCGTTCGCGCACCTCCACCGGCGCTTTGCGGTGGTTGACGCCGACGATAAGGACTTCCCGTTGCATCAGTCGAACGACCCCGAGTGTTTCCCTGGAAACAGCAGGTTGACGCTCAGGAACGACACCACCAGCACCACGAAGCTGACCACGGTCAATGTGGCGGCCTTCCGCCCGCGCCAACCGGTGTGGCGCGCGTGCACCAGCAGCGCGTACAACACCCAGGTGATCGCGGACGCCAGTTCCACCGGCTGCCACGACCACAACGCCCCCCAGGTCTCCTTCGCCAGCAGCGTCCCGGTGATGATGCCGACGGTAAACAGCGCGAATCCCCAGCTCACGAAGCGGTGATTGAGCTGGTCAAGTGTCTCCAGCGATGGCAGGCGGCGGAACAAATTGCTCTTGCGCTTGGCCTTGAGCTGCCGTTCCTGCAACAAGTAAATGACGCTCAGGCAGAACGCGAGGGCGAAAATCGCGTAGCCGAGGAACGCGGGCGCGACGTGCACCGGCAGCCACACGTTCTGCAATTGCGGGGGCAGCGCAGCCGTCGAACTATTGAACGCATATGCGGACAGGGTAAACAGAAACGCCAGCGGCGTCACCAGGACCCCCACCACCGTCAAATCAGCCCGCGGCACCAGCACCACCGCCATCAGCACGTAGGTCCCGACCATGATGCACGCGATGAAGGATAACTCATCCTGGAAGGTCGCGACGGCCTCATAGCCCATCATCACCGCCCGAACCGCCAAGGCCCCGGCATGCACGCCAAGGGCGCAGGCGAGCAAGGCGAAGGCCCAGCGCCGCATGGCGTCCTGCCCGGTGACCAGGTGCGCGACCCCCGTAATCGTACTCAGCAGGTAGAACGCCAGCGCATGCGCCAGGAGAACATTACTCATCGCTCAGTTCAGCTCCATACCCAACGCGGTCAGCGAAATCCCGCCGCCCGCCGTTTCGGCCAATAACCGATTCACTGCCTGCGTTTGGCCCAACCGTAGATAGTCGAGCAAGGCTGAATTTGCCAGCGCCGAGAAAATACGCCGCCGCTCCGCCGGCGATCGCCGCTGCGCCGTGAGTTCGGTGCGCAGGCGTCGAAACAAGTGCAAGGCGAACTCGTACTCCGCACCGAAGGTGCCTTCGAGATCGTGGCGGATACGCTTGGCCAGCGCCGGGCTCGCGCCACCCGTCGAAACCGCGACAACGAGATCCCCCCGTTCGACGATCGCAGGCGTGATGAAGTCACTGCGGTCTGGGCGGTCGACCACGTTCAGCAACACGCCCGCTTCACGCGCCTCGGCTGCTACCTGCTGTTGCACGTGCGCATCGTCGGTCGCCGCATACGCCAAGACGCACCCGCGCAGATCCCCTTTGGCATAGCAGCGGCGCTCATGCACGATTTGCCGCGCCGCCGCCCGGGCCGCGAGGCGCGCCGTCAGCGTGGGGCTGATCACCGACACCTGTGCCCCCGCGCGCATCAGGGCCTCCACCTTGTGCTGCGCAACACTCCCACCGCCAATGACGACACACGGTCGGCCCACCACCCGTAGGAATACGGGGTAATATTTCATCTCGGCAGTGCGCCTGTCCGTCACGCCCGTACCAACGACGCCTCAGATCTGGACGACCGGCCGGCTTTCTGGCGGCAGCGGATCCCAATCAGGTGGAAAATGAGGAGCCGCAACCGCAGGTGCGCGCGGCCTTGGGGTTGACAAATTTGAAGCCCGCGCCGTGCAATCCCTTGACGTAGTCGATCGTCGTGCCCGCCAGGTATGGCGCACTGGTCGCATCCACCACCAACCGGACCCCGTGTTGCTCCACCACGGAATCGTCCGGACGCGTGCTGTCGTCGAAATTCAGACTGTACTGCAACCCGGAGCAGCCCCCGCCTACGACCGAGATGCGCAGGGCATGACCGACCAACCCCTCGCGTTGCATCGCGACTTTCACCATCTCCGCAGCCGCCTCGGTTAGACTCAGCACGGGCCCTGACGACGCCGCACCAGCCCCCGTAGTGTCCGGGCTCGCAATCTCCTGCATACTGGTATCCTTCTTCTGTGATCGAAGATCAGGTGTTCGCGCCTTGAAGCTTCTGAAACCTTGTTCGTCTGTAAGGGTACCCAGGGGGTTGTGGTGTGTCAACCTCGCAACCCAATGCTTGAATTCGTCAGGATTTTTCGACTATAGAAGCCTCGGCCCTGCATGAAGATCTCACCGCGACATCTGCTTTGGGTCAATCTCGTTCTGCTGGGGTTGATCGCGTACTGGGGCGCGTCCACCGTAAGCACCGCGGCTGCGGCGCGGTTGACGCCGCTGCCCCAAGTGCACCTCAGCCAACCGCCGCCACCGATCGAACACGGCCCTCGCCGTCCGGCCTCCTATTACGCCGCCATCCACAACCGCGACATTTTCAATTCGGTAAAACCGGAGCCGGAGAAATCAGCCGAGCCACCAAAACCCACGGAACTCAAGCTCAAGCTCTGGGGGGTGGCCATCCATTCGGATGGCCGGCCCTCGTACTGCATCATCGAAGACTTGACCAGCCACAAGCAGGAACTCTACCGGGTGAACGATAAGATGGCGGGCAATGTCACCATCAAGGCCGTCGAATGGGATCGCATCATCCTGGAGCGCGACGGGCGGGACGAGGTGTTGGAACTGGCCGCCTCGCAGGGCGGTCCGGCCATCGCGCGCCCCGCGCCAGTCGCGGCGCCCTCCGGTCCCGCCGCGGCGGCAGCCAGCCCGTCCGGGAATCCGCACATCCGACAGGTCAGCGACACGCAGTACAACATCGATCGGAGCGAGGTGGACTCGGCCCTCGACAACATGAGTCAGCTGTTCACCCAGATTCGCGCGGTGCCGCACTTCGAAGGGGGGCAGTCGACCGGCTTCCGCCTCTTCGCCATTCGTCAGAACAGTCTTTTCGACAACATCGGCCTGCGCAACGGCGACATCATCCAGAGCATCAATGGCTCCCAGATCAATGACCCGACCCGTGCGCTCGCTCTGTTGCAGGAGTTGCGCAGCGCGCAGCAACTGAACGTGCAAGTTTTGCGGAACAAGGAATTGGTCAACCTGCAGTACAACATCGGCAGGTGAGTCTCGCGATCGGAGAGGGGTGGCATGCGGCAATTGGTAAAATGCCTTCTGGCGCTGAGCTGGATGGTGCTGGGATTCTCATGGTACGCGACGACTTCGGCCTCCGCCCAACCCGCCCCGGCGCCAACAGGCGGCACGGACGCGCAGAACAGCCAACGTCTGATTCAGATGGACTTCCAGGATGTCGATCTCGCCGTCCTCGTCAAGTTCATCAGCGAGTTGACCGGCAAGAACTTCATCGTCGATGAGAAGGTGCGGGGCAAGGTCACCATTATCTCCCCGTCGAAGATCTCGGTCGACGAAGCCTACCTTGTCTTCCAGTCCGTTCTGCAAGTGAAGGGATTCACCACCGTTCCAGCCGGGTCGATCATCAAGATCGTTCCGAGTAAGGAGGCGAAGAGCAACACCATTCGCACCGTCAACCCCAACGGGGCGCCGGCGGCAACGGATGAATACATCACCCGCCTGATCCCACTGAAGTACGTGGACGCCAATAACATGATCAGCATCCTCCAACCGTTGATATCGCCGGACGGATTGTTGGCGGCCTACGGCACCACCAACACGCTGATCGTGATCGACACGGCCGCACAAACCGAGCGGCTCACCAAGATCCTCATGCAACTGGATGTCGAAGGCTCCGAACAGGGCATCGAGGTGGTGCGCTTGAACTACGCGTTTGCCACGGACATTGCGGCGCTGCTGCAGCAAGTGCTGAGTGAGCAGGGCGGGGCCGGCGCCGCCGGCGCCCCGACGACGCAACCGGGGGCCGCACCCGACGCCCGCTTGCGACGCGGCGCGGCGCGGACAACAGGCGTACCAGCCCCGGGTGCCGCCGGCGCAATCACGGGCGGTACCACGCCGGAACGCTCCTTCAAGATCATTCCCGATGAGCGCACGAACACACTCATTCTCATGGCCGGTCCGCTGGAGACCCGCCGGATCAAGGACCTGATTGCACGGCTGGATGTCCCGCTCCCCCTCGGCACCGGGCGTATCCACGTCTACTACCTGAAGTACGCCAACGCCTTTGAGATGATCGGCGTACTGAGCTCATTGATTGGCGGGGGCGGCGGCGGGGGCGTTGGCGGCTTCGGCATGGGCGGCCGCATGGGCGGTATCGGTGGCATGCGCGGGAGCAGCTTCAGCAGGTCGTCGGGAAGCAGCCGTTATGGCGGCGGCTATGGTGGTGTGGGTGGCTACGGTGGTGGCGGCTATGGTGGCCTGGGTGGCTACGGCGGTGCGGGGTCCTTCGGCGGCGGCTATGGCGGCTTCGGCCAAACGGGATTCGGTACGTCGGGTAGCATCGGAGGAAGCAGAGGCAGCACATTCGGTGGTGTGGGGGGCGCCATGGGAGGCGTGGGCAGCGTCACCGGGGGCGCCACGACCCCCGGACAGCAACAGAGCCAATTCCAGGGCGGCGTGCGCCTCTCGGCGGACCCATCGACCAATGCGCTCATCATCGATGCCTCACCGCAGGATTTCGAGACACTGAAGGACGTGATCGAGAAGCTCGACGTCCGGCGCCGACAAGTCTACGTCGAGGCCATCATCGCCGAAGTATCGCTCGACAAAACCCGGGAGCTCGGCATTGAATTCCAGGGGGTGACGGAACTCAACAACGGGGTCGGTATCGCCCGCACCAATCTCAGCGGCGACATCAACAGCCTGCTGCAACCCGCCAACCTGTCCGGTCTCGTTTTGGCGGCCGCTAGCAATCAAACGGTGACCGTGAACGGGATCACCATCCCGGCGCAGCAGGCACTGCTGCGGGCGCTCGAGCAAGACACGGACGCCAACATCCTGTCAGCACCGACCGTATTGACGACCGACAACCAGGAAGCCGAAATCGTTGCCGGCCAGAACGTGCCCTTTGTGGCCAGCGTGGCAACGACCGACGTCAACCTTTCCAACACCTTTCAGTCCATCGATCGGCGCGACGTCGGCATCACTCTGCGCATCACACCGCAAATCTCCGAGGGCGGCAGCGTCCGACTCGACATCTTCGAAGAGGTCTCGGACGTGATCTCCACGGACCCACGGCTCGGACCGACAACGACGATTCGCTCGGCCACCACAACGGTGGTGGCCAAGGACAAGCAAACGGTGGTGATCGGCGGTTTGATTTTCGATGTGCAGAACAAGAGCCAGACCAAGGTGCCCTTTTTTGGTGACATCCCGTTCGTCGGCAATTTTTTCCGCTACACCAACTTCCGTAACCGCAAGACGAATCTCCTGGTTTTTCTCACGCCGCACATCATCCGTAGCGAACGCGAACAGCGTAACGTCTCGGTCGGCGAGCGCGAGCGCATCATCCAGAAGCCATTTGATGAGCGCGGCATGCGCGGCCCGTCCTGGGAGGCCCTGAACCGCCCCTCTTGGGAGGCACGCCCGTCGCTCGAGCCGACACCTGAGGAGGGGGAGGCTCCAAATCGTGAGCCGAACGCCCAACGGCAGCCGCGGCGGGGCCCCGTGCCACCGCCACCCCCAGCACCAGCCGAACCCGCCGGCGGCGCCGATGAAGACACGCTCGCCATGGCCGGATCTCGGACGGCCGGCGCGACTGCGGCGGCGAGCGACCGATACGTCCTTCTGGCCAGTGTCTGGGAGTCGGGCACACCGCCCGCAAGCCTCGGCAGCAGCAACGGGTTGCTCGCGTTGGCGGTGCCGAACAACTCGCCGCTCGCGGATCTGTTTCGCAAGGGTGAAGGGTACCAGTTCCAGAGCCACGGCTATGCGGCCAGCTATCTGTGCTTGGACGTCTTCGCAACACCCCAGGATGCGTTTGTGAGCTACCCAGAGGGCATGCACCTCAGCGCGTCACCACCCACGTTCCTGCACTGGCGTGAGCCGAGCGAGCCGGCCACCTTAAGCACCACCAACTGGGCGCGCTCGTACTGACTGCCCATATGACGTTTGCGGTGGGATCACTCGAAGCCTCGTTGCTCGAACAGGGCGCCGTCTCTCCGGAGGCGCTCGACAAGGCACGCGAAAAGCAGCGCGACGGCAAAAGCCTGGGCGAAGTGCTTCAGGAAATGGGCGCGATCGACAGCACCACGTGGGCGCGTGCGGTCGCCGAGTATTTCGGCTTGCCTTTCAATGAGCGCCTCCCCGAGGACGGCGACATCCTCCCGCTGATCAATACCCTGCCGATCAACTTCGCCAAGCGCTGCCAGTTGCTTCCCGTCGCCCAGGACGCGGAGGCGGTCCTGGTCGCCACTGCCGACCCGGCGAATGTGGGACCGCTCGATGATCTGCGGCTGCTGCTGCGCAAGCCTATCCGCGTAATGGTCGCGCCCGGCCCTGTCATCATCGATGCGATCAACCGCGTGTATGACCTGGCGTCGGGCTCCGCGTCGGAATTGATGGACGGCCTCGATGAAGAGCGTCTCGATTTGATCGCCACCGACCTCGATGAGCCGCGCGATCTCCTCGAATCTGACGACGAGGCGCCGATTATCCGCCTGGTCAATTCGCTCTTGTTCCAGGCCGCAAAGGACCGGGCCAGCGACATTCATATCGAAACCTTCGAGCGCGCCTTGACGGTGCGCTTTCGCATCGACGGCATCCTGTACGATATTCTGTCACCGCCCAAGCGCTTCCAGCCGGTAATCATCTCGCGCGTGAAAATCATGGCCGGCCTCAACATCGCCGAGAAGCGCCTTCCCCAGGACGGCCGCATCCGCATCCGCCTGGCCGGTAAGGATATCGACATCCGTGTCTCCATCGTCCCGACCGCCTTCGGCGAGCGGGTCGTCATGCGCCTGCTCGACAAGGCGACCACGGTCTTACACCTCGAAGAACTCGGTCTCCTCGGCGCCAAACACGAGATGGTCAGTCGTCTGATCAAGCAGAGTCACGGCATCATCTTGGTGACGGGCCCAACGGGAAGTGGAAAGACGACGACCCTGTATGCCGCACTGTCCAAGATCAACACGACCGACAAGAACATCATCACCATCGAGGACCCGATCGAATACCAGTTACACGGTGTCGGCCAGATCCAGGTCAACCCGAAGATCGAACTCACCTTTGCAAGCGGCTTACGCTCCATCCTGCGGCAGGATCCCGACGTCATCATGGTCGGCGAAATTCGCGACTTGGAGACGGCTGAAATCGCCATTCAGGCCGCGTTGACGGGCCACCTGGTGTTCTCGACCTTGCACACCAATGACTCCTTCGGCGCCATGACCCGCCTGCTCGATATGGGCATCGAACCGTTTCTGGTCTCGTCGTCGGTGATCGCCGTGATGGCCCAGCGGCTCGTCCGCAGGGTCTGCATCGCCTGTCGGGAGTCCTATCAGCCGAGCCGGGAGGAAATGGAGGAATTGGGCATCGCGCCGCAACGTCTCATCGGCCGGACCATCTTCAAGCCCGGCGAGGGCTGCCCGCAATGCAAACGGACGGGATATCGCGGCCGCACCGGCATTCACGAATTGCTCGTGGTCGACGACGAAATCCGCGCGCTGGTTATGAAGAATGCCGACGCCGCCACGATCCGTCGCGCCGCGACGGCGCGCGGGATGAACACGTTGCGCGAGGACGGTGCGGACAAAGTGGTCGAGGGCGTCACCACCATCGAAGAGGTCCTGCGCGTCACGCAGGAAGACCTCGTCTGATTGAGGGGGCCTGGACGGGTGCGTGCACACCTCCGCCTCGGCCGGCGCGCGCACGCCGAGGCGTGGCCAGGCGATTACCGTAACGCGCCGCCTCGAATTTTTTTAGTTCACCTGTCGTCGGAGTAACGCGGAGCATGCCGGTATACGCATACAAAGGCCTAAGCCGGGAGGGGCGTGCGGTGAGCGGCATCATCGACGCCGACACCCCGAAGGCGGCGCGCCAGAAGCTGCGTGGCGGCGGCATTTTCCCCACCGACGTGACCGAAGAGCAACGGCAGACGGTGCGCGACGCCGCCGCGACGCGCGCGCAGTTCAACGTCGCCCGGTTCCTCGAACGGATCAAACCGCAAGAACTGGCGTTGCTGACCCGCCAGCTCTCCACTCTGGTCGGTGCGGGCCTGCCATTGGTGGACTGCCTGTCGGCGCTGATCGACCAGGTCGAGAGCGCGCGCATCAAGCGCACCTTGTCGCACATTCGCGAGCAGGTGACCGAAGGGACTTCACTGGCCGACGCCCTCAAGTCGCATCCCCGCATCTTCAGCGACCTGTATGTCAACATGGTCCGGGCCGGCGAGGCCAGTGGCGCGTTGGACCTGGTGTTGCTGCGACTGGCTGACTACACCGAGAACTATGCCGCATTGCGCGACAAGGTCCGCTCCGCCCTCACCTACCCCACCCTGATGGCGATCGTGGGCAGCAGCATCCTGTTCTTCCTGCTCTCCTATGTCGTCCCGAAGGTCACCAAGATCTTCAGTGAAAACAAAGCGGCGCTGCCACTGATGACCACCGTCCTCCTGGCTATCAGCGGCTTCCTGCAGGAGTACTGGTGGCTGGTCCTCGGCACCATCATCGCCGTCGTCGTGTCCATCCGCGTCAGCACGCGTACTCCCGCGGGACGACTGCGTTACGACCGCTATGTCCTGTCGATCCCCTACTTCGGGAAGCTGCTGAAGAAGGTGGCCTTGGCACGCTTTGCCCGCACCCTATCGACACTGCTCACCAGCGGCATCACGCTGATGCAGTCGCTCGACATCGTCAAGAACGTGGTCAACAACAGTGTTCTGAGCAAGGCCATTGAGGACGCCCGCTCCAGCATTCGCGAGGGCCAAAGCATCGCACCGCCGTTAAAGCGGAGCGGACTGTTCCCGGCCATGCTCATCCACATGATTGCAGTAGGCGAGAAGAGCGGCGAACTCGAACAGATGCTGTCCAAAGCCGCCGATGCCTACGACAACGAGGTCTCGTCGGCGGTGTCCGCCCTGACCAGCATTCTCGAGCCCATGATGATCCTGATCGGTGGCGGGGTGGTGCTGTTCATCGTCATGGCGATTCTGCTGCCGATCTTCGAACTGAACCAACTGGTGCGTTGATCGCTTCCAGGGCGGGTGCTACATCCCCAAGGATAGGCAGTCTCAGGAGGACAAGCTCATGCAACGTCTGCGCGCCCATGCGGGCTTCACGCTCATCGAGATCATGGTCGTGGTGTTCATTCTGGGTCTGCTGGTCACGCTCGTCGCGCCCAAGATCATCGGTCGGACCGACGAAGCACGGCGCACCAAGGCCCTGGCGGACATCAAGGGCATCGAAGAGGCGCTGCACCTGTTCAAGCTCGACAACGGCTTCTACCCGACCACCGATCAGGGCCTGCAGGCTCTGGTGACGCGCCCGTCCAACGCCCGCAACTACAGCCCGGACGGCTACCTGGAGAAGGTCCCCGTGGACCCGTGGGGCAACCCCTACGCCTACTTTTGCGACGGACAGAACTACATCATCAAGTCGTACGGCGGCGACGGACAAGAGGGCGGCGAAGGTAAGAATGCCGATATCGACAACCGCGCGACGTGAGGCGCACGGGACGCGGCAGTGCGGACGAGGACAGCAGAAGGGGGCTCTCGGTTCTTCCGGCTTTACGCTGATCGAACTCGCGCTGGTGCTCATCATCATGACGGTGGTGTTTGCACTGCTCATTCCGCGCCTGCGCGATCCCGGACGCACCGAGCTCGAGGCGCAGTCGCACCGTCTTGCCCTGACGTTCCGCCTCCTGCGCAGTGAGGCCGTCCTCAACGGAAGCGCCTACCGCCTGAACTACGATCTCGACCAGCAGCGCTACTGGGTCTCCGCCGCCGACGCCTCCGTCGATCTGGCGCAGTTCGCGCACGACATCGGCAGCTTGGCGCGCGGCACCAAGTTGGAACACCCGATCAGCATGATGGACGTGGTCCTGCCCACCCTTGCGGGCAAGATCGCGCAAGGGCAAGTGTACACCGTCTTCTACCCCGACGGCTCGGTCGACCCCACGGTGATTCATCTCGGCAACGGCCGCGAGGCCTATACGCTGTGGCTCAACCCGATGAACGGCCGCCTGAACACCGACGCGGGCTACCGTGAGGTGCAGTACTCGGAGTGAGCATGCGCCACGCACCCGCATCGCCACGCCGCGGCCTGCCCCGCCTGCCCGCCGGATTCACCCTGCTCGAAGTCATGGTCGCACTGGCAATCATCGCCTTTGCGGTCGTCGGCCTGCTGGGACTGCACGCGCGCAACATCAAGATCGTCGCGCGCGATCAGAACCTCACCCGCGCCACGCTGTTGGCCCGCGAGCTCATCAGCCAGATCCAGTTCCAGGTGACCAGCAATGGCCTGGGCGACCTCGGCGACGACCAAGGCACGTTCGACGGCTATCCGGGGTATCGCTGGGAACGCCGCGTCCTGTCGACAGGACTCGACGAGATGCGCGAGGTCGTCATCCGCGTCATCTGGGACGAATCCGCACCGAGTGCGTGTGAGCTCGTGTACTTCGTCCGCGATCCGGGGGTGTGACATGGCGCGGCGCGGCTTCACGTTGATCGAGATCATGATCGCGACCACCATCCTCGGGATCATCATGCTCACCGTATATGGGGTCCTGTCGCGGGCACTGTATGCCAAGAACCATTCGGAAGATCGGGCCGAGCTGTATGCGTCGGGCCGTGAGGTGGTGCTGAAGATCGCGGACGAGTTGGAAGGCGCCCTGCCCCCCACCGCGGGCCGCAACATAGGATTTATCGGCATCCCCGGCACGGGCCGCACGCCGTCCGACGCGGTGCAGTTCGCCCTCGTTGTGCGGCGCCTGTACGGCGTCTCGCAGAATCGGGGTGGCCGGGCACTGGTCTCCTACTCCCTCGACCCGATGCAAAACACGCGGTCGCTGTTCGCGCTCCGGCGCCAGGAACAATTGCTGACCGACGTCGCCACCGACGACCTGAACGCCGACAGCGTCGATGAAGCTGCCGCGGCGCCCGCACCAGTGGCCTTCGCCGCGTACCTCCTCGATCAGGTCGCGGGCCTGCGTTTCCGCTACCTGAATCCGCAGGGCGGAGAATGGACGGATTCCTGGGACACCACTGTTCAGGTACCGACGGGGCAGCCCCCCATCGGTTTGCCCGGCGCCGTCGAGGTGACGCTGTTCCTGGCCGATAGCCAAGGGGGTGTCCACGACTTCAGTACGATTGTCGACCTCCCCTTGTATGCCCCACCCCCAACTCCCGGAGTTCAACGATGAGGAACGAGCGCGGCATCGCCCTGATCGTGACCCTCATGGTCGTCGCCATCCTCACCATCATCGTGGTGGAGTTCACCTACTCCGTGCAAATCGACGCCCACATGGCACGCAACGCCTTGAACGGCTTGCAGGCCTCCCTGCTGGCGCGCTCGGGCATCAATCTGGGCGAGGCGGTCCTGCTCCACGACGACAACATCAAGTTCGACGCATATACCGAGGACTGGGGCAATCCCGAGCAGCTGAACAGCCAGTTCATCCTGCCGGACAACATGCGGCTGCGGGTTCAAATCATCGATGAGGGCGGGAAGCTCAACCTCAACTTGACGCGCCCGCGCACCCCGTTCGAATGGCGGCAAGCACAAAATCCCGAGAACGCCAACCCGCCCCTGTTCAAGCGCTGGACCACCGCGGTCGGCACGCTTCTCGAGCAACGTGGCGGCTCCGGAATGGTGGCTGATGCCATTAGCGATTACTGGAGCCAGCTCTTCCAGATCCTCTCGCAATCCACTAGCAACCCCGGTCAGACCGGCCAGGCCACTGGCACACCTACGCCGGGGACCAGCCAAGCCACCAATCCCTCGCAGTGGGACTTTCCGTCCCTGGACGACGCCAGCGTGATTGCGGGCCTCACACCGGCGCTGGTGCGACGCGCACGCCCGGTCCTCAGCGCCCTCGACTTTCGCCAGCCGCCAAAGGTCAACGTCAACACCGCCCCGAGGGAGGTCCTGGGAGCGATCATCCCTGATGCCGGCGTGGTTGACAACATCATCTCGCAGCGTCAAGACCAGGGACTCACGGTCGAGGATCTCCGTGGATTGCTTGACGGCATGGGCCGGGACCCTTCGAACAATTACGTTGTGAACATGCTTGGAGTCACCAGCAACTTTTTCCTCATTCGCGCCAGCGCCACGGTGAACGCCAACCCGCTCACTGGCAAGGGCGGTATCAGCCGCTCGGCCTCCATGCTGGTCTACCGTCGGCAGGTCCCCTGCAACCCCCCGAAGTCGCCGCCGACCGTGCCGTGCTGGACTTTGACCCAATTAGATTGGCAAAAGGAGGGGGGCGCGGTGTTGTTCGAGCAAGAGTCCGACCAGGACCCCGGCATGAACAACCCGCTGGACATGGGTTTCCCGGGAATGGGTGGATAAGAACCAGTATGCCGCAACGCATTTTGGCGCTGGAAGTCGCCGCGCACGAATTGAAGGCCGTCGTCATCGAGACGACGTTCCGCGACTATCGCGTGGTCGGCTTCTATGGCGAACCGCTTGCGTCCGCCGACGCCGTCTCCCAACAGGTGCGCGACTTCGTGCGCCGCCACGAAGCCCAGGCCGACACCGTCCTGTCCTCACTGCCCGGCCACCTGGTGGCGCTGCGCACGTTCTTTCTGCCCTTTCGCGACCGCAAGCGGCTTGACCAGACCGTCCCGTTCGAGCTCGAGACGCAGGTGCCGTTCGGCCTGGACGACATGATTGTGGATTACCACGTCCTGCGACGCGACAGCGAAGGCACGATGGTACTCGCGGCAACGGTGCTGCGTGAGGATCTGGAGCGGCACCTCACCATCCTCCGTGAGGCCGGCCTCGATCCCAAGGTCGTCGACCTGGCACCGCTCGCTACGCTGAACGTGCTGCAACTGCTGGGGACGACCGTCCCTGAGAACTTCGTGTACGTTGATGGCAACCCGTGGCGTACAGTGGTGGCCCTCTTCCGCAACCGGCACCTGCTGGGCCTGCGCACGTTGACGCCGGCGATGGGCGTGGCCACCGGTGAGATCGAAGCCGCCGTCTCCGGCAACGGCCACGCGGCACCAAGTGCGACCTATCTGCAGGAGCTGGTGCGGGAGATCCGCTGGTCGCTGCTCGCCTTCAACGCCGGACCGCTGGAGTCGGCGTTCCCCTGCTGGTTGGCCGGTGAGGGCCCCCTCTTCGACCAATTGGGCGCGACACTCACACGCGAGTTGGGCCTGTCCCTGCACCGTCTCGGCGACTCTCCACTGCGCAATATCCCGCCGGCGCTGCGCGGCGAGGTCGAACGCTTCGCGGTCCCGCTCGGCTTGGCGCTGCGCGAGGCCTCACCCAGCGGCGCCGTGGGCGTCAACTTCCGGCAGGGCGAGTTTGCCTACCATCGTGGCCAAGACGAGATGCGCCGCGCCCTGTGGGGTACCGGCACGCTCGCCGCGGTCCTGCTGGCGTTGGTCGTCACCAATCAATACATGAGCTACCAGCAACTCGCGGGTCGCTTGGCCGCGCTGCAGACGGGCATCCGCAACGTCTTCACGCAAACCCTACCCGATGTGCACCGCGTGGTCGACGAACGCACACAACTCAAAGCAGAGATCGACGCGGCACAAAAACGGCTACAAATCCTCGGTGGCCTTGCTCCCGTCAGCGGTGCCACCGCCATCGATGTTTTGCGCACGATCGCCACGGCTATTCCGGACAGCACCAAGGTCGACACGGATGAGTATGTGATGGACCCCGAGGCTGTGCGAATCAAGGCGAAGGCCGATTCCTTCGAGGCGGTTGACGCTATCAAGCAGCAGTTGCTGAACACGCGTTACTTCGGCGACGTGCAGGTGAAAGAGGTCAAGGCTGCCCAGGATGGCAAGGTCGATTTCCGGCTCGTGCTCACCCTCAACAAGGACACCGCAGCCAGCAGCGGGCCGCAAGGAACCCCATGAATTACGACCCCCGTGCGCTCCTCAGCTACTACGCCCGGTTGGCGCCCCGCGAGCGCTTGCTCGTCGGTGCCGCGGCGATCAGCGTCGTTCTCATCTCGTTGTACAGTTTCGTGTGGGAGCCGTTGCAGAGCAGCCGCGAACAGATTGCACGGCGCATCGCGCTCAAGGAAAAGGACCTTGTGGAGATCCAGAAGGAGCGCCAGACGTACCTCGACCTGCAGCGCCGGATCGAGGCCAACCAGACCGCGCTCAACCCCGGCGACCCGAATTTCTCACTCTTCCCCTACCTCAACAGCGCCGTGACCCAGGCGGTTGGCCGCGAACATGTCACCTCGATGAATCCAGCGGAGAAGAACATCCCGAACACGGACTTTCAGGAACAAATGGTGGAGATTCATCTCAACCAGATCAGCTTGCCCCAGTTGGTCGACCTCATGTATCGCATCGAGAAAGGCGAGCACCCCCTCCGCTTCAGCCGTCTGCAGGTCAAAAAGCGGCACAATGACATTCGCAACTTCGATGTCACCGCCACGGTGTCCGTACTGAAGGCGGTGAACCAGTGATGCGCCTGCCTCGGCTCCGCCTGCCGCAGTTGCGGTTCTCGCTCGATTGGCTCGGCAATCTCGGCGGACGCCGGACCGTGCTCTACTCCGGCTTCACCTCCGTCCTCTTCCTCTTGTTCTTGCTGGTCACCTTTCCGCATGAGTTGGTCGTGCGCCGGGCGCTCCGCGCCGCGCATGGCCCGGCCGTCATCGACTTCACCGGCGTGCGCTTCGCCTGGTTCAACGGCTACGAAATCGACGGCGTGCAGATCGCGTCGGCCAGCGCCGATGGTCAAGCTCCCTACATCGAGTGTAACCGCCTGTGGGTCCGCCCCGCCCTGGGTGCCTTGTTGCGCGGCAACCTGTACGACTTCCTACTGCACGCCGACCTCTACGGCGGCGCCGCCACTGGCGAGGTCAGCATCACCGGTGCGTCCATGGCCGGCACCATGCAATGGAAGGACCTCAGCCTGTCACGGTATCGGGCGCTGACCGCGCTCCTCGACGAGGGCCAGCTGGCCGGGCGCGTCTCCGGGGCCATGAATTTCGAAGGTCGCGCCCCGAACCTGAATCCCGGCCAAGGCACCGGCGAGCTTTTCGTCGACGGCGCCGCACTCACCGGAGCCAAGGTCGGAGGATTCCCGGTGCCAGACCTGCGCCTGCGGCAGACCAAAGCCAAGTTCGCCGTGCGCGAGGGACGCTTGGAGGTGCAGGAGTTTCAGGCAACTGGCGACATCGACGTGCAGGCGTCCGGCAACATCGTGTTCCGGGATCCACCCGAGGAAAGCATGCTCAACCTGCGGGTAACCATCCAGCAAAGCTTGGCCACGCCAGATGCCGTAAAAACACTCGTCGGCCTGATTCCACGGCCGGCTGGATCGAAACCGGACGCCCCGATCATGCTCACCGGCACAATTGCCCGGCCGCACGTTCGCTGAGGCGCCGCTGCCCGACCGGCGTCAGGACACCGTACTTGCCATGCCCACTATTACCACCGCGGAAATCGCAATCGTCGTCGCCGCCGTACTCCTTTTGTACGTCGCTCCCTTCGTGCTGACACTGTTGGACGGCTCCCGCCGGAGGCAGGCTCAGGAGTGGACACAACGGCCCTTTGAGGAGGCCAAGGCACCCGCCGATGAGTGCGGGCTGGCCGGAGCCAGTCATGCGCAATCGGGCACGGGACCCAGTCTGACGAATATGCTGCAACAGCCGGCTGCCGAACCGTCGACCGGGTCTCCACAACCGGTGGCCAGTTCCACCCCAGCAATGCTTGCCGTTGCGGCCACAGAGCCCTCAATCACCGCTCCGCACGTGTCCTCCCTGTCCGAAGGGGCCGTTCCTGAAGCAGCAGTAGAGAGTGTGGCCCTGCGCACGTCGGCGCGTGAGGTGATGCCTCCGTTGATGGAGCCCACGGCACCGTCCGCCGATGCTCTCCGCTTTGCCGGCTATGAACCGCCGGCTGC
>JAGDMS010000465.1 GCA_017860575.1 Deltaproteobacteria bacterium | reverse complement strand
AGTACGCGGACCGCTGCACGGCATACCGATCGCCCTCAAGGACAACATCCAGACGACCGACATGCCGACGACAGGAGGCGCCCTCGCGTTTGCCGGCCTGGTTCCTCCGTATGAGGCTACGGTCACGAAAAACCTGCGCGACACCGGCGCGATAATCATTGCGAAGACGGTCATGACCGAGCTGGCCAACTTTGTCGCCGGCGGACCCTCGCCGATGCCTGGCAACTACAGCGCGCTCGGGGGCTTCGGCCTGAATCCATACGACCCGCGCCGCGATCCGCGCGAGGCCACCGCCGACGGGCGGCCTGCACTCTCCCCTGGAGGTTCCAGCTCGGGCATCGGCACGGCTGCGAGTTTCTGGGCGGCCAATGTCGGGACCGAAACATCCGGCTCGCTACTCAGCCCTTCGAACCAGAACATGCTGGTCGGCATCAAGCCGACCGTCGGGCGGATCAGCCGCTACGGCATTATTCCCATCACGTCGGATCAGGACACGGCTGGCCCGATGGCGCGTACGGTGACCGACGCCTGCATCCTGCTCGGCGCCCTCGAGAGCCCCGCGCCTGACCCGAACGACCCAGCCACGGAAACATGCACACCCCCGGCGGGCCGCGATTACACCAGATTCCTGCGGCGCGAGGGCCTGCGCGGAGCCCGCATTGGAATACCGCGCGCGTTCTTTTACAGTGAGGCGAAGGTACCCGGGCGTGATCGTCCCGCAGGAGGTCTGAGCAGGGAGCAGGCAGCGGTGATGGAAGAAGCCATCGGTATGCTCAGGGACGAGGGGGCCGTCATTGTCGATCCAGCCGACATCCCGAGCATCCTCGACCCCGATCCGTCCAACAATTTCGTAACCTGGGGACCGGTGTGTTCCGGCACCAGCAATGCCAAGGGAAGGGATGCCAACTGCTCCGTGGTCCTGAAGTATGGGATGAAGCGCGACTTCAACGCGTGGCTGGCGACGCTCGGCGCCGCAGCGCCGGTAAAGACCCTGACGGCATTGCGGGAATCAAATCTCGCTCACACGCTGGGCAATGCCATCAGGTACGGTCAGTCGAACCTGGATATTTCCGACGAGATGGATGTTTCGGCCGACAAAGCCCGCTATGAGGCGGACCGTGCGAAAGACATCGCCCTCGCCGGCATCCGTGGCATCGAGGCAGTGATGAAAGCGCAGAACTTGGACGCGCTCCTGTTTCCCGCAGCCAACGGTGCGGCGATCGCCGCACGGCCGGGGTACCCGACGGTGATCGTTCCTTTTGGAACCGTGCCCAACGCGCCCACGCCGCCGTTCCCGAACGGCTTCAACGCCAGACCCGCCCCATTTGGCGTCAGTTTCACCGGCCTCGCGTGCAGCGAGCCCCGGCTCCTTGAACTGGCTTACGCCTTCGAGCAGGCGACAAAGCGTCGCATTCCGCCGCCGCTCGCGCCGTAGAGAGCGTGCCCCTGGTTTTATGACCCGAACACGACTTTTGGACAACTGAGGGCGATCTCACTCCTCCGAGGAGCCCGTTATCCGAACATGGGGCATCACCACTTGAGCACTCACTTTTAACTGCCCACTCGAGATAGCGGCGACTCAGCGAACGCAGACGTGCTACGATCAATTCATGCACCTTTGGCTCGGAAAGCGCAGCCTCACTGTGCTGCTGGTTGGTGTTCTGCCGGCGATGATGCCGGGTTACATGTGGCCGTATTCGCCTCACACGGGCTTCGGAAGCCCCGACAATACTGCTCGGTGACATGTTTGTTGTGAATCGTGCGGCCTTTGACTTCCGAGTGCCCTAACAAGGAATCAATCGAGATCGCCGTTGTGCTGGGATACGGGCTGGCCGCATCCGGGAGCAGAGATCAGGCGCTGGCGCGGGGCCGTATCCTCAGGGAATGGCCGCTGACCGGTTGCCATCTCATAGATCACCATCCCGGCTGCATGGATGTCGGTGCGGGCATCGACCGTGTCGCCACGCAGCTGTTCCGGAGCCATGTGGGGCAGCGTGCCTGCCGCTGCCTGCGTCGCGCTCTCGGTTGTCGCGCCGTCTGATCCATCGGTTCGACGAGCTTTGCCAATCCAAAATCGAGGATCTTCAGCCGTCCGTCAGGCGTGACGAGGAGATTGCCGGGTTTGAGGTCCCGGTGCACCACTCCCTGATCGTGGGCCGCGGCCAAGCCTTCGGCCAGTTGCATCCCCAGACGCGACTCCACCTCACGCCTGAGGAACTCGTCCCCGGCGCACGCCTGGGTCAGGAAAGCGGCGCGTTCGACCGGGTCGAGTTCGCGCACCCGGTTGCAGGTCTGATCAACCTGTCGGCTCCGCTCGGGGTTCACGCACTCCCCCCAATCTCCGCCTCACTTGAATATCCGGGCCCAGTATACATCCGGACCGCGCCCTTCACCCGAAAACACATCAGTGATGCGCGGGTCAAGCCGAACGCCACATCTCCGGCGATCTGGAAGATACCGGCTGAGGGCGGCGTTGCTATCCAACTGACCAGAGGGGGGCTTCTGCAGCGTCGAAACCATCGGCGGTCAGTACTTCCACAATGACATTACCGATATCGGCATGGGGGGTGTTCTGCACCGGTATGGGGGCTGGAGGTGGAGAAATGAACGGAGCTACCGGAGGCCCGAACGTGAGGCAGGCTGGGAACTCTTCAGGAGGCGTCGATCTCTCGATGACAGCGAGTGCAAAGCTGTCCTCAGCCGAATTCCCTACTTCAGCGTCGCGAGCCAGATGTTGCCCTCGTCGCGGGTCAGGATAAAGTAGATGGCCCGGTCGTCGGGGGCCACGGACAGGTTGGTGATCGTGCCGGCCGGAGATCGGTAGATCTCCCGCGATGCCTTCGTCCTGGTATCGATCAGGTGCAACGCGCCGTCTCTGATGAACACCAGGCGGCGGCTGTCGCTCAGCCAGCGCGGCCATTCGCCCACATCGGAGATTCGTTCATGGGCGCCGGTGGCGACGTCGTATACGATCATCCCCGCCCCCCGCTGGGAATAGGCCACGATGCGTCGGCCGTCCGCCGACCACGAAAACGGGCGGTAGCGGTGGTCGAGCGGCTCGGGCGGTGTGAGCAGCGGCGTCAGCGACTCCGCCGGCCACGGCCCGTTCACGTCGATGACGTAGGTCCGTTGGTCGGAGCCCGCCTCAGTGAACGCAAGACGGCGCCCGTCGGGCGACCAGAGCGGGAAATGCGCGGCCCTCCCCAAGAACGTGTGCCGCCGGAGATCGAAACCGTCCGGGCGGATCGAGTGGATCTCCCACCCGGGGGCGGCCTTGGTGGAGGAGAATGCGA
>JAGDMS010000464.1 GCA_017860575.1 Deltaproteobacteria bacterium | reverse complement strand
TCTTGTAGATATTCTCGGTCCCTGATGGACGCGCCGCAAACCATCCGTTCTCCGTCACCACCTTCAACCCGCCGATGGGAGCGCCGTTACCCGGCGCGTGGGTGAGGATGGTCCCGATCTTTTTTCCAGCCAGGTCGGTGAGCCGGACCTGCTGCGCATCCCGACGGACAAACGACGCGCCCGCACTCTCTTCCCCGCCAAAGCCAAGCGAGCCGTCGAGCAGACCATCCACGAACCACTTGAAGCCAACCGGCATTTCGTAGAGCTTCCGCCCCAGCTTCGCGGTGACGCGATCAATCATCTGGCTGCTCACCACGGTCTTTCCCACCGCCGCATCCTTGCGCCACCTGGGCCGGTGTTGGAAGAGATAGAAGATGGCGACCGCAAGGTAGTGGTTGGGCGGCAGCAGTCCCGCACTCCGGGTAACAACCCCATGCCGGTCGTGGTCGGTATCGCACCCGAAAGCAATCTCGAAGCGATCCCTCAGATCGATCAAACTTTGCATTGCATAGGGCGATGAGGGATCCATACGGATCTTGCCGTCCCAATCCACAGTCATGAAACGGAAGGTAGGGTCGACAGCCTCGTTGACGACGGTGAGTTTCAACCCGTAGCGCTCGGCGGCGCGAAGCGCCTTCTCGAAAGGCATCCTCTTCACACCCCGCAGACCATTCTCGAGAAACCCGTTTGCCTTCGCCTCGATCCAATCGGTGACGGCGTGTTCCGCCGGCCCGCCGTTCGGGGGGTTGTACTTGAAGCCGCCATCATGGGGCGGATTGTGCGAGGGCGTGATCACGACGCCGTCGGCGAGTCCGGTCTTGCGCCCGCGGTTGTAAGTGAGAATCGCATGAGAGACAACAGGGGTCGGGGTGTATTCGTCTCCCTCCGAGAGCATGACTTCCACACCATTGGCCCCCAGCACCTCCAGCGCGCTGGCGAGAGCCGGCACCGATAGCGCGTGAGTGTCCATGCCGAGGAACAGCGGGCCGTCGATCTTCTGTTGCTTACGGTACAGGCAAATGGCTTGACTGATCGCAAGAATATGCCATTCGTTGAAGGACTTCTCAAAAGCGGAACCGCGGTGCCCCGAGGTGCCGAACGCAACCCTCTGCTCCGGCGCCGAAGGATCAGGCACCTCGGTATAATAGGCCGTGACGAGTCTTGGCACGTTGACGAGCATCGATGGTTCGGCCGGCTTTCCTGCAAAAGGACTTACTTCCATTCCCATATCTCCCCGAAAAATACTTAAAGCGTCGCTAAACGGCGTCGCGTGTGTGTCCTCTGGGCAGCTGCTCAGTGGATTCGCTGGAGTCGGTGCTCCAGTGTTGATCTGCCATCTCCGGCCGATCATTCGGTGAATCGGTCATACCCTCACTCTTCTTCTTCGACCTGACCCTTCGGAGTTCGTACGACGAGCTCGCTTCTTCAAGGCGTGACGCGCGATTTGTTCCTCGGCTGCGGCAACAACGTGTTCAGGCTCAAACCCGAAGTGCTGCGCGACGACCTTCATTGGCGCAGACAGTCCGAATGTGTTCAAGCCAAGGACGGTTCCTTGGAGGCCGGCATAACGTTCCCAACCGAAGGTGGATGCCTCTTCGACTGCGACGCGTGCTGCGATCTTCGGCGGAATCACGCTGTCGCGGTACTCCTGGCTCTGACTCTCGAACAGTTCCCATGACGGCATACTGATCACGCGCGCCTTGATTCCTTCCGACTTCAGCTGCTCATAAGCCCTGACGCAGAGGGAGACTTCGCTTCCAGTCGCCAGCAGCAGGACATCGGGTCTGCCGTCCAGGGCGTCGGCGAGCACATAAGCGCCCCGCGACACGTGGCACGCCGACGCGTACTTCATGCGGTCCAGGGTCGCCAGCGCCTGCCGCGTCAGCACCAGGCTGACAGGGCGGTCCTTGACCCGCATGATCACCCGCCAGGCCTCGACCACCTCGTTCGCGTCCGCCGGGCGCAGTACAATCATGCCGGGCATCGCGCGAAATGACGCGAGTTGTTCGATTGGCTGGTGGGTTGGTCCGTCCTCACCCATGCTGATCGAGTCGTGACTCCAGATGTAGACGACCGGTAGCTCCATCAGTGCGCTGAGCCTCAGCGCCCCACGACAGTAATCGGTGAAGATGAAGAAACTCGAGCCGTAGGGGCGCAGTTTCGACAGCCCCAGTCCGTTGACGATGGCGCACATCGCGTGTTCGCGTACGCCGAAGTGGAAGTTGCGCCCGCGGTATTCGCCATCCTGGCCCGGCGCCTGAAACTCGCCGGCAAACTTGAAGCCCAGGTGAGTTTTGGTGGACGGCGACAGGTCCGCCGCGCCGCCCAGCAGCCACGGTACCTTCTCGGCGACGGCGTTCAACACCTTGCCCGACGACTCGCGACTAGCCATGCCCTTCGCATCCGCCGGGAAGGTCGGTAGAGCGCTGTCCCAGCCTTCAGGTAAGTCACGGCGCTGCATGTGATCAATCTGATCGGCGAGATCCGGGTACTGCTTGCGATAGGCTGCGAACAGATCATCCCAGGCAGAGTGGAGTGAGGCGCCGCGGCGGCCGAGCTGCTCCTCGAAATGCGCCTGAACGCCGTCAGGCACATAAAACTGAGTGTCAGGGTCCCAGCTGTAGAATTCCTTTGCCAGCCTGACCTCTTCGGGGCCAAGCGGCTCACCGTGGGCCGTGCTGGTGTCCTGTTTGTGGGGAGCGCCATAACCGATGTGACTCTCGACGATGATTAGCGTTGGACAATCATGCGTGTTGAGAAAGGTCTCGTAAGCCCGGACCAGCATATCCAGGTCGTTCGCATCGCTCACGTGAGTGACCTTCCAGCCGTACCCCAGAAAGCGGGCCGCCACGTCCTCCGTAAAGGTGATGCTGGTGGGGCCCTCAATGGTGACGTGGTTATCGTCGTAGATCCAACAGAGGTTGGAAAGCTTGAGGTGACCGGCCAGGGACGCCGCCTCACTGCTGATCCCTTCCATCATGCAGCCGTCCCCGCAAAGGGCATACACGTTGTAGTTGAACAGATCGTAGCCGGGACGATTGTAGGTGGCCGCCAGCCATCGCTCCGCGATAGCCATGCCGACGCTCATCGCAACGCCCTGTCCGAGCGGCCCCGTCGTCGCCTCCACGCCTGAGGTCCAGCCGTACTCCGGATGGCCCGGACACCGGCTGCCGGCCTGACGAAAGTTCTTGAGGTCGTCGAGCGTCACCGCGGGACGACCGACCTGCTCGTAGGTTGGATTCATCGCCTTGACGCCGGAGAGATAAAGCAGGCTATAGAGCATCGCGGAGGCGTGGCCGTTCGACAACACGAAGCGGTCACGATTCGCCCAGTTGACGTCCTCCGGATCGTAGCGCAGAAAGCGCTGCCACAAGCAGTAGACCGTCGGGGCGGCGCCCATCGGGGTACCGGGATGACCGGAGTGCGCCTTTTGAATGGCATCGATGGAAAGGGTGCGAATTGTATTGATACAAAGCCGATCGAGTTGAGCTTGGTCGATCATCGTTTCACTCTCCTGATGAAGGATGTCCCACTAGAGCTTCACGCCGGCCGTTGCATCGGTGGCCATGTCCTCGGTATTGGGTTCGTGGTATCATTTTCCCCCCTAGTTAGGCCCCCTTTCCGAGCGCGTCGCTCTTTGACTCGATTGAATCCATCAGCTCGTTCCAGGACTTGTCAAAGGAAAGGGCTCCCTCGCGCTGGAGTTGGGCGGCGAGTGCCGAATCGTTCACACCCACCCGCGCAAATTTAGCGAGCATCTCTTCGGCATCGCTACTGTCATCCGGCAGGGTGCTCTTCACCTCACCGTGATCGGCGAAAGCGAGTAGCGTCTTCTCGGGTATCGTGTTGATGGTGTCCGGAGCCGCGAGCGCCTCGATGTAAAGGACATCTGAAGCCTTGGGGTCTTTCGTGCCGGTGCT
>JAGDMS010000463.1 GCA_017860575.1 Deltaproteobacteria bacterium | reverse complement strand
CCTCCCACGCGCCGTCCACCAACCCTGCGAGGGCCTCCGCCGTACGCACGCGCGCCCGAGAAGAACTCTGTGCGTAAGGCATCGCAAACAGCCGCGCTGACGACCAACAGCGCTATTAGAACCCCTCGCGCGAGCATCCGGCGCCGACTTTCGCAGCCCGTGCTCTCCCTGATCGTGCCACTCCCACGTGGCTGATCGGATTGCCAGGTGGCTCGTATGGGAATCTGGTGGTCCCTCATCCTCCTTCTCTCACGACGCCGAGAAATTGTAAGTAAGGCCCAGTCCGAACGTTCGGGGGTCACCGTAGGCGTTGCCCGCTAGACCCAGCTGTGAGCCAAAGTCGATGCCATAGATGCGATATTTCTTGTCGAACAAGTTGCGGCCGAACAGCGCGAGATCGAGAGTGCCCTGCTGGAGCGGAATCTCGGCGAGTTGGAGGCGGCCATTCACCACTGCATAGTTAGGCGCTTTCATCGCTTGCGCACCCGCCGTCTCGTTGTTCGTCACGAAGTTGACCTTGTCCTGCCAGGACACGTCCAGGTGGGCCGAGAACGTGCCACTGGCGGTCGGCGCCGCCGTGTACCTTAGGCCGGCCGAGGCCTGGTGTTCGGCCATCATGGCGAACGCGCGGTGACCAGCGACGTTTTCCAGCACGGGTCTGCCGTTCGGATCGAAAATCGGCTGCCCGGCAGCGTCGACTCTTTGGTCGAGCCACTTCAAGAACTTCGGCAGCGCAAGGCTGTAGTATGCCGTGGCCTCCAGCCCCCGAACCGGGATCGTGATGACCTCCACCTCGCTGCCCCAGATCTCCGCTGAGTCAACGTTGGATAATATGTTAAATACCCCTCCTTGCGGGCTTGGGCGGAACGCAGTTTGCTGCAAGTCGCTGTAGTCACTGTAGAACCCAGTGGCGTTGACGAGCAGTCGATGGTCGAACCACTGCGCCTTGAATCCCGCTTCGTACTGCAGCAGTTTCTCCGGGCCGAACGGCACCGCAAATGCGCGCGGATCGTTGGTCGTGCCATTGAAGCCACCGCTCTTGAAACCGCGGGCAATACGAAAATAGGTCATCAGATCATCGGTCCATTGATAGGAGAAGGCTCCGATTGGCGAGATCCCATCCGCGCCGCCAAAGGCCTTTCCCCTGGAACTCGACCAGTTATGCAACGAAGGGGATGGAATGAAAGCTTGGTTGCAGGTGTTGATCGGCGTTCCCCCGACGGGGGCGATAGCAGTGATGCAGCGAAACGACTTGTCCACGTGGACCTGCTCCTGGGTGTAGCGCACGCCGACGGTGACACTGAATTTGTCACCCCCGAACGGTGGCGTGTAGGTCACCTGACCGAACGGCGCGTACGAACTGACGGTATTAACCGCACGGTACGGGAGATCGCTCGCTCCCGCGAAGAGCACCTGGCTCTGGTCGAGGACGGCCCGCTCCCCATAATAGTAGGCGCCCGCGACGTAACGGAACCGTGGTGCTGCCCCCACCCACTGCAGCTCTTCACTCCAGTGCTGCGTATGCATCAAGTGCTGGAATTCCAGGACATGCAGCGGACTGCCGTCCATGTCCTGTGCCTGCCTATGGGTAAAGTCCCGAAACGCCGAAATGGATCTTACGCTGGCCGTGCCCAACGGTCCCAACTCGCCGAGCCGATACTCCCCGGTCAGGACGTGCATACGGTGATTGCCGTCATCCGCAAGCGGACTCGCGATGTAGTTACCCTGCGCGTCGAACTTGGCCGACTCGAAGATCGCGTTATTACCGGTAGCCTCAACACGATTCGTTCGGATGTATGGCGTGAGATCGAACGGACCTGTTGCGACCGCCGATTCGGGATAGAGGAATGTCAGCTGGAAGGCGGAACTCGCGTCGCTATACCGGTGGTATTCAGCGGAGTAGTCGATGGTCACCGCCCCAGTGGGCTCCCAGCGCAGCGCGGTTCGACTGAACACGCGATTCAGGTTATTGAAAACCCGGCTGCCACCTGCCGGCACCGCAGTCGGCGACGCGTTACGAAAAAACCCGTCGTGCGCTCTGTAGGCCACTGCTTCCCGAAGGCTAATCGTGCCGAGCGCATCCGACTGGAGCCATCCGTTCTTGCCAATCAGCGGTAGATTGATCGTGAGCCGCCCGTTGAAGGTGTCGAAGTTGCCGCCCTCGGTCCTCACGGTAATCAACCGCTCATCCGTGGGCTTCGCGGTGACGAAGTTGATTGTTCCCGCAATGGTGTTGCGACCGTACAGAGTCCCTTGCGGGCCGCGCAGTACCTCGACGCGTTCGAGATCGTCCAGGTCCAGATTGGAGCCGGACAGCTTGGCAATAAAGGCGCCATCGACGTACATCCCAGCGGGCTGCTGTTGCGTAACGCTGGGGCTGCCACCCCCGACGCCACGGATCGTTATCGTCACGCCCGCACTACTTCCCGGGTTTGACACGATGCGCACATTGGGTGCGAGTCCTCCGATGTCCCGCACGTTCGCGACGCCGTGTTCCTCCAGTTGGGCGGGTCCGATCACGGTAACAGAGAGCGGAATCTCCTGCCTGTTTTCCTCACGCTTCTGCGCGGTGACGGTCACCTCCTCGATGTCCGTCTCGATCTTCGGAACGGTTCGTTTCTGGATGGCGCCTGGAAGCGGCGCCACGCCTTTCGCGGGTTCCTTCTTGATCAGCAATACGTTGGATGCCGTCGACTCGAACGTTAGTCCTGTCCCGGGAAGCAGCAGTTCGAGGGCACGGATGTCGTCGAAATTTCCAATGACGGTGTTGCTTTGTTGTCCAACGACAGCCTCCGCGGAGAACAACACCTGGCGATTCGCTTGAAGGCCGAACTGCTTCAAGGCAGCATCCAGACTCTGGGTAGGGATGTTGAATCTATAGGGTTGTGCATGTGTAACCAACGACAACATCAGCACGCCTGATATCACCGCCGTTCTCACCGCAATCCAGATCGGAAGCCGGCCAACGAATGGTCGTCCGCATCTCAATCCTCCCCCCGTTTCATTGCAGGCAACGACGCAACGATTCGGATACTTCATATGACGGAGCATCGCGCGATTACCTCAGGGAAAATTCAGGACGGCAGAAATTCTGAGGCGGATCAGGTTGGCGCTGACCCGTTGACGGTCGACGCCGGCGCAACGGCGGCGGGCAACGGCAGACAGATCGGCCGTGAGGACAGCGCGGTGCGCACGGTGCTGGGCCCCGTGCGCACCGAACGCGCAGCTGGCGATGGGTCGAGCGGAGTGCGCGGCTATCCGCCGGAGCCGCTCGGCAGAAGCAGGATCGAGTCATTGTCGAC
>JAGDMS010000208.1 GCA_017860575.1 Deltaproteobacteria bacterium | reverse complement strand
CCCACGCCGACACCGACACCGACCCCCACGCCGACGCCGACACCGACACCGACACCCACGCCCACACCGACACCGACACCCACGCCGACGCCGACACCGACACCGACACCAACGCCCACACCGACGCCGACCCCAACCCCGACGCCGACGCCGACGCCAACTCCAACGCCAACTCCAACGCCGACACCCACGCCGACCAGGACGCCGACGCTGACACCGACACCTACACCTACACCGACACAAACGCCGTCGCCGACCAGAACGCGGCCGCCGGTCCCAGTGGTGCCGTCACCGACGTCACCGCCTGGGTTGCTGATGATCTCCGGCCTCGGCCTGGCGATCGCCTGGATGCTGAAGCGGATGGCGATGGCCGCTCGCTGATCAGTCCGACACTGGGTTGTACCAACGGGGAGGAGCGAATCGCTCCTCCCCGTTTTGTTTGTGGAGGATGGATGCAGGAAGCTTGCAGGCACAACGATACACGTCGTAAGGTCGTGTTGCTGACGTGTTCGTGTCCCTACTCGTGATCGTAATCGTAATCAGTGCGATATGACATTGGACCACGAGGTCCCGATCGGCGCTGCTGCACCGATCTATTGGGCCAAGGAGCGTTCACGCGCGATCGGGAAGCAATCGCCACACAGGGCGGGGATTCGTTGGGAGCGGCGTAGGAACCAGGCCGGGGCATCAATGCCCCGGCTGATACAGCAAAGCCGGCGGGAAGCCGTCTCGTCCCCAACCTCTGGGGGCAACCGCCCAGCCCGGTTGACCGGGCTTCGTCGTATCAGCCGGGGGATTCATCCCCCGGACTCCCCGGTTCCCGCCGCACCTTGCGCTTGTGCTCACTGGGAGAAGCTTGACGTCTACCGGCTTGCCATTGATTTTGTCGCCTGGTCCTTCGCCATGTGCCAGCGCCCGTCCACTGCTCACCGCCACACACGTGATCAGCTGCTGCGCTCCTCACAGTCGGTTCCACAGAACATCGCCGCAGGAAACGGCAAGCGCTCGCTGGCCGATCGGCAGCGATTACAAGCACCGCTGAGCTGAGCACGAACGTTGGTAGGCCACGGGCTTCCCACCTACGTTCGACGTCTCGTATCGCGTTGCTCGGGCACGGTGCAATACAGGAAGAACTCCTGATTGCCCTTCGGACCCAGAATCGGCGACGGGCAGTCCCCGTGGCAGGTCAGGCCAAGCGTAGCGCCGAACTCCCGCACCGCATCCACCGCCGCCCGCTGCCGCTCGGGATCGCGCACCACCCCGCCCTTGCCGACCTCGCCCTTCCCCACCTCGAATTGCGGCTTGACCAGCGGCAACACAACGGCGCCGGGCACAACCAACTTGAGCACTACCGGCAGCACCAGGCGTAGAGAGATGAAGGAAACGTCGATCACCGCCACCTCGGCCAGAGCGGGCTGTCGATGAACAGGACGACGTGCTTCGACACGCTCAGCACGAGCGGTCTCAGAGCCCATTTCATAATAATCTTGCCGCTCGCCCTGACGACGGGATCGGCGCTGATGGACGGATCGAGTGGGCCACTGAACCCCCTCCTTGCCAAGGAGGGCGAAGGGGGAGGTCGAATCGCCGCGCCGTGTCAAACCTGACCTGGCCCCTCCTTGGTAAGGAGGGGAACCTTCGTCCGCACTGCTCGGTGAAGCCCAGCCGCTTGGCTCATCGGGAGCTTGTCGAACGGTGCTTCGGGAGAGGCCCGACAGCCCCGCGGAGGAGAGCAGCGCGGGATCGAAGTCGCGAATGTTCGCCCGCTCGAAGAGCGTCACGCGCGGGTCCTGCCGCAACGACCAGGCGAATTGCCCGTAGCCAACGTCAATCGCGAACACGTGGCGCGCTCCCCGCTGCAACAGGCAGTCGGTGAAGCCGCCGGTCGACGCGCCGACGTCGACGGCGACACGGTCGCGGACATCGATGTTCCAGTGCGTCAGCGCCGCATCGAGTTTGAGACCGCCACGGCTGACGAACGGGATGTCCGCCCCACGCACCTCGATACCGGCGTCCGCCTCCACCAGCGCCCCCGGCTTGTCGACACGCCGGCCGGCCACCCAGACCTCGCCCGCCATGATGAGCCGCCGCGCCCGCTCGCGACTGGCGACCAGGCCGCGATCGACGAGGAGCTTATCGAGGCGTTCGCGCTTCGTCCCACCCTCCCCTAGCACGCCCTCCCGACCACGAAGTGGGCAATCTCGGCGAGCGGCTCGGCTCGCGGCCCAAACGGCACCAGCGTTTCCAACGCGTCGGCAAGGAGGCTGCGCGCGTGATCCTTGGCGGCCGGTAACCCCAAGACCGCCGGGAAGGTCGCCTTTTGCCGTTCCCGGTCGCGGCCCGTGTTCTTGCCGGTAAAGGCGCTCGGTGCTTCGGCATCGAGAATGTCATCGGCCACCTGGAACGCGAGACCGATCAGCTCTCCATAGCGGGTCAGGTGCTGCAGTTGGCGGGGACGTGCCCCGCCGAGCAGTGCCCCGGAACGGACCGCCGCGCGGATCAGCGCGCCAGTCTTGCGCACGTGGATGAATTCCACCATCGGCAGGTCCGGCACGGTACCCTCGGCGCTGATGTCCGCCACTTGGCCGCCGACCATGCCATGGGCACCGGCCGCCTTGGCGATCTCGACCAAAGCTTCCACGGCCGCCCCCTGCCGTCCGCCTGCGCGCGCCGTCGCCTCACCCATCACGCGAAAGGCCTCGGTCAGCAGCGCGTCCCCGGCCAGGATCGCCATACCCTCGCCGAAGACGATGTGGTTCGTCGGCCGGCCGCGCCGCAAGTCGTCGTCATCCATCGCCGGCAGATCGTCATGGATCAGCGAATACGCATGGATCATTTCCAAGGCGCCAGCGAACGGCAACACGCGCGCGATCTGGCCACCGACGGCCTCGCAGGCCGCGATCGCCAGGATCGGCCGCACTCGCTTGCCGTCGGACAGCAGCGAGTACCGCATGGCGTGCGCCAGTTTTTCCGGCTGCAACGTGGCGGGAACGCACCCTTCGAGAAAGCTGTTCACCCGCTGCTGTCGTCGTGCCAGGTAGACAGACAGGTTCACGCCGCACGCTCCCGGCTAGTGCGCGAGCGGCGCGGACGAGGGTTCCCCTCCTTACCAAGGAGGGGCCAGGGGAGGTTGACAGCGCCGTGTCGACTCGACCTCCCCCTTCCCCCTGCTTGGTAAGGAGGGGGTGTTCGGCCACCCTGGAATCGGTTCATAGGTACCTTGTCGAAACTTTGGGTAAGCTGTTCCAACGGGCAGCTACGCCGCGTCACGACATCCGACACTCGCATCATTCCTTCAACTCCTGTTCCGATACCGGCCGCACGTGCAGCGTCCCCTGGGCATCGCGGCTGAGCACTTCGATCCGCGCCTCCGCCTCAGTCAGGCGTTGGTTGAGGGCGCGCACCAGTGCGATGCCGGCTTCGAAAGCAGCGAGGGCCTCCTCCAACGGCAGGTCGCCCGTCTCCATCCGGCTGACGATGGCTTCCAGCTCCGCCATCCCCTGGTCGAATTTTTTCGTGTCCTTCGGGTTCTTCATCTGGGCGGGTCCTCTGGGGGCCTGGGAACCTGGGGGCCTGAGGGCTTGAAGGGGGCCGATCCCCAGCCCACAAGCCCCCAGGCCCTCAAGCCCTCCGTTCACTCCGATGTGTCCTCCACGCGAACCTGGGCGGTGCCGCGCGCAAACAGCAGTCGCAGGACGTCACCGGCATGCACGCCGGCGGCGTCGCGCACCACGGTGCCGTCGGTCGCACGGCGCGTGATACTGTAACCGCGCTGCAGCACGGCCAGCGGGCTCAGCGCCTGCAGTCGTTCGGCGGCGCCCCGGAGTTGTTGCTGCGCGAAACGCAGGCGTCCACTGGCTGCCCGCAGCGCGCGTTCGCTCAGTTCGTCGACGCGTTGCTGCATGTTCTTGAGCACCTGGCGGGGATCGCGCAAGCGCCGCGCCGCCGCGGTAACACGGTCGCTCTGGCGGCGGATTTGCCGCCGTGCCGCCAGACGCAGCGACGATTCCAACTGTTCCAGCCGCGCCAGCAACTCGCGCCGCTCCGGAACCACCATGGCCGCGGCGGCGGTCGGCGTGGGCGCGCGCCGGTCGGCCACCAGGTCGGAAACGGTCACATCGATTTCGTGCCCCACCGCCGACACCACCGGCACCCGCGAGGCGGCGATGGCGCGGGCGACGCGTTCGTCATTGAAGGCCCAGAGATCCTCCAGGGACCCGCCACCCCGGCCAACGATGATCACCTCGGCCCGCCCGTCCTCGTTCAGATCCGCGATCGCCTGCACGATGTCCGGGGCCGCGCCGGTCCCTTGTACGCGCACGGGCCGAACCAGCGCGTGGATCCCCGGGCAACGCGACCGCAGCACGGTAAGCAGATCGTGAATCGCCGCCCCTTTCAACGAGGTAACCAGCCCCACCGTCCGCGGGAAAAAGGGCAGCGCACGCTTGCGCTCCTCGGCGAACAGGCCCTCAGCCGCGAGCCGCTGCTTCAATTGCTCCAGCGCCAGCTGCAGGCTGCCCAGCCCGCGCGGTTCCATGCCCTCGGCGTAAAGCTGCAAGTCCCCGCGGACATCGTAGAGGCCCACACGACCGCGAACGATCACCTCCATGCCGTCTTCCGGACGAAAAGGCAGCACCTGGTTCGCGGAGCGAAACATCACGCCCGCAATCTGACTGCGCTCGTCCTTCAGGCGGAAGTAGTAATGTCCGGACGGTGGTACACGAAAATTCGAAATCTCGCCGACGACCCATACCTCGTCGAAGACGCGGTCGAGCGTCGACTGGATGCGCTGGTTGAGCTGCGACACCGTGAGCACCGCATGCAGGGCGGGCAGATCCATCGGCAACTGCATCCAGAAAACTGTAACAGATAGATCGGCGCGGGGACAAGGAGGGCTTGGAGGCTTGGGGGCGTGGAGGCGTGGGGGCTTGTGGGCCTGGGGGCTTGGGGGCGTGGGGAATCTGACTTTCAAGCCCTCAAGCCCCCAAGCCCTCCTATCGCCCCTGCGTGACGATCGTCGAGACCGGGACCAGATCGATCCCGGTGGCAGCCACGGCAGGCAGGACGGACTGGAGCGCGGCGACGGTCGACGGCAACGGCGGGACAACCGCAATCGCTTGCCCGCGCGTGCGCGCCATGGCCAGCACACCTTCCAATTGACGCCGCATCTCCCCTTCCTCGTCGCCCGCCTCAAGGACAACCACGTCCGACGCACAACCCACCTGCGCAGCCGCTGCCATGTCGCACGGCGTCAGATCCGTTGGACCACCCGGCTCAACCAGAAACAGTTTCCGGGCCTTCGCCTCCGCCAGGAGCCACCGAAGCCGCTCGGGGTCGGGAGCGGGAGACAGGCCAAAGCGGCCATAGATCCCGACCGCCTGCGGTACGGCGGCCACGGTGTTCCCGAACCAGCGCGCAAATGCCGGCCGGCCGCCGCTTGGCGGAGGGGACACGCCCGCACCTTCGCCGGTGTCTGCCGGCACGGCCGCCCCCAACAGCACTTCGCGATGAAACAGCTCCGCCAAGGCCCCCACCTCCTGAGCAAACGGTGCGAACGCAGTGACGGCGAACGTCAACCGCCCATCGATTCCAGAGAACGCACGCGCGATCAGCAGATTGGCGCCGAGATTGTCGACGATGATCGCAAGCTGCGCGCGGCGCTCCAACCACCGCAGTGCGACGATGTGGGTCAATAGGCCTTCGATACCGATCTGCACCGTGGCCCCCCTCTCCTCTTCGCTGACGCCCACCGTCACCCCGGACGCCGCAGCTCTGACAGGCGCGAACAGGCGGGAAAGCGACGGCGACGGCGGTGGCTTCGGGATGGTGAGCTCGTAGCGCCGGAGAGACCAGCGCGCCAAGCCGGAACCCTGCGAGGCGACGCTGGGCGTCGGCAGCGGCAGCGGCACTTGGCCGAGCGCCTCGGTCACCCGTTCGACACGCTCGGGAAAGTCGGCGGCCCAGTTGGCCTGCGGTTGCGCCGGACCGGCAGGAGGCGCATCGACATCCTGCAGGGCGGACATGACCAAGAACACCAGGACCGCCAGCACACCGCAGCACAGAAATCCGACGACGCCACCCCAGGTCAGCCACGGCCGGGTCGGTTCGGATACGAACGGCGCCGGGCGCGACGAGCGCGCGCGCCGTTGTGGTGGACTGGCCGGATCCGCTGTCACATTGCCGGGACCGTTATGACGCGTTTTGCGCCACAACGGTCTTGAACACATTCCAGCTCTTCAGCAGTTCGAGCGCCCGATCGAGTTGCGGATCCTTGCCCAGCTCGCCTTCGCGTGCCAGTGGGACGTCGGTATCCGCCGGCTCGGTCTCCGGCTCCGGTTGCTCCCCTTCCAGCTTGGGCTCGATCAACTCCGGTCCGCCGTTCTTCTTGTTCCCGAAGTGCCGCGGCAGGTTCTGTTCACGAATCATCGGAATGGCCGGGCCGTTGCCGGTCTTCGGATGCGCGATGACGTTCTCCACCACGACGTCAGGGGTGATCCCCGTCGCCTGGATGGAGCGACCGTTGGGGGTGTAGTAACGCGCCGTCGTCAAGCGGATTGCGGAATTCTCGTCCAGCGGCAGGATCGTCTGCACCGACCCCTTACCGAAGGTCTGCGTCCCGAGCACCAGGGCGCGCTTGCGGTCCTGCAGGCACCCGGCCACAATTTCCGAGGCACTGGCACTGCCGGCATTGACCAGCACGATCATCGGAAACTCGGTGTGACTCCCGCCCTTGTGGGCGAAGTACTTCTGTTTCTGGCTTTCCAGGCGGCCATCCGTGTAAACGACCAGTCCGGAATCCACGAACTCGTTCGCGATCTTGACCGCTTGTGTCAGCAGACCACCCGGATTGTTGCGCAAATCCAGCACCAAACCCGACAGAGCGCCGCCACTCTCCTTTTCAAGGCTTGTCAGTGCACGCTGCAGGTCGTCATCGGTCCGCTCCTGGAACTGCGTGATGCGCAGGTAAGCATACCCCTTCTCCAGCATGCGGTACTTGACACTCTGGATCCTGATCACCTCCCGGGTCAGCGTCATCTCCAGCAAACGGGGCACCCCTTCGCGGCGAAGGGAAAGGTGGATCTTCGTTCCAGGGGCGCCGCGCATCCTCTTGACAGCCTCAACGAGCGGCATGTCCTTTGTGAATTCGTCTTGAATCTTGATGATCTGATCACCGGGCTTTACGCCCGCGCGGTACGCCGGCGTGTCCTCGATCGGGGACACGACCGTCAACACATTGTCGTGTGTGGTGATTTCAATTCCCAACCCACCGAAGCTGCCACGTGTATCCACCTGCAGCTCTTTGTACAGGTCGGGAGGGAGATACGAGCTGTGCGGGTCGAGTGCGCTCAGCATGCCGGTGATGGCCCCATCGATGAGCTGCTTGGTGGTAACGGAATCGACATAATTCTTCTGCACCAGCGTTAGGACGTTGGTGAACACTTCGATGTTGTCGTAGGTCTCTTTGGCCACTGCGGAGACCCGGCCAACAAACCGTCCACCGAACAACAACACCCCGGTTACGGCGCACACGAGAACAATGTTCAACTTTTGCCTACGGGCATTCATTGCCTAGGATACCTTCCTCTGCCGGATTGTCCGGACAATGCGCGCATTATAGCCAAAGGCCAGTGGTGTCACAATTGAGTTTCCGCTGCTGCGGGACAGCAGACGACGGACCGAAAGGCAACAGATTCAACTCCACCGTGAACGAGGGCTTGCGTCTGTTATCTCTGGTCTCCGAGTCGGTGGTCTCGGAATTTCGAGACAATCTCCGCAGACCGGCATCCAGCGGGAAATTTGACCGGCCGACTCGGGTCTACCCGTGCACACTTTCAGGCGGCAACGACCCAAGGGGGTCGCTCAGGACTTGCGGTTCTTGCCAATCACGATGGTGAAGAGCGAGCGTTTCGCGGTCTTGTACGTGCGTGTAATCTCCAGCGGCACGTTGCCGGTGACATCTTCGAGGGACAAGGTGTGCCAGCCGAGCCGCCGCGTGATCGGTTCGATGAGGCTATCCAGCGCCGCCAGCAGGCGGTTGCGGCTGCGGAAGTGATTGATGATCACGAGGGTGCCCCCCGGTCGAGTCACGCGCAGCATCTCGGCCATCATCCGCCTGACATCCGGAACCACGCTGACGACGTGGAACGCCATCACGTAATCAAACGAACTGTCAGCGAACTTCAGGTTGAGGGCATCCATCTCCATGACATCGAGGTGCCGCCACCCGTTCCGGACAATCTTCTCCTGGGCTTGCTCGAGCATGTCGGGCGCCAGATCCACACCCGTGACCTGGCAGTGTGTCGGGTACGCATCCAGAGACAGCCCTGTTCCGACACCGACCTCCAGCACCCGTGCGCCCGGCTCAATGTTGAGGGACCGGATCACCTGCGCGATCCGGGGGTAGAAGACCCGGGTAAAGACCCGGTCGTAGAGATGCGAAAATTCGTAGTAAAGCTTGCTTTGGTGTGCCTGCGCCCCCTCTATGCTGCTCATCGTCTCTCCGCTCTGCTGTTCCTGTGTCCCGGCACCCCTGCCGTCACCCGTTCAGGCTGCCGTATCGCCGCGTAGCTGGCGTTTGAAGAGCGCGATGTCGCGCTTGCGGAAGCGCCACTGCCGGCCCTTTTTGATCGCCGGCAGGATGCTCTTGCGGGCGTATTCGTTGACGGTGTCGGGGCTCAGGTCGAGAATCTCGGCGACATCTCGGCTGTTCAGAATTGCGTCGTCTCGTTCCATCACACACAACTCGCGCCGGCAAGTTTTTGCGAGCCGCACAACGGCTAACACGCTGTGTTACTGCAGTCAAGGTACGCGC
>JAGDMS010000462.1 GCA_017860575.1 Deltaproteobacteria bacterium | reverse complement strand
AGGGGGTCGGCGGCACCCAAGTCGACCGAACTTCGCCGGACCTCGCCCTTCAGTCCGGCTCAGGGGTTCGAGACGCGGCGAAGGGGTGAAGGCGACCCCAAGCCGACCTTCCCGGAACTGCACGGCGGCTGACCCACGGCAACACGGCCGCCGGTGGCCAATGCCATCTGGCCTAGTCTTTTTTCCGGTGAGGGCAGGGTGATCTAGTGTTTAGCGAAAAGGTGGGCCTAGGGGTTATCGATGATTGGCAACGAAGTGGGGCTCTTCTCAAGGGCTGCGCTGCTGGTTCTGCCATTGGCCTGCAGCGGGAGCGGTATGGCGAGTTCGGGTGGTGCCGATGCCAACCTGTCAGCGGCACAGTCGCCGCCCGAGTACACGGTAGTCACTCTTTCTGAGTTGGCGGGGCGGGGCTTGGTCGATGCCTTGACCGAGCGGCTCGCAGCCGGTGCCAATCCGAATGACGCAGGTTCCTTCGGATGGACCCCCCTACAGACAGCTGCCCGTGCAGGCCAGTCACGGGCCATCGAGCGCCTGCTCGCTGCGGGCGCGGATCCAAATCTAGCCCCCCCGGGCGTTGGCGTCCCACCTCTCTGTTTGGCCGCGGTCGGCAGCGCAGGGGGTCACACGGAGGCCGTGCGGCTACTGCTTGCCCACGGCGCCCGCCCAAACGAACCGTGTGCCGGGAGCTACGGGCAGACACCACTGATGGTAGCCGCCGAACGGGGCAATGCGAATACGCTGCGCGAACTTCTCGCCGCCGGTGCGGACGTTAATGCTGTCGATTGGACTCCGTACATGACCGTACAGCACGACAAGACAGCACTGATGTACGCGGCGATGCAAGGTCATGCAGAAGCCACTAGGTTGCTGCTCGATGCCGGGGCTGCGGTCAACGCGAAAATGTTGCCATACGGCTGGACCGCTCTCTGGCTTGCCACCGACATACGGTGCACGGGCGACCAGAACCCAGAGGGCGCGCGTGTCGCGACAGCGCGGGAACTGCTTCGCCATGGCGCGGACGTCTCAGCCGCACCGGTTTCCGACCCGAGAACGCCGCTGCTCGTGGCTGCACAGGGAAATTGCAGCAAACTTGTAGCGATCCTCCTGGAATTCGGCGCCAGTCCGAATGATCGCGACGCGGAGGGTCAGACCGCGCTGATGCACGCAGCGAAGCACGGCAACGACGCCATGGTTAGGGCGCTGCTGGACAGTGGGGCCGACACGACCCTGACCGACAACCTGGGGCGTACTGCCATTGACTTGGCAAATGCGCTGGGATTCAGCGAGGTGGCGCAGCGCCTGGGAGAGACATCCGGCAGCCCGGTTGTTGGACATCATGCGGCAGTTGCCGTCGCACCCAACGGACCGCCCGTTGCTCAGCGCGTGCGCAGCGCTGCATGGCAGTTCAGTGTCCCCGATGGCGTGTCCCGAGGACCGTATCTCGTTGGCAACGTCGTCATCGTCGGCAGCCAGAAGAACGTCCTCTATGGGTTGGACGACGGAACCGGCCGACAACTATGGACGCGTGACGACACGAGAGTGATCACGGCAACGCCGACAGCCATTGCAGGCCTCCTCTTCATCGCAGAAGGGACGGGTGCAAAGAGCGATGGACGCGGTACGGTGCAGGCCCTTGAACCACGCAAGGGAACGGCAGTGTGGTCGCGCACCTTCCGTGTCCCAGTGGAGCACGTCGTTCCCACCCAGACGGCGTTGCTCGTCCAGACAATGGACGGTGAACTGAATGCCCTCGCGCCTCAGACCGGGACCTTGGTCTGGACAACCTATCTGGGGCCTGGCAGTCGCTACCGACCGGCCGCCGCAGGCGCGGTGATCGCGGTGGTGACCGGCGATGGCGATGCCCGCGGGATCGATGCTCAGACCGGTCGGACGGTTTGGCAATTGAGGTTTAGCGAAATCGATCTCCGGGCGTCGCAGTTTGCCAAGCGGGTCGTCGACAGCCTGACCACCCCGAAGGCGCACGACGCAGTTTGGTCTATGTCAGCCGACCAGCTCTACCATTTGGGCGTAATGTTTTGCTATGGGCAGGCCCAGGGAACAGAAGCCGCACAGACCGGGAGTTATCAAGCTCTGACGCATTTCTATGGCGACGAAGACGGCCTGACGATAGCGCGGATTGCGCAGGCTGAAATTTGTCCGCCCGCGACGCCGCCCGCTGCAGTTGAGGCGCTCTTAAAAGATGCCGAAGCTGCCAAGACCAGGGCAAAGGCGTCGACGGCACCACTCATTGCCGAGAATGGGCAGATCTTCATCCGGATCGCGGGCAGCAGTTCCGATCACTCGGTCATTGGTCTGCTTCCGGAATCCGGGGCAGTGACCGTGTCGGTGGCGCTGCGAGGGTTCGGCAAGAAGCCGCCCGTCGTCGGCGGCACGTCGCTTTTCGTTTGGGACCGGAAGGACGTCATCGCTTTCGATTTGCTGCGAAATACGCGGAAGTGGGCGCTTGATTTACAAGGGCAGATCGATGGCGCCGACGAACCAACCATAATTTTCCACAAGCGCCGACTATTCCTGGATGGCAACACCCTGGTGGCCGTTGACGCAGATTCGGGATCGATCATTTGGCGGGGCGGCCCTGAACTACACTCCGCCAGGTTGCTCGGCACCGGCGACGATGTGGTCTACTGCTGGGCACTCCAGAACTACGTCGGCGTCGATCCCGCCACCGGGGCAGTGCTCTGGACCACCGGCGCGGGCGAAAACCGCCTGCTCCCTTGGCCAAGCGAAGTGGCCTATTCCACCGATATGTTCTTCTACCGGGCGGCGGGTACCGTGATCGGCGTCCGGACTGCGGATCGCGGTCACGTTGCTCCCTGAGGCGCCAGCGCAGATTACGAGGCTGTCGGCTTCTTATGGCAAGAATTGCGGAGAATCTGGGTTTTTTAGGCAAAGATGGCCGCCTATTCGGTCGCGGTCCCTTGGTGGGTCACAATTTTTGGCGATGCCCCCCACTGCTGCTTCGTCGATGGCTGGCCGCTCGGTCACGGCCAGCAGGGGGAGGGGTAGCCCAAATGCAGGGACCACGCTCGTGCCACCGCGGCGGACCTCGACGGGCCACACCTTCCCGCGTCGGCCGAGTCGGCGGGTTTGCCTCGGTTTCGCGGAACGTTGCTCCCGGTCCTACCTTTCCAGCCGGCTCCGGTTAGGTCGAACGGGCAACCTGGGACTCGACTCTGTAGGACTGCTATTGGCCGGCAAGCGCCCCACGTTGGCTGACCGGCCGGACCGCCCCGGCGGCGCCCCTGGGGTCAGGATTCTTTACAGCGGCCGGCCGGGTCGGATCCGG
>JAGDMS010000207.1 GCA_017860575.1 Deltaproteobacteria bacterium | reverse complement strand
TTCACTGCCACCACTTGCCCGGACGTTCGTCGGAGACTGGTTGCGAAAATACCCATCGTGTGACTGGTAGGTCACATTTTCTCGGAGACTGAGCGTGCCAATCGCATCCGACTGCCAGAACCCATTCTTGCCGACCAGCGGTACGTTGAGGGTCACGTGGCCCTTGAAGGCATCGAAGTTACCCACCTCTGTCGAGGCGGTGATCGAGCGCTCGTCGGTCGGCTTCCGTGTAACCATGTTGACCGCGCCGCCGGTGGTATTGCGGCCAAACAGCGTCCCCTGCGGCCCGCGCAACGCCTCGACCCGTTCGAGGTCCTCCAAGTCCAGGTTATTGCCGATGAGCTTGGCGATGTAGAAGCCGTCGACGTACATCCCGACGGTTGCGTTCTTCGACAAGGCGGTGTCGTTGTTCGATGTTCCGCGCATCGAGAGCACCGTGTTCGAGGTGCCATACCCCGCCGCAACGATATACATGTTCGGAATCGCCTCGCCGAGGTCGGACAAGCTCTTCAAGCCTTTCTGTTCCAGCGAAGCGCCGGTGATTGCGGTCACCGAGATCGGGACCTCCTGGATGTTTTCCTCGCGCTTCTGCGCGGTGACGGTGATCTCCTCGATCTCCACCGGGCCAGTGGGCGGCTTCTTCGCCTTGGCTGCCTGCGCCCAACTGGCAGGCGGCACGACGAGCCCGAGCACCAGGGCGCATCCGACGCCCGCCCGCATGAACCTTCCGACTCCTACCATCGTCCCCTCCGTTTCCGGCTCGCGGCGAACGAACCGTCCTCTGGCAGTGCGGCAATCACGCTTCTTACATAAGGTCGGCTGCCCAGTACCATAAGGCGAGTAACAGCTCAAGCACGCCGCCGGAATTGAACCACCGGTCTGGTCAGTCCACGCTCGACGTGGCGCGGCGCGAACCGCATCTCTGCCGGGTGAACCGGTGTCACGTTCCCCGCAGCCATTTGCCGGCGCCCCACGCATACGCTAACTAGCCTGTCAGTCGGGATAGTACGTGGGCCCAGGAAAGGGGCGGACACCCCGCGCAACCAGGGAGGCTGCGATGGAATGCGGTTGTGTGACCGCGAAGCTGCAGGCAGTGCACGAGTACCTCAAGGGCCGCTTTCCGGACCACACGCTGCGGGATGTGCACACGCAACGCCCAGCGGCAGCGTCACGTGCATCCGCCACCGCGACCGATTACCACATCGTCAGAATCGGTGACGGCGCGCGCCCGTACTCGGTCGTGCTCACGGCGCAGTTCCTCGACCGGCCGCTGGATGAACTGCGCGCACGCTTGAAACGGATGCGCCTGCTGGAAGCATTGCAGGCGTCCCGTAGAGGCACCTTCACCCACGCGGGCGTCGAGTTCGCTCGTCGCCCCCGCGGATCACGTCGGGAGGCCGAAGTCGGATCGCACCCGAGCCCAGTCCTGCTTGGACGGCAACACGAAGTTCGTGGCCCGGGCAGGAATGGGCAGGCCCATCCCCTGCTTGATGTCAGCAGCCATCTCCGCTGTCTTCATGGCAATGGTCACCGGATCGATGATCGGGATGGTCTGCCCATCGACCGTGAGTTTATTGAACCCCATCTTGCTGCACAGCGGGCCGATGCCGGCGCAGCCGAGGATCACGGAGTCGGCGCCGTCGCGCACGCAACCCGTCGCCACCTCGATGACGTCGTCGACTGCCGACTGGGGATTCGCGCACCACCCGTCCCAGGCCTTGGCAAACACGCTGCCGAAGCGGATCCCGTTCGGAATCAATCGGCCTTCCAGTCCCGCCGCCTTGACCTGATCCGAGATCTGCATGAGCTGCCCGGGGATGTTCGCGCCGATGATGGCGAACCTGCGCCCCAACTGGCAGGCGAAGTGCATCGACGACTCACCCGGACCGAAGATCGGCATGTCCACGACGGCACGGGCTTCGCGCACCCCCGGATCGCCGAAGCATTGCACGATGGCCGCGTCGAAACCTTCGCGCTCCGCCTCGATAAAGGCTTCGACCACCGGGCGCTTGTTCAACATCGCGAAGTACGGGTTATCGGGATCGGTGACGCTTCCGCCGCGCAATGCCAGCTTGGGGGATTTGAGCACCACCTCGGTCCCCGGCCGCAGCACGTGCGCGTAGCTCGGCCGCACCATGTCCAAAGAGGCCTGCAGGTACTCATCCGGGATCACCATTATGCCGACTATGCAGATTCTCATCGTGTCCTCCTCTGTCGAACGTGCCGCTGTCCGTCGTCATCACACCCCGCTCGATCGGACCGGGCGTCGCACAGCGCGGGCCCGATTGCGCCCGGGGCAACGCCATCGTCAGCGCTTCGTGCGCGCGTACGGGGCCGAGCCGTCTTCCGGCAGGTAGTCCTTGAACATCGCACCCATCTCGTCATCCGTGCGCGGCGGCACCTTATAGTAGGTGCGGATGAGCACGGAGCCGTCGGCCTCGAAGCGATAGGTTTCGATGCTGAGCGCCACCGACGTACGGCCGTCCGCCGTGATGTGGTTCTCCAAGACCCAGGCAACCTCGTTGCCGCAGAAAAAGATAGCCTCCTCGTGGACCTTGAATTTCACTCGCGGCTGGAACAGATCGAAGGCATTCGCGGCGCACTGTTCGAAACCGTGCTTCTCCGGCGTGCCCACCGGGTCGCACATGCGGAAGTCGCCCGGCGCCACGCTTCGCCAGTTGCGCACCCAGCCTTCCTTGTCACCGGCGTTCCACAGCGCCACGTAGTTGCTCGCCCACTGTCGAAGCTGTTCGCGGCTTGGTACTGCCATCTGTCCACCTCCTGATTCGAGTCTACCGTTCTCTGGATATTATTATCGGCGCGCCCTTCCCCTCTACCAGACGTCGACCATTTGAATCAACTGATCTGATAGATGCGGACCGCACGCCGGATCAGCGCGCCGGGTCGAGAAACTCCTTGAAACCGTAGCGGGCGTGCGGGCCGAAGCAGATCTGCTCCAGGACGCCCACTCCCTGCTCGCCGCTGGCGGAGGTCGCCCGGACCACCTGCTGGATGTGTTGATTTTCGAAGGCCATCGGGTCGACCTCATCGCACTTCCAGCGTTCACCGCCGATCGCGAGTTCCCCCTTCCACACGCCGTGGCCCCACGTGGGGTGATGGTAGCCGATGCCCTTCATGCGGAAGCAGAGCAGCGGCTCCAGCGTGATCGCTTCACGTGCACCCGTCTTGCGGACGAGGCCAATCGTGGCGCGGCCCGCACGGCGGGTACCCGGCAGGTACTCGATCGCATGGTCGACGGCGCCGAGTGCCTCGACGCCCGCATCTTCGGTGCCCGGGATGTCGTCCGGGCTGCGGTCGTAGACCGGCAGGATGGCGCCGTCCCAGTGCCACATGCGGGCATGCTCGTCCTCGAAGACGCCGTAGTGGGTGCAGCGGTTTTTCCAGTGCGTCGGTGCCCACAGGAAGTAAGTTTGAAAGGCGGTGGGAGGCTGGGGGGCAACGGCCGGGTCGGGCGGCCCGACCGGGCGCACGCCCCAACTGCGGTCCTTGGTCCCGTAGACCCGTGCCGGGTCGATCTTCACCGTCTTGCCGGCGTAGCGGAGTTCACCCTCCCAGCGGCCGAATTGCGCGAAGCGCGTCACGTCCATGAGCAGTCGCGGCCCGTGGTGGAGCGTCTGCCGCCCCTCCTGGATGCACGCGGTGCGGGCGGTGAAGGTGAGTTGGCCGTCGATCCCGGTCTCGTTCGCGTCGAGGGTCACGCGCAACCGCTTCATCGGATCGAGGACCTCGATCTGGAACGGGCCGACGCGCACGTCGGTCGGCTCCTTGGGCGCCCGGCAGGAGCCATGGAAGGCGTGCTGCTCGCCGTCGCGCACGATACTGACACCGCAATCGAGGATCCCGAGGTTGGGATACAACGCCGCACCGATGCCAAGATAGAACTCGCCGTCGTCCTGGTAGCCGTTGAACCAGTAGCGGTCGTAGGTGTTGCGATCGCCGGAAAGGGGCTGGGCGATCGGCTGCGGGATCTGGTGAATAGGGTAGTCGTCCAATTTGCTCAGCATAACGCCTCCTACGGTCTCCAGTGGGACACCGTTGTCCTACCGCGTTGCCGCGACGGACGCCAACCCTTTTCCGGAAATCGGGTGCGGCCGAACGCCGCGCACAGATCCCGGCGCTTACCGGCCCGCGTTGAGTGTCTTTGTCCACCAGCCAGGTTTGTGCGTGGACAAGAAGAACGGCACATTGTTGGTCGAGGTGGGGCGGATGTAGACCATCCGACCGTAGTCGTAGGCCATCGGCACCTCGTTCTCGAACTTTACACCGGCCGCTTTGCCCTGTTGCACGAACGCGTCGACGTCGTCCACATCGATGCCGAACAGCGCCAGCCCCTCGCCGTGCTGCGCGATGCGTTGATTTAACAAACTCGCCGCATCGCTGGAGGAGATCAGGCTCAGCACCATGCCCCGGTCGCCAAGGTTCCACAGTGGGAAGACGGTGCAACGCATATCCGCTTGCGGCAAGCTCTCACGTGCCAACTCGATCGGCTCGATCCCGAGGAGCGCGTGGTACTTGCGCACGTTCGCATCGTGGTCCTTGACCACGATCACAAAATCAAAACAGAAATTGGCTCGCATCGACTCCCTCCTGGACTGAAGTGCTGTTCCGCTGCAGCCGTCTAGCACAAGGTGGTGCGTGCTGTCAGCGCAAAGCCCCCGGTGTCCCTCGAGTTCACTGACGACACGCGCACGGTAACCGTTGACATGACGTGACACGGTGTGATCTGCTCACCGTCACTGGCGCCGACGCGACACTTCGTCCCCGCGTCCCACACTCGCGGCAAACCACACTTGTGGTTGGAGGAGAGACCATCATGGGTGACATGAAGGAGTACAGCGGACCATACCGCAACGAGCTAGGGTTCGAAGACCTGAGCAAGGAAGCGCTCATCGAACTGCTCCACGGTTACGGCGAAGAATTGAATCTGCTTTCGGTCGCCTATTCCACGGCCATTGCCAAGCGCTTCGGGCAGGAGGCGATGAGAGACATTACTGCCGAAGCATGGTGCAAGATGGCGGCGATCGAAATGGACACGCCGCGCAAAGCCCTCAAGATCGAGGGGAATGACGTGGAGACTTACTGCAAGCTGAACCAGTTCGGGGGCTCCTTCCCTAATGGGCGGGACTTTTACCAGCGCGCGTTCGAGATGATCGACCGCAACCACGCCATCCTGACGGTTCACGACTGCTTCGTGTGCCGCATGTACGAGAAACGTGGTCTGCTCGAGGAATGGGACTGGAACTGCAAGGTCTTGGAGAAGCAAGGAATGCTGGCGTACACGGCGCACGTCAATCCGAAGATCCAAGTACGTGAGCTGCGAGCGGGACGCAAGACCAGCCCGGATGAGCCGGCCTGCCGGTGGGAGTTCTGGATCGACGACGCTGACCAATAAAGGACGTCATCCGGCAGGGGGGCGAAGAGCACCGCGATGCCGTGGAGCAGCGGTAGGTTATTGCCAGTGTCTCTTGCCCGGGGCTCACACGTGCGAGGCGCGCGAATGCGCGTTGCGCGAGATCGCTGATCACAGTACCCGCGTCGTCACGAACGCACCGGACTACAAGCTGATGGGTCGCACCACGGCGTTCTCACCCAACCCGAGCGCCCCAACCATCAGCGCCTGATCGCGGACCGCTTGCCTATAGAAGAATTGGACGAGCCGCGCGTCCTCCGCCGGGGCTGCGGAGCGAACATACGCGTCCATCTGGCGCATCCCCTCGGCACGGCTGGCCGGGCGGTGACCAAGTACGGCGCCAATGTCTTCCAATTCCAGCGCGTCGATCGCCGGCGCTTTGCGCTCCACTTGTCGCAGGTGTTCGAGCAACCGCAGCGTCATCCGCAGACGATGCGCCTGAAAGGTATCGTCGAGACGCGGGAGGTGCTCGGCCTCCAGGTTTTGTTTGACGATGTCGAAGAATTGCGAAAAGCGCGTTGGGGAGCCGGACGGCACCTCGACCGGCTCCAACGGCACGCCCAGCGCTTCCGCGAGCACCTCCGCGGTTGCCCGCCTGTACACCACCTCCTGCGCAATCCACTCCGCATGGTCAGACTCGGGTTTCAGATCCTGCACGATCGGCCCGAGCGCCAGGGGAGTGAGGAGCAGCGCCTGGACGCTGTAGTACCGCAGCTTCGGCAGATCGAGCGGCGTTCCGGACAGTTCGCTGTAGATCTGCAGCCATCGCGGCAACTCATTCGTCGGGTAATAGAAATCGCGCGGCCGCAAGAGCGCAAGGTCCTTCATCGGATCACCGAGGTGCGCGAACTCCCAGTCGATGATCGCTGTCACGCGCTCGCCCTGAAACAAAAAATTGCCTGGCCCCGTATCGCCATGGACCAGGACGGGTCGCGTCGGTGCGGGCGGGATGTTCCGCCGCAGCCACTGGCACGCGAAGGTCACCAGCGGCACCGGCTCCCGCAGGCCGCGCTGATGGCCGCGCTCCCAACGGCTGAGGTCGCCGAGCGCATAGTCCTCGGCGGACCTGGGGCGTCGCAGACCGATGGCCTCGAACCGTTCAGCATCGAGACGGTGCAGCGCCACGAGTTGTTCGAGGAAGTGACGGGCCAGGGCTCGGCGCTGGGCCGCATCCTGAATTTTCCCAAAATCGTTCTCGCCCGGTACGCATTCCATGAGGATGGCCCTCGGATCCTCGCACAGGCCAAATACGCGCGGCACCAGCACCTCGGTCTTGTTCAGTTCCTGCAGCAGGCGAAATTCGCGATCGATGGCGACTCCGGTAGATACCGCGGCCAGCCCTCGGTCCGCCCGGATGTAGGCGGCGATCCGGTCTCCGTCCACGTCCACCGTCGTAAACCACGCCGGGCGCCCGCCCGACTCCCGTCCCCCCTGCTGCCGCCACTCGACAAGGCGTCCGCCCAACGTGGACTCGACCCAACAACGCAAGGCGGCCAGTTTCTCATCCGTCATATTTCCGCTCCCCTCAAATGAGTCGGGATCCGCTCACTAACGCGGGTGTCAGTCAAATACAAAGAACGATGCCGCATAGCGGGTATCGAGGTGCTCGTGCAGCTCCCTGACGAGGCCATCGGCAATGCGGAAGATGAACACGTATTCATTATCGTATTGGCGAGCCTGCGGTGTGGTAGCGCGCACGCGTGCGGGAACCACGACGTAGTCGCCGTCGGCGATCATCGCGTGTATCTCCATCCGGGTCGTTCCCGGCATGAACATCTTGGGCATTGAGCCGAGCATAATGTCGACGATCTTCATCCGGCCCACGTGCGTACCCGCATGGGCCGGCGCCGCCTGCGGGATGACCCAGCGCGCGTCCTCCGCCAGCATCGCCATCAGCCCCTGGCGATCACCCTGCCCCATCGCCATGAAAAACCTCCGGACCAGTCCTTTGTTTTCGTCAAGGCTCATGAAGTGACCGTCCTCCTGTTGACCCGCCGAAGAACCGCACGGCGGAGCTGGTGTCCGCATGTTCACGAAACGCTGTGATGCGGCCGTCGCGGATGTCGAGCACGAAGACATAGCCGTTGTCGTACTCGCGGCCGTCGGGCGTTTTCGCCCGCAGGTTCCGCGCCGTCATACGGCACCGCGATGGGCACCAGCGGCATGCCGATGACGGAGTCGTCGCTGAGCTTGGCTTTGTCCAGCGGCGTCCCGGAGTCGTCGCTGTGGCGCTGCTCGAGGATCAGCGCCCGGTTCTTCCCGGCTGGGCAGCCTGCCACTCTTCGATCACCTTCTGCGCACTGATCGGATTGTAAACATCCTCCTGCAGCGAGAAGCGGCCGCTGCCGGCGTACACCATGACCGTGATGCCCGGGAACTCGTAATACGTCCCGTCGGGACGCCGGCCCGGCAACCGGTTCTGCCATCGGTGCACCACCCGGTTACCGTCGATATTCACCCAGTCGGTCGGGTAGGTCCAACCTTGACATTTTTCCATCGCCGGCAGGAGCCAGGCGAGGATCTTGTCGCGGCCCACGAAGGTGCCCCAGTGATGCTCGATGTAGACGGCATCCTCCGTGAAGGTATCTCCGAACCCTTGCCAATCGTCGGCATCCTGGAGTGCGATGCGGCGGCGCCAGGCGGCCTCGACTTCCGCTCGACTGAATTCGGCCATCACGAACCGCCCCTCTCGTCGTAAAAGGTCTCGGCAATGCCCGTCTGATAGAAGGCGGCGCACTCTCGCGACACACCCCAGCTCGGCGGGGACAACACCATGGAGTCGGCGACCTGCCAGGCGCGCGCCACCTGCTCGCGCACATCGTCCGGCGTGCCGGCAACCGCGAGCGCACGCACCATCGCGTCGGGCACGAGCCGCCGTGCACTCTCGTGCTGGCCCTCGCGCACCAGCGCCTGTAGACGCCGCGCCACGTCGCCGAAGCCCTGCGCCTCGAAAAAGGCGGTGTACTGTTCCAGCGCGGCATAGGCAACCACATGCAACCGGGCGTCGCGCAGGGCATCGCCGCGATTGGGATTCACGAGCACGGTCAGATAGACGCAGCGATGAAAATCGGAGAAGGTCCGCCCGGCGCGCTCGAGCCCTTTTCGCAGATGTTCCTGTACCGGCCCATGCCACCAGTCGACGCCCCACAGCGGGTGGCCAATGATACCGTCTGCAATCTCCCCCGCGGCCACGGTGGTGATCCGTCCCAGCGCACCGAGCCAGATGGGGATCCGCTCGCGCACAGGGGGCGGTTGCGGCGGAAAGCCCGGGAAGTCGCTGCGAAACCAGGTACCCCGGAACGGCTCGAGGCCGCGGTGCGCCCCGTGGATGATGTGACGCACGGCGGCCACCGTCTCGCGCAGATGTTCGAGCGGGTGGTAGTCGGGCGCGCCGAACAGATCCCGCGTCACCCACTTGGTGCTCGTACCGAGGCCCAGCACGAACCGCCCACCGGAAAGGCGATCGAGATCCAATGCGGCCATCGCGGTTTCGAACGGGCTACGCGTTCCCGCTATCGCGACGCTCGCCCCGAGCTGCAGGCGCCGGGTGACGGCCGCCGCCGCGGCCAGGGGGATCCAGGGCGGTCCAAAGTTCTGCCCGGCGAGCACGCCATAGAGCCCCTGCGCCTCGCAGCGGCGGGCGGCAGCGGTCAACTGCTCACCCATGAAGGGGGACACCCCGCCCCAGTACTTTCGCGTTCGGTCCGGCCCGGCGGCAGTCATCGCACACCTCTCCTCTTCTCGTGTGTCCCGCTCAGCCCGCGGCCGCCAGGTTCTCGACCAGCACCTGCCCACCGTCCACGACCAGGGTCTGGCCGGTGATGTACGTCGCACGATCCGAGGCGAGGAACAGCACCGCATCGGCCACTTCCTGCGGCTCGCCGAGACGACCCAACGGAACCGCGCGTTCGATCTGCCGACAATAGTCGGGCAACTCCGCCAGCAGTTCGGTCCTGATGGTTCCCGGCAACACGGCGTTCACTGTAACGTTGTGTGGGGCCAATTCGACTGCGGCGCTGCGCATGAAGCCGAGCATCCCGGCCTTGGTGGCGCCGTAATGGGTCAGACCCGACACCCCGGTGATGGGACCGGTGATCGACGAGGTGAGCACGACGCGGCCGTAGCGCTGTTGCTTCATTTGCGGCAGACACGCCTTGACGGTCAGAAACGCGGCCTTGAGATTGACATCGCTGACCCGGACCCATTCTTCCACCGCCATCTCGTCGATCGCGGTAACGGGAAAGATCGCCGCGTTGCTGCAGAGGATGTCGATGCGCCCGCTGCGGTCGATGGCCGCCGCGGCCATCGCTTGCACGGCATGCCAATCGCTGACATCGGCTCGGAAGAACGACGCCTGCCCGCCGGCGCCCCGAATTTCGGCGACGGTGTGGGCCCCGGCCCTCTCGTCGCGCCCGACGACGAGCACCGTCGCGCCCTCGGCGGTACACGCCCGCGCTATCGCCTTGCCGATGCCGCGCGTGGCTCCGGTAACTATCGCGGATTTCCCGGCGAGGCTACCCGGCATCCTCAGCGGTCCCTTCGTCCCGCCAGCGCGGCGAATCGGAACTGCCGGCACAGGAGGGAAACACCCTTCGACCCGCTCAGGGTGGGCGGAATATCTTTTTGCAGATGACCAAACCGCTCGTGCTGAGCCTGTCGAAGCACGATTCCGGAGCAATTTGACAGTCGCTTCACGTCGTGGACCGCATCCATGGGGGGCA
>JAGDMS010000461.1 GCA_017860575.1 Deltaproteobacteria bacterium | reverse complement strand
AGATGCGTGACGTCAAAGGCGTCGACCAGCCAATCGAGATCCTGCGCAAGGCTGCGATCCCATTTGGACCCGTCGCGCTTGCCGGGGGCCAAGGTCAGCCCGACGCGCCCGCAGAGTGCGGGCAGTGGGAGAAAATCCACGTAGATCGGATGGGACGAGGAGGTCCTGAGTTGGTGCGGCATGCGACTCGATCCAATAATCATCGGTGGCCGGGCGGAACCGCTGCCAGGGTGCAGAGCTGGTCGGCCAACGCGACGATCAAAGGGCCGTGCGAAAGCCGGCTCCGCCACGGTTCGGGGATCCCCTCATCCCCATAGAAGGCCCCCGCCAGCTGGCCGTAGACCGCACCGGTGGTGTCGGCATCGTCACCGAGATTCACCGCCAGCAATGCCCCCTCGCGAAAGGAGGTGCCGCGGGCAAACGCCCACAGCGCGGCTTCGAGTGACTCGACGACGTAGCCGCTACCTTTGATTTCGGGCGGATGGCGTCGCTTGAATGAGCCGGAGGCAATGGTGGCGATCCGTGGTGTCAGTGGCGCATCACACCAGATCCCGGGCGCGGGCTCGAAGTGGTCCGCTAGCAGGTCGCCCTTCGACGCCCCGTTCACTGCACCGACGACCAGCGCCGCGAGGTAGCGGCAGGCATCGACACACTCGACTGCCCCGTGGGTGGTGCGGGAACTGTCCGCTGCGCGCGCGATGGCCTCACGCGGATGGTGTGCAAAGATCAACGGTACCGGGGCCAGGCGCATGATCGACCCGTTGCCGGCGGCATCCGAGTCGGTGGAGCCGCGGAACGGTTCCTGGCTGCGCTCGAACTGTCGCAATGCGCTCCTGGTCGTGTTCCCGATGTCGAAGCACTCACCGGTGCTGCTCAGGTACCCCTGCCGCCACCAGCGGACGTACCGTAGCGACGGGCGGACTCGAACGAGGCCGAGGAAGGCAGTGTGCTGATCGACGCGGCAACCCGGCTCGCCCGCGCCAGGCAGCGCCCCTGCTTGCTCTTCATCGTCCCGGAACTCAACCACGCCTGTGTCCGAACGCTCCGCGAGACGACAAGGCAGACGCAGAGCCCGGCGGTAGACCTGCTGCTCCACTGTCCCGGGGGCAATATCCACGCGGCCTACCTCGCGGCGCGGGAGCTGAAACGCCGGTTCGAGCGCGTCGCCGCCTTCGTGCCGCTGAGCGCAAAGAGCGCAGCTACGATGCTGTGTCTGATCGCGGACGAGGTGGTGCTCGGCGGTCTCGGCGAGCTTGGGCCGCTGGACGGCCAAAATCAGCCGCTGGAACTCGCCGATTCGTCGGCAGATCGCTCCGGACTGATCCCCTTCAAATCCCTAGAGCAGCTCAACGACGCCACGGGGGCGATGTACGAGGCCCTGGTGAACCGCTTTGTGCACTCGGTGCACATGAAGGCATCGGATGCGTTCAGTCGGGCTGTTGAACTCACGAGCGCGGTATTCGGGCCCCTATACGCGCAAATCAGCCCGACGGTCCTGGCGGAGAGCGCCCGGGGATTGGACCTGGCGCTGGAACATGCCGTGCGCCTCCTGAGGCGGTATCGCCCGCCGATGCCTGAACCAGCGCGGTACCGACTCGTGAGGCGCCTGATCAACGCCTACCCGTGTCACTGTTTTCCGCTCGACCACGAGGAGTTGGAGGAGCTGGGACTCCCCGTGCGCCGCCCCGAGCCGACCGAAGACGCGATTCTGGAAATGGTCGCCACCATTCTGGTGGATCCGCCGTCCGAGCCGGTGATTAGACTGGTGAACGGAGAGGCGGGCAGCGGGTCGGGAGAGGACAAGAGCGAGGCATAAGAGCAGAGAATCCCGCACTTTGGATACTCAACAGGCGTGTATAATCATGGTATTCGTCCAAGGACGGTGGGCTCAGAGGGGCGACGCAGGGAACCTGCGGCGCTTTCCCTTCCGGCGCCGCCTCTGACCGGTGGCGAAGTCGCGGAGCTCTACGACGAGTGCAATCGCACACGCTTTGGCAACCTTCTACCCAAGGCGTGGCTGACGTCAAGCACCTTTCCGATGGGGAGATGTAATTGTCCATCAGCATCTTGATGCGGCCGGGATTACGGCGGGTCGATCGGCACCCCCTTCGAGCCAGCCGCGAGAGAAATGTTTGTGGATCAGGCCGCAAGGGTTGGTTGTGTTTGCCAATTTTGATCGTCGGCCTCATTGTGCGTTAAGTCCGGAAGGAGGGGTGGCGCGCAGATGACAACCAAGATGACAATCCAAGAGATTGAGCAAAAGGGATACGCTGCCGTGATCGCGTACGAGGCCAAGCGTGGAAGGAGGGCCACCGTTGTCACAGGAAAGGGCTACGATGTCCTCAGCAAGGCCAAGGGCGACGAAAGGCATATTGAAGTCAAAGCTAGAGCTAAACCCACGCTACATTTCGTTATGCTCCGGCAACGCGAGTTTGACGCGATGAGGAAGGACAAGAAATTCTACTTGTATGTCGTCACCAATGTTGCCCGCGAGCCTATGGTGAAAGAGTATGCCAAAGATGATGTCCTCAAAAGATTTGGAGGGGTGGATAGGCGCGCTTGGTTCCGACCAGAGTACTGGCTTTGCGGGGTCGGACCGCTGCAAGCCCTGATCATTACAGCCATTTGACCCGTGATCCCATCCCTATTCAGCGCTTAGCGCGCTGTTTTGACCAATCAAATGGGCCGGTTAAGCCTGCGGCTCCGCGCTCCCCGGTTTTTGCCTCTCACCAGCCGAACACGCGCAGAAGGTGATCCCGGTCGACTGGAACGACTACGAAGGTTAGATTCGGCGCAATGCGCAGGGCGCTGCATTACCCCGGCCGGCCGCGGGGCTATAGAGACTCCACTCGGAGTCCCTGTTGCGCCTTCAGTGGGGTCGGACCTTGATAACCGTGGATTTGAAGGGCGATTTTCGGGGTTAACCGCGGAGCGAGAAGGATCTTGAGGCGTCACTCGTTGCTGATCTCCAGGATTCTGACACCGACGCGTGCAACCCCCGGCCGGCCCCGGGGCTACAGAGACTCCACTCGGAGTCCCTGAACGTGTTCGAAATGCCGACAGTTGTTCGTCAGGAGAGTGAGATCGTGCCGCCGCGCGGTCGCGGCAATCAGGAGATCCAGGTCGCCAACGCCGCTCATCTTCTTGGCCTTCCGTAACCGTCCGCGTTCCTGGCCGAAGATTCTGGCGGTCTCCTTGTCCACCGTGAGAAGACGGACGCCGCGAACGAACTGGTTCAGCGCCCGTTCTCTGCGCGCCGGATCGCGCGAGTAGATGACACCTTCGTAAAGTTCGGCGAGACAGACGATGGACAGGGCCAGAACCTTTCGGCGCAGCAGGTCGGCCACGCGTGCAGTCGTTTCGGGTTTCCCTTGCAGGTAATCGATGCTCCAGTCAGTGTCGATCAGGAATCGGGGCTTCACAGGCGGGGCTCCGGTCGCGTCCGCACCAGGCGACTGGCGTAGAGGTTGCGGATCAAGCGGCGTGTACTCCCGGTGCCCTTCCAGCCCCCCGCAGCCTTGATGGCAACTGCGACATCCTTGTCGGACGGTTCATCGACAATGGTGAGCATGACTTCCCGTCCTTCGGGCAGCGCCAAATGCTCGAGCGGTTCGAATCGTCCGCCCTTCACCCGTGCGCGGATGGTCATGTGCATGGGAGTCACCTCCTTTCGTTTCCTTCGCGCTCATGAGCAAGCGCTAAGGCCAGTCTAGGGTGGCTGAAGAGAGGCTGTCAAACCAGGATCCCTGGCAAAGCGCTGTCGGGACGCAGCGGCGAGTGGGACGAATTGGCAACGCCGCCTGCCAGTGGTGCGGTCTGCCTGACCGATTAACCGATGGATCGGCGGGTTGATGCGGAGGTCACGGAAGCCAACGTGAGCAGCCGCCTCGGTAAGGGATACGCGGTACCGCATGAGCGCGCAAGACGCCGCCTCGGCTCGATTCGACTCACTTGCCCCTATGTCCCTTCCAGGCCTACGCTCCATTGCAGCAGCGGAGCGACGAGGGCATCGCGGTTGCGGACCGTCACTTCCCACAGTTCGATGTCGCGCCGGCGCTTCACCTCGGTGATGAACCCAGTGCCCTGTCGGGCGATCGAAGCGACCATCCGCTTGTCGGAATCGAGCAGGCGGCGAACCGCGGCGACGAAGTGTTGGGAAAAGCACTCCATCTTCCCGATCTCGTCGACCAGATAGACGTCGACGGCCGGATCAAGGGCGAGCGCCGTCTCGGTGACCGCGTCGATGGCCGCAATGTCAACGCCGTAGCGCCCGACCCGGGCGTGGCTGCGCAAGTCGACGTGCGCCATGATGCGTCCGGTGCCATGGAAGGGCACGATGCGGAAGCCGACACGCTCGCCGCGCGTGCGGAGTTCTTCGGTGGTGAAGCCCGCCAGCCGGAGCGGCACTTGCTCCGCGACGCGACGCAGCAGGGTTGTTTTCCCAACGCCGGGCACCCCGGTCAGCAGGAGCACATGCGCCGCCATCATCGCTCCGCGTGGCGGTCGCGGACTATGCGGCGCGCCGGACCTTGATCTCGGCCTCCAAACCAACGGCATCGAGCAGCCGCAGGACCCGGTCGATGGTGACCTTCTGCAGGCTGCCGGACAGGATCCCGGTCACCGCGCTGCGCGGCAATCCCGAGCGTCGGGCCAGCTCCGCGTGGGTCAGCCGTTGACGGTCGACCTCCCGGCTCACTGCGGTAATCAGCTGCACCTTCAGCACCGCCTCCAAGCCCCTGCTCTTCGAGATCCCTAGCTGCGCTGCCAAACGGTCTGCTGACGTCGTTCGCTTCATGGCCGTACCTCCTTTAGCCGCCGCCGCGCCAGCTCGATGTTGCGCTGCGGAGTCACTTCGGTTGTCTTCTTGAATGAATGCAGGACGTAAATTCTCCCACGCTCGATCATCGCGTAGATGATTCCATACTGCCCGGATCTATCCTTCAGGCGAAGCTCGTGCACTCCGGTGCCAACTGCCGGCATCGGACGTGAGAGTGGCATCGCTAGCCTGAGGCCAGCATCCAACCGCGCCAGCGCATCAGCAAGGTCGCCGCGCACTGCGGTTGGCAGGATCTGCAACTCGCGATGGCACGCCTTCAGGACCACGATCACATGGCGGAGTGTCTCATAAATGAGACGGCTTGTCCAAACCGAGAACGTGCTCGGGGATTATCAGCCGTGCACGTGGACCGAGCGGGGCTTGCGAGACGTTGGTTCCGATAGCCCCGGTCGGTAGGTCCGGCACTAAGGGCACCAAGGAGGGGGCAAGGCACGATGGTGCTCTTGGTACGTTTCTCTTATGAGGATCGGATTCGTTCCAGAAGTACCATCGTCGCTGAACGGCCGCGCACAGATGGACATGGTCGCGTTTGCGCGGGGTCGCAAGCGGGACAGTCCCGTTAGGAAGCCTGTCCCGCCTTCGGTTGTGGAAGAACGTCGTCAGGCGGCACGGGGCGCGTCCTGAGAGCCGCCGCGTCCCGTTCGTCGGCGAGTGGGGCACGGTTGCGTTTGCGCCATTGTCAACATCGTTCGAGGCTCCCTCTCACAGGGGGGCAATGAGCCATGGGGATCCCCGAAAGAGTGAAGGCCCAGCGTCAGGACACCCTCACGATTGCGGCGCGCCACGGCGCACGCAACGTGCGGCTGTTTGGTTGCGTGGCTCGCGGCGCGGTCGATGAGCGGAGTGCTGTCGACCTCTTGGTCGACATGGAACTCCGTCGCCGCCTGCTGGATCACGCCGCCCGGTCGATCGAGCTGCACCGCTTGCTGGATTGCAAAGTGGACGTTGTCAGCGAACGCGGCCGCAAGCCGCGCATTCGTGCGCGCGTGCTCAAGGAGGCCGTGGCGCTGTGAGGGACGTGCG
>JAGDMS010000003.1 GCA_017860575.1 Deltaproteobacteria bacterium | reverse complement strand
TGTCGTTGCGGCGCTTCGTGAAGGGCGGGATCCGCAAGCTGTGGCCCGAGAACAGATCGCGTACATGGAGCGCCGTGTGGCGGGGCGGGGCGGGATAATCGTCGTCGATTCGCTTGGCCGCCTGGGGCATGCCTTCAACACGGAACACATGGTGGTTGGGTTCATGCGCGCCGACCTTCCCGACTTCGTTTTGCCCAGCTGAATTTGTGGTGCGTCGAGCGCCATCAGGCGCGACGCAGGCTTGGATCGGCCACAAATCCCAAGATCCCGTCATTCCCGCAATCCTTAAGCGGGAATCCCCCCAGCCTGGATGCCCGCTGAAAGATTGCGGGCATGACGGACCTGAGCGAAAGGTTACGTTCATGAGCGTGGTCGTGATCAGATGCCGCCCTCATCCTCGCCTTCCTCTTGCTTTGGCATCTGCGTCTTGCCGGTGCCGGCTTGGTCTGCCAGACTAGACGCCATGACCGCGCCATGCAGGCGTGTCTATGATCTGTTTGTATTGAACATTGCGCTGCAGCTCTTCGATGCGGTCGCAACCTACCAAGGAGTGCAGCTGGGTTTCCGCGAGGGCAACCCTCTCCTGCGGAATGCATTCGACGAGTTCGGGGTGTTGCCGGCGCTTCTACTTTTCAAAGCCGTCGCCTGCGGATTGCTCTTCCTTATGAACCGCAATGCTAGCCACAGGAGCGTAGAGCCAGCGCTGACGGCTACTGCTGGAGCCTACAGCGCGTTCTCGCTCTGTCCCTGGTTGGGGAATTTCGCGGCAGTGTTCTTGAAGAGTATTTGAGGCCTGTGTGGTGCAGCACGGCCTCCCGCCCAGACGCGGAGCCTGAACTAGGCCGCCGCAGCTTTCTGGCGCCTGCGCGGCACAAACGGCAGTATCTTGTGGCGCCGCGCGGCGCGCAAGCGCACCCTGGCTACCTTCACTCGCTCTTCAGGTGACTGAGCCAACAACTGTTGCCGCCAGCCGTTGAGGCGCTGGCGGAAATATCCGGGATCAAGGTTGAACATCCCACAGATGGATTCGAAGGAAAACGGCCATGCGTCGCCTTCCTCGAAGATCCACTGCTCGGCCTCTTCAAACAAACGTCGCGCCCGCGGTCTCGCTGCTCCCGCATACTTCTGGTAGCACATGATCCCGTCTTCGAGGACCGCCAACATCAGGCGGCGCTCCCCTTCCAGAATGCTCCTGCCACGGAAACGATCGAAGAACTGGGATGGCAACAAGATTTCCGGCTCGATCAGGCGGGGCATCACACCTTCAAAGCTCGTGCCTTCGTATTCTTTTGACCACTGCATGCTCGGCGCTGCCGCTTCCATCAGAGTGCTCCTTGTCGAGGCACCAGAAGAAAGCAGAAATCGTGCCGCATCACGGCAGCCGTCTCGCGAATAAAAATGCAATAAAATCAGCTGTATGGAAGTCGCCCCCTCACGCTTGGGGCAACTGTTGTATCAAAACGAAGCTTACTTGGTGTGGCATTTCGATACACCAAGCAGGTTTCGTTCGTTAGAGAGGAACTGGAGGCGCGCAGCCGAAGCCGATTGGCGCTTATTCTGGCTGGCGCCGGAGCAGCCAGATGATCAAGGCTCCAAGCAACAGCCACGCCGGGCTCCAGGTGCCGGGTGCCTGCTGGCCGATCTCGCAGCCGCTTCCCTGTACGCAGACGCTTCCAAAGCACGTGGGGCCCGGTGTTGGTGTGATCGTGAAGGTGAAGGTTGCACGTGGCGTGTTGGTCGGGGTCGGTGTTGGGGTTTCGGTTGCAGTGGGGGTCGGGGTGGGAGTGGGGGTCGTGGTGGGGGTGACCGTTGGCGTATCGGTTGGTGTATTCGTCGGCGTGGCCGTGGGTGTTGGCGTCGCCGCGGGGCGGCTGCTCAGCAGCGCCGTGATCGATCCCGGATTCTGATTGGCGGTGATCACATCGTCGCGGCCATCACCGTCGACATCAGCCACCACGATCGCCGCCGGCTCGCCGATGGCGGCGCATGGTGTCAATTCGGCTCCGGGAAGCCCGCAGGCGTTGACCACCCCAGACATTGCCCCAGTGCCATTGCCCAGGAAGAAGGTGACGACACCGTTCTCCTGGTTCGCCACTACAACGTCGAGATTTGAGTCCCGATCGAAGTCGGCGGTCGCCAGTGCGGATGGGTTCAGGAGTACGGGCGCGGGCGTGGGTTGAGGGGCCGGTGAGAAGGAGACTTGGTCGTTGTCCACGGTGTTCAGAAACACGTCGAGAATGCCGAACCTCCCGCCGCTTGTGACTGCGAGATCGATCCAGCTATCTTTGTTGAAATACCCCGCACCAAGCGCCGTCGGCGCCACCCCGACGTCAAACGAGGTGGGCGGCCGAAAGGTGCGCGGAGCGGTGCGCTGCTGCAGCAATACCGTGATTTTGCCGCTGACGTTGCTTCCGGCAGCGATATCGAGGAAGCCGTCGTTGTTGAAGTCCTCGACAGCCATGAAGGCAACGGGCCCGTTGACCGGGATACTAGCGGAGACGTCGAAACCGCCTCCGGTCTTACCATAGAGCACCATGACGCTGTTGCCAGAACCGCTGCCAACGATGATGTCCGGCCACTGGTCTCCATCGACATTCGCAATGACCACGGTGCGAGGATCAGTCCCAGCGGCGATTGGTGTCTCAGCCGTGAAAGTCCCGGAGGAGCTGCCACGCAAAACGGACACCCCCGCCTGAACCGCTACCGCCAAGTCCGTGGTGCCGTTGTTATCGATGTCCCCGTTCGCAATAGCCGTGCCCCCGGCACTGATGCCGACAGCGCTCGCGGTCGTCCCCTGCTGGCAGTTGCCGGCACGAAACTGCGCATGGTCCGTCTGTAGCACGATGACTTGATTATTTGCGCGATCGACGATGGCAAGCCCTGGCTCCGTCCCCGTTTTGAATTGTCCCGTCGTCATTGCCACAGGCTCGACCTGGTTGGTGCCGGACTGGAGCGGGATGTCGCAACTCGTAAAGCCCGCCAGGGTGCTGGCCGCCAGCGCCGTCCCTCCATGGAAGAGGCAGGCCAGGACCGCCATTTTACGAAGAGTGGAACGCAGGTCATTGTCGGCCAGCCGCGTGCTCATCGTCCGTCCCTCGTACCCCGAATCATGCGCGACCGCCACGCCAATCCGAGTACCGCTGCGAGCGAGAACGCGACCCACGTCCAGTCACCCGGTGCCTGCGGATCCAGCGTGCAGGAACCCTGCAGTGCGATTGCGCCGGGCTTCAGTGTCGCCGTGGGGACCGGACTGGGAACCGGGGTGAGGGTGGGCAGTGGTGTCCAGGTGACGGTCGCGGTGGCGGTGGGCGTCGGGGTTGGCGTTCCCGTTTCGGTGGCGGTGGGCGTTGGGGTTGGCGTTCCGGTGATGGTTGGTGTCAGCGTGGGCAGGGGGGTCGGTGTGGCGGGTGGCCGGCTGCTCACCAGCACACTCACGCTGCCGTCGCCCTGATTGGCCGTGACAACGTCGGGAACGCCGTCGCCGTCGATGTCAGCCACCGCAATGCCGACTGGTCCCCGCCCATTGATCACGAATGGAATCAGCGAGGTTGCAAAGCTGCCGTTACCATTGGCCAGGAAAATGACCACCGTCCCATTGGCCTGATCCGTCACGATCAGGTCGGGACGGCCATCCCGGTTCACGTCCCCTGTGCCCATCGCCGACGGGGAAGATGCGGATTGCCCGGCCGGCGACGTGACCGTCAAGGTTCCTCCGCTGTTGTAGGACAATCCCCCACTTGTCGGCGCAGTTGCCAGGAAGAATTTGGCACTTCCGTCGGCTCCGCTGGCGTTCGACGAGAGCGCGACGGCAAAACCCGGCCTGCTGGGATTGGTCTGATCGAAATTGTCGAAGGCGATTGCGTGCGGCTGCTGCAGCAAAGGAACTGCCGGCAGGCTGGTGAACGTCAGCGATGCCGTCGGGCAGGTCGGCACGGCTGGGGTCCCTGTCGAAACGGATTGGAGGAACACCACGACATCGTTCGTTTGCTGACTGGCGACCGCAAAGTCCGCCCGATTGTCCCCATTCAAGTCCTGGGCAACCACCAGACTGGCGTTCCGCCCGACCGGCACCGTGCAGGCTGCATCGAACGCACGCTGGCCCTTTCCGAAGAAGATCGTCACATCGTTGCTGCCGGCGTTGGCGACCGCGATGTCTGGCCAGCCGTCGCGGTTGAAGTCGGCCACGGCAACAGACCTCGGGGACGTTCCCGCTGCCATGGGATTGGCACTGGCAGCCTGGAAGCCGCCGTTGCCGTCGCCAAAAAAGACGCTCAGACCGGCGGAACCGACGACGGCAAGATCAAGGTTCCCGTCGCCGTCACGGCTGTCAAAGTTCGCCGCTGCGAGTGCGATCGGCGCGGCAATGTTCTGCAGTTCCGTCCCCCGGGTGAGGCCCAGCACCCCGCAGGCACCGGACGCTGTTGAGTTGATTTGGGTTCGCAGCAGGACCACCTTGTTGCCCTGGTTGTCAGCGACGGCGATGGCGGGGTTGCCATCGTTATAGAAATTTCCGGTTGTGACAGCGACCGGTTTCCCCCCTACGGCCGGTTGACCCGGCTCGTTCGTGTTGCAGAGGCCATAGGGTGCCGTTGGGATAGGCGTTGGCGTAGGTGTGGGGACCGGGGTGAACGTGCGGGTGGGTGTTGGCGTGGGAGCTATGGGGGTGGCGGTTGGCGGAACTCCTTGCGTGGGGGTCGGTGTTCCCTGGCCTGATGGGGTGGTCGGTGAGGGCGGTGCGCCTCCGGTGGTGTTGATGATGACATCGAGCACGCCGCCGTCGGCACTCAGCACGATGAGGTCTGGGTACGCGTCGGCGTTCATCTTGCCGGCTTCGATGGCGACCGAATCCCCGACCGAAACCCTGCTAGGCTGCTGTTGCTGAAAACCGCTCTCCGGGGGATTCGCGAACTGGCCGGTATCGAAACACACACCCTGTTCATTGCAGAGGAACATGATTCCAATGCCGCCCGACGCGTTCGGAACGACCATGTCGGGCTTGGCGTCAGCATCCAAATCGGCCACCACCACCGACGTCACCTCCTCCGCGGCAGTGGTCAAGGCGACTTCCGAGGAGAACGTTCCATCGCCGTTTCCGTAGAGCAGTTGCACGTTCTGGTCGGTGGCTGCGCCCGTCCGTTCCAAGGCGACCGCCACATCTTGGAAGGCATCCCCGTTCAATTCCGCAATGTACAGTGCTCTGGGCGCGTCCGTGACTGACTTTACGAGCGGGGACTTGAAGGTCCCATCACCGTTACCGAGCAAGACGGTGATCCGACGGCTGTCGTGATTGCTGATGACCAGATCCGGGAAGGAGCCGGCATCCATCAGCCCGGTCATGATCATGGTGGCGCCGCCATTGCTGCCACCGCCGGTGGCAATGCTGGCGGTGGGGAAATTCGCGAAGGTGCCGTCTCCGTTCCCCTTCAACAGGTGGATCGTGGTGCTGCTGAGCACGGCGAGGTCGGCCTTGCCGTCATTATTGAAGTCGCCGACGGCGACGCCAACGGGATTTGCGTCTACAGTGAAATCACGCGACGATGAGCTGAAGTCCCCGGCGCCGATCCCGAGGCGAACAGTGACGCTATTCCCCCCGGAATTGACCGTCACCAAATCGACATTGCCATCATTGTTGAAATCTCCCGTGGCGACGGCCACCGGCGCCGGGCCGGTGCCGGTGGTGCTGGAAGGCGTATCGGAGAAGCCACCGTTCCCGTCGTTGAGGTAGACCTGCACCACGTTGGCGATGCGATTGACGACCAGGATGTCCGCCCGGTTGTCTTTGTTCACATCGACCAGTGCGGTCGCTTGCGGGCCGCTGTTTGGCGCCACGTTGACCGTCAGCGCCTTTGGAGTGGCGAATTGAAGCACTGCGACCGCCGGTGAAACCGACAGGCAGATACCAATGATGGCGTAACTCAGGGGGGCGGCGAATCGCATGAGTGTAGGCCTTTTTCGCCCTCCCGCCGACCTTTGTCAATCGCCTGCAGCGGCGGAACTGTGCGTCGGTGCACCAAAAAAGCAACGGCCCGGTCTCGTACTTGAGACCGGGCCGTTGACCGCCCGTCACTGATGGCAAAGGGCTTACATCATGTCGCCCGGGGGCATCGGCGCCGCCGCCTTCTTCTCCTCAGGCTTTTCGGCGATCATGGCCTCCGTGGTCAGCAACAGGCCGGCAACTGAAGCCGCGTTCTGCAGGGCGGAACGCACCACCTTGGTCGGATCGACGATGCCAGCCTTCATCAGGTCCTCGAACTCTTCGGTCGCGGCGTTGAAACCGAATGCCGCCTTGCTGTTCTTGACCTTGTCGAGCACGATGGCGCCTTCCCAGCCGGCGTTGTTGGCGATCCAGCGGCACGGATCTTCCATGGCGCGCCGGACGATGTTCAGGCCGACCCGTTCCTCGTCGGAGACGTCGAGTTTGTCGAGTGCCGTCGCTGCGCGGATGAGGGCAACGCCGCCACCCGGCACGATGCCTTCCTCGACGGCCGCTCGCGTCGCGTGGAGCGCATCTTCGACGCGCGCTTTCTTTTCCTTCATCTCCACCTCGGTTGCGGCACCGACACGGATGACCGCCACGCCGCCGACCAGCTTGGCCAGCCGCTCCTGCAGCTTCTCGCGGTCATAATCGGAGGTCGTTTCCTCGATCTGCGCGCGGATCTGCTTGATCCGGCCTTCGATATCGGCCTTCTTGCCGGCGCCATCCACGATGGTCGTGTTGTCCTTGTCCACGACAATGCGCTTGGCGCGTCCGAGATCGTTGAGGGTGACATTTTCGAGTTTGATACCCAGTTCCTCCGCGATCACCCGGCCGCCGGTGAGGATGGCAATGTCCTCAAGCATTGCCTTGCGGCGGTCGCCAAAACCCGGGGCCTTCACGGCGACGCAGTGGAGCGTGCCGCGAATCTTGTTGACCACCAGCGTGGCCAGGGCCTCGCCCTCGATGTCCTCGGCAATGAGGAGCAGCGGCCGCCCGCTCTTGGCGATCGACTCGAGGACCGGCAGTAGGTCCTTCATGGCGCTGATCTTCTTCTCGTGGATGAGGAGGTAGGCGTCCTCCAACCGGCACTCCATCTTCTCCGGGTCGGTGGCAAAATATGGGGAGAGGTAGCCGCGGTCGAACTGCATGCCTTCGACCACCTCGAGGGTCGTCTCCAGGCTCTTGGCTTCCTCCACGGTGATCACGCCCTCTTTGCCGACCTTTTCCATGGCCTCGGCGATGATTTCGCCGATGGTGGCGTCGTTATTTGCGGAGATGGTGCCGACCTGAGCGATTTCCTTTTGTTCCTTGGTCGGCTTCGACAACTTCTTCAGTTCCTCGACTGCCGCGGCAACCCCCTTATCAATGCCCCGCTTCAGGCTCATGGGGTCGTGACCGGACGCCACCATTTTCGCGCCTTCGGTGTAGATGGCGCGGGCCAGGACCGTGGCCGTGGTGGTCCCGTCACCTGCGACGTCCGAGGTCTTACTGGCGACCTCCTTGACCATCTGGGCGCCCATGTTCTCGAACTTGTCTTCAAGCTGAATTTCTTTGGCGACGGTGACGCCGTCTTTGGTGATCGTTGGCGCGCCGAAGGACTTTTCGAGCACCACGTTGCGTCCCTTGGGGCCGAGCGTCACGGTGACCGCATCGGCCAAGACGCGGACGCCGGTCAATACTTTGTTGCGCGCTTCCACGCTGAATTTGACGATTTTTGCTGGCATGACGGCCTCTCCTCCTTATCCTTCCACCACGCCGAGGATGTCGTCCTCGCGCATGATCAAGTAATCCTTGCCTTCCAACTTCACCTCGGTGCCGGCGTATTTGCCGAAGAGGATTTTGTCTCCCGCTTTCACGCTCAAAGGCATCACCTTGCCCTCGTCGCTGACCTTGCCTTTGCCGACGGCGATTACCTTCCCCTCTTGGGGCTTTTCCTTCGCGGTGTCGGGAATGATGATTCCACCTTTCGTTTTCTCTTCTTCTTCGATTCGTTGCACGATGACACGATCTTGCAGCGGCCGAATCTTCATGCTGCCAACCTCCTCCGAGAAATGGTTTTGAAGGGCTAAGCGGAAACGCTCAAGCCGGCGGCAAAGTAACCACCGAACTCGGGCAGTCAAGGGCCGTGGGAACAGAATTTTGGGTGGCGAAACGCATCCGTGCCGCGCCACTGGCCGAGTGGCGCGGCCGGGGACCGCAATGGCGGGCTCGCCTCGCCGAGGGAACCCGCCGCTTGCTAGTGGCTACGCAGTTCGGTCTCCAGGGTAAGGAGCAGATTCCCCGTGTGCGGATCCTGCTTGCGCTTGTCCTCGACCGCGCGCACGGCGTGCATCACGGTGGAGTGGTCGCGGCCGCCGAATTTCTCGGCGATGCAGGGAAAGGAGACCTCGGCAATGGTCCGGCTCAGATACATGGCGACCTGGCGGGCAAATGTCACGGCACGGTCGCGCCGATGCGACTTGAGGTCGCTCACCGATACCTGAAAATGTTGGCTCACCTTCTCCTGAATGGCTTCGACGGAGAGCAAGCTGGATAGGGGCGCAATCGGTGCGAGCAGACGCTCCACCAACGCGGCTTCGAGTGGTACCCCGCGTAACGCCGCCGTGGCCAGGACGCGGGTCAGCGCGCCTTCCAGTTCACGAACACTCGGACCGCTACGCTGGGCTACAAGCGCGGCCACGTCGCGGGGCAGAGGTACGCCGTGCATGGCGGCTTTCTGGGTGACAATCGCGATGCGCATCTCGGGGGTGGGCGGGTGGATGTCCACGATCAGCCCGCCTTCGAAGCGGCTGCGCAGGCGCTGTTCGAGTTCCGCGATGGCATGCGGCGGCTTGTCCGAGGTGAGCACGATCTGATGGCCGGCGGAATGCAGCGCATTGAAAGTATGGAAAAATTCCTCCTGGGTCCGTTCCTTGCCGGCGAGGAATTGCACGTCGTCAAGAATCAACACGTCGACGGCGCGGAAGCCGTCACGGAATGCCGCCATCTGGTCTTGGCGAAGGGCGCCGATGAGGCTGTTCATGAAAGCCTCGGCGGCCAGGCAGGCCAGGCGTCGGCGGGGGCGCTGCGTGAGCAACTCATGGGCCACCGCGTTGATGAGGTGTGTCTTCCCGAGGCCAACGCCGCCCCACACGAACAATGGGTTGAACCGGCGCCCCGGTGTCTCCGCCACCGACCGCGCCGCCCGATAGGCGACCTCGTTGGCTTGACCGACGACGAACGTGTCGAACGTGTAATCTGCGACCAAACGCCCGATGCGGGGACCGCGGGGCGCGGCTGGTCGTGCCGGCACCGTTCCCGGCTTGCGACCGTGTGCGGTGTGCGCTGCGTGGTCTGCGGCGACGACCAGCCGGATGCCAGGCGTGGTACCGTCACGACGGGTCAGCACCTGGCGAATGATCGGTAGGAAGTGACGCGTGACCCATTCCTGAAAGAACCGGCTACTCACTTCGAGGACGAACCCGTTGGCATCGTCGGCACACCGAATCGGTTCGATCCAAGTTGCAAAATTCCTCTCGCCAACAAGCTGCCGCAGCTGCGGCAAAGCTTCCAACCACTCGGCCTGCATCAATCGCCGCCCCCCTCCGAGAGTTCAGGTCAAAAGTCCTGTTGGCTGCGCGCGGTGGTTATCCACACCTGGGGACAACGCGGTAAGTCACCGCCGCCGCACCACTTCCATCCGTCCTCCACACCGCCGTACACAGCCTCCCACCGAATACCTGCCCGCCCCTCCGCTTCGGGAAGGCAACGCGCGCAGCCAACAAGAGTCATCGCGATTCAAGAGTTCGGAAAAATCACTGAGAGCGGGGCCCTCATAGTGGAGGGCTCTCGGTACTGTCAAGGAACTTTTCGCGTCGTGGTGCTTGTGCTGAGTTTCCGCACACATCGGCGTCGACCGTTATATCGTGCCACGATATGAGCAAATGGTGCCATCCGCCGGCGTCCCGCTAAGTCGCTGAAAAGCCATGCGTCTGCGTGATCGCGACGGGTCGCGCACGCCGTTCACGGTGGAGGTGGCGCGAACCAAAGGCGGGTGCGGCGCGAAAACTCCGAGTCGTGACGCTTGGCACGAATGCTGATGCACCCGCGCCGCGGCGCGGGTGCGGTTTCACTGGGAGTGTGCCGGTGCGCCCGCCAGCGTCACCGCGTCGCTGAGCAGATCGGGCTCGAGTGTCCCTTTGATCAAGCGGCCGTTGATGAACACGGTGGGGGTGGAGTCGATGCCGAGACTGACGCCGGTGGCGATGTCCGCCTGTACCCGCGCCAGCGACGCCGGACTGTCCAAGCAGGCGCTGAAACGCGGGCCATCCAATCCCAGTCGGGTGGCGTACGTAATCAGCGACGGGCGATCGAGGTGTTGTTGATTGTCGAATAGAATGTCGTGGTACTGCCAAAACTTTTCCTGCTCGGCCGCGCACTCCGCTGCGACGGCGGCGAGGCACGCCTGCGGGTGGAAACGCGCATGCAATTTCTGATTGCATGCCGAGTCCAGAGGGAAATGGTGGAAGACGACGCGAATGCCCGGACCCAAACGCCGCAGAGTGCTGTCGAGGCTACGGTGGAAGTTGGCGCAGTGGCCGCACTCGAAATCTGAGAACGCCACGATGGTCACCGGCGCATCCGCGTTGCCGCGCGCATGCCCGCCATCGCGCGGCACCTGCACAATCGGCTGGGCCACGTACCAGCGGTAAAAATCCGGCCGCAATCGCTTGATGGTGGCAATGTCCGCTTGGCGCATGCCGCGGCCGAATACTTCCCAACTACCGATTGCGAGCACGATCACCGCGATCGCCACGCCGGCAATCAGCACCAGGCGTTCGCGTCCCGCCTGCGCGGCGGCCTGGCGACGACTCTGCAGCCGCACCTGGGCGCGCAAACGCCATGCCGCTGGGAACATTGCAATGTTGACGAGGTACAACCCCCCACATAACGCGCACACGGCGTGCAGCACGCCGAATGCGATGGCGGCCATGTAGAGTGAAAAGAGGAGACCCCACGCCGCCAATAGGACCAGCGCCAGCGCCAGCTTCTCGCGAAGCTGCGCGCGCGTCGCACGGGCGAGTGCCACGGTTACGGCTGCGAGCGTCAGATAATACACGATGGCCCAGAGCGACACGGAGACGCCCGCCAAGAGTGCATGCCGGCTCCCCATGACGACGTCGCAGTTGACGTTGGCGCTGATGTTGCAAAAGCTGGTGTAGCCGGGGTTGGTGGCCAGTCTGGAATGGACCACCTCCGTAACAATACTGATGCCTAACCCGACGCCGCCGAGGATGAGAACCGGGAGCACGTGCTTCGGGCGCGCCGTCATGCTGAACCCCGCGCCGGGAACACTCGTCCGAATCGCCATCGCCCGAACCGATCCGCAACCACGACCGCCGCCAGTTCGCCATCAGGCCCCACCAGCTTCACCGTCTCTTCGCGGCCGGGCGACGCAATGGTTCCCAACACGGGTTCGTACCCTTGTCGGGCGCGTTCCGCAACCGCGGCATCAATGCGGATTTCCCGCAACTGGGGGAGTGCTTGCGGCAAGCGCAATACGGGCAACTCCGTACCGTCGAGTGCGTCCAATCCGATCGCCTGTTGCAGATGGAACGGGCCGAAGCGTGTCCGGCGCAAAACCTGCAGGTGCGCCACCGTGCCAAGCGCGACGCCGATCTGTTGGGCGAGGACGCGGACGTACGTTCCCTTCGAGCACGACACGGAGAAGGCGATGCGCACAGCACTTTCGTGGTGCAGTTCGAGGCGCGCAACCTGGACACGCCGGGGGTGGCGGTCGATCTCGATGCCTTGCCGTGCCAGCGTATACAGCCGCACCCCGTGATGCTTCAGTGCAGAGTACATCGGTGGCGTTTGCAGCAGTTCACCATGGAACTGCCGGGCCGTTTCCGCCAACTGCTCGGCGGTGATTGGGGGCACGGGCGCCGTGATGGTGACCCGTCCGGTTGGGTCACCGGTATCCGTTTCTTCGCCAAGCCCGATGATCCCGGTGTACTCTTTGTCGGCAACGTTGAGGAACTGGGCGATTTTGGTGCCGTCGCCCACGCACACCGGCAGGACGCCGCTGGCAAACGGGTCGAGCGTGCCCAGGTGGCCGGTCTTGCTCGTGAGGCGCCGTTTGACCGCCCGCACCACGTCGGTCGACGTGACGCCTTCCGGCTTGTCGATGATCAGGATGCCATCCCAGCGCATCGTTCACCCGGGGTCCTTCTCTGTGGCGGCCTTCAGCAAGCTCGCCAGCCGGTCTGCGACTTCAAGCGTGGGGTCGAAGTAAAAGAGCATCTCGGGCGCATACCGCAACTGCAGCCGACGTGTGACCTGCGCCCGGATGAACCCGGCGGCGCTGTGCAACCCATCGAGCGACCGCTGCCGTGCGGCCGCGTCGCCGACACAACTGAAATAAACCTTCGCGTGCTTGAGGTCGTCAGTCAACTCAACCGTCGTCAGCGTGACCATGCCGATGCGAGGGTCCTTGATATCGCGCAGGAGCAAGTCCGCAATGACCTCGCGCACGGCCTCCGCAACCCGTTCCGCCCGCCGCACGGTCATGGCACGACCATCATGCGGGGAGCCTGCCCAAACGGCGGACGGACGCCCGGCACGCGTTCCCCCTGTCTAGCAGTGAAGGACCTCGAAGCGCTCCTCTCCCAGTTCCGCCACCTGCATGTCGTCGATGAACCGCACGACCTGCCGTAGTGCGCCGTCGACATATGGGACATCGTTCCCCACCTGGCAGATTCCAAGTACCGCGCGCTGCCAGAGGTCATGGTCGTCGCACTCCGCAATCGACACATTGAAGCTGTTGGCCACCCGGGCTTTGATTTTTTTGATAACACCGCGCTTGCCTTTGAGCGAATGGTTTTCCGGCAGGAACAGGGTCAGCTTGAGAACGCCAATCACCACGGCTGCCATCCTCGTGCGTGAGCGTGCCCCGCGCGCTGCTCACCCAACCAGGCAGCGGTTTATGCGGCGGCGGGCGGTCATTTTGCCGCTGCGTACACGGCGGCTCCGCCTGGTTCCCGCGCGCATATTTGCGGCCCCACCTAGACGCGGCGCTCGGCGGCCGCGGTCTTGCCACTGGATGGCGTCAGTCTGCGTGCCACGCGTTCGGTTTCATACGCCTCGATGACGTCACCGACCTTGGCATCCTGGAAGTTCTCCAGCCCGATGCCGCATTCATACCCTGACAGCACCTCACGGGCGTCTTCCTTGAAGCGCCGCAGGCTGGCGATCTTGCCGGTGTAAACGACGACGTGGTCCCGGACCAGCCGGGCCGCCGCATTGCGTGTGATTTTGCCGTCGAGGACGAACGAGCCGGCCACGACCCCGACGCCGGGTACGCTGAACACCTGCCGCACCTCCGCGCGCCCAACGGTCTTCTCACGGACCGTGGGTTCGAGCAGGCCCTCCATGGCGTCACGGACGTCATTCAAGGCATCGTAGATCACGGTATAGAGCCGGATGTCGACCCCCTCCCGTTCCGCGACCTCGGTCGCTTTCGACTCCGGGCGCACGTTGAAGCCGATGACGACCGCGTTCGACGCGGAGGCAAGCAGCACGTCGCTCTCGGTAATGCCGCCGACAGAGGCATGCAGGACGTTGAGCCGCACCTCGTCCGTGGAGAGCCGGCTGAGTGCTTCGCTCAAGGCCTCCACCGAGCCTTGCACGTCGGCTTTGACCACGACGCGGAGCTCCTTGATGTCGCCCGCTTGGATTTGATGGTAGAGATCCTCCAAGGAGACCTTGGCCGTCTTTACCAAGCTGGCCTCGCGCTGTTTGCCGCGGCGGTGCTCGGCCACCTGCCGCGCGGTGGCCTCGTCGCCCACCGCGACGAAGGGATTGCCGGCTTCCGGTACGCCTTGCAACCCGAGAATTTCAACCGGCTTCGCTGGGCCGGCGACCTCGACCTTGCGCCCTTTGTCATCGACCATCGCGCGCACGCGGCCGTAGTTGCCGCCGCACACGAACGGATCGCCCACTTTGAGCGTTCCTTCCTGCACCAGGACGGTTGCGACCGGGCCCCGGCCGCGGTCCAGCTTCGCCTCGACGATCGTGCCGCGGGCGAGTTTGTCCGGATTGGCCTTCAGTTCAAGGACGTCGGCCTGCAGGAGCAGCATCTCCAAGAGGTGTGGGATCCCCTCTTTGGTCTTGGCCGATACCGGCACGCAGATCGTATCGCCGCCCCACTCTTCGCATACCAGTCCGTAGTCGGCGAGATTCTGCCTGATCCGCTCGAGATTGGCCTCCGGCTTATCGATTTTGTTGATGGCGACGATGATCGGCACGTTTGCCGCGCGCGCATGGTTGATGGCCTCGACGGTCTGCGGCATTACCCCGTCATCGGCCGCAACCACGAGGACGACGACGTCGGTGACTTTCGCCCCGCGGGCGCGCATGGCGGTAAACGCCTCGTGACCAGGGGTATCGAGGAAAGTGACCTGCTTGCCGTGCACGTCCACGCTGTACGCGCCGATGTGCTGCGTGATGCCGCCCGCCTCCTGGGCCGTGACATTGGTCCGCCGCACGGCATCGAGCAGGGACGTTTTCCCGTGATCAACATGGCCCATGATCGTGACGACGGGTGGTCGGGACTGCATGGCTTCGTCCGCCTGGACCTCATGGCCTTCTTCGAGGGCCGATTCGGCGTCAAAAGCGACATTTTCGACGTTGTACTCGAAGTCTGCGGCGATCAGGCTGGCGGTATCGAAATCGAGGACCTGGTTGATGGTGGCCATCATGCCGGAGTCCATCAACTTCCTGATGATTTCCCCAGCCTTGACACCCATCGCCTTGGCAAGTTCGCCGACGGTGATGACTTCCGAGATGCGCACCACGCGCTTACTGGCTCGCGGCGTGGTGATTTCCGTCTTTTTCTGTTCCTTGCCGGGCAAGGCTTTCTTCTTGCGCGGCAGCTTCGAGCGGCGCCGATCCTGCTCGCTGAGCTCCGCGAGCTCCGGTTTGCGGATGACACGGCGTTTCTTCTTCTTCGGCTTCCCTTCCTCCGATTCCACCGGCGCCGCCACCTCGGGTCCGGCAGCGGCCTCGCGCCGCGGTCGCTCCCGACCGGCTTCTGTCGCCGCCTCGCGGCGTGCCGCCGGCGCAGGCGGTTCCAGTTTCCGCAAATCGATTCTGCCCAGGACGCGCGGTCCGCGCATCTCCTGGATCGCGGGCGGTCCTGGAGGGGGCTGGGCGGCTGCGGGCGGTGGCGGTGCGGCAACCGGAGCTGGGGGGGGCGGTGGCGGAGGAGGCGGCTCGGGCGCGGGCCGTACCGCTTCGACAACGGCTTCCGCGGCCGGTGCCGTCACCCTTGCAGACACTGGCGGCGTCGTGGGCCGTGCCGGTTCCGGAAAGGCTTCCGGGAGCGGCTCCGGCATCGCGAAGGACTCGAAGGATTCGAATGCCTCGCTCGGTGCCGGCAGCGGCTCGATCGGCAGCGAACTTTCCGGTACGTGCGGGACCTCGGTGCGGGTGGTGCGCCGGCGAATGACGTTGGTGCGCACACGGCGTTCTACCACGGTCTGGCCTTCGGTCTCTTGGACGACGCGCTCATCGCCGACCGCGATGGACGGTTTCTCGTCGGGCGCAAGCTCCGCTCTGATCCGGTCGACTTCGTCGTCGGTCAACGCGCTCTGCGACCGCTTGCCGCGGATGCCCAGCTTCTCCAGTTTCTCGAGGAAGCCCTTGGCCTCGATCCCGTAATCTTTTGCGAGCTCGTGTACACGTTTGCGCGACATCTGACTACCTCATCATGCGGACTGCTCGAGTCTTTTCAGCTGTTGCACAAACAGCGCTCGCGCCGTTGTTCCCAGGTTGCGGCCGAGCGACCGTACCATGCCTTTGCGAGCCGCAAACCGCTCCCAGCATTCCTGTTGCCTGTGCAGATAGCCGGTCCGGCCGCCGTGCCGTCGTGTGACCACCGTGAGCGTGTTGTCTTCGGCTACGGCCACGCGCAGCAACTCGGCTTGCCGCGCGCGCCCACCGCAGCCCACGCACATGCGAAGCGGGTCCGCCGTTCCGGTCACGACGATTTGTCCTCAGCCGCAGCTGTCATCTCGGGTTCGGCGTCGTGCGTCGCCGGTTCTTCGCCGGTGGCTTCTGCCTCGGCCGCCGCGGCTGCGGCCGCCTGCTGTTTCGCCTCGACGTAGGCGCGCGCCGCGCGCAAGATCGAGGCCGCCCGTTCCGGCCCGAGGCCTTCGATCTCCGCCAGAATGGCCTCGTCCGCCTGCGCCACCTCTTCCGCGGACTTGAAGCCGTTCTGGTAGAGCAACTCGGCTGCAACGTCACCAATGCCCGGAACGGCAATCAGCGAGGCACGTGCCTGACGGGCTTCGTCATCGGCCTCGGACTCGCTGCGCACGTCCAACTTGAAACCGGTCAGGCGTGACGCCAAACGCACGTTCTGTCCTTTGCGTCCGATGGCCAGCGAGAGTTGGTCGTCGGGAACGATGACTTCCATGCTGTGCTCATCTTCGTCCATGATGATCTTGGCCACCTTGGCGGGGGCCAGCGCCCGGCAGACGAACTCGGCGGGATCCGGGGTCCAGTGGACGATGTCGATCTTCTCTCCCCGCAGTTCCTGCACCACGGATTGAACGCGGGTGCCCTTCATCCCCACGCACGCGCCGACCGGATCGACGTCTGCGTCGTTGGAGACGACCGCGATCTTGGCCCGACCGCCCGGCTCGCGGGCCGCGCCCTTGATCTCCACGATACCCTCGTAGACTTCAGGGACTTCCTGTTCGAATAATTTGACGAGAAAGCCAGGGTGCGTCCGTGACAAAATGATTTGCGGACCCTTGCTGCTCATCTCCACTTCGAGGATATAGGCCCGGATCCGGTCGCCCTGGCGATAGCGCTCGCGCGGAATTTGCTCTTTCTCGAGCAGGATGGCGTCGGTCCGCCCCAGGTTGACGATGATGTTCTTCTTCTCGAACCGCTGGACGATGCCGGAATGCGTCAGCTCTCCCTTGCGATCCTTGAATTCGTTGTAAATGATGTCCCGCTCGGCGTCGCGCAAGCGCTGAATGAGGCTTTGTTTGGCCGCTTGCGCCGCGATGCGTCCATGGTGCGGATCCAGTTTCTCGAGCAGATCGTCGCCCACTTGGGCTTCCGGGTCGAGATTGTCGCGCGCATCCTCCAAGGAGATCTGGGTTTCCGGATTGGTGACCTGTTCGACGACGGTGAGAATCTTGAACAGCTCGACTTCCCCGATTTCGGGGTTGAACTTGGCTTCCAGCTGCGTGTCTTGTCCGACGAGTTTCTTGGCCGCCGAGAGCATGGCCGATTCGATGGCGTTGACCACGATGGCGCGATCGATGCCCTTCTCCTTACTGACCTGCTCGATGACCCGGCTCAATTCGGGTTGCATGACGACCTCCTTCGCTCCTACGACTCCGGCTCGTAGTTGGCGCGGCCGATCTCGACGAAGCGGATGGGATGGGTAGATCCGACCGCCTCGAGCACGATGCCGTCGGCATCAACCGACTCCAGGTTGCCGACAAAGTCGCGACGCCCGTTCACGGGAACAGTCGTGCGGACCCGTACCCTCTTGCCCAGGTAGCGCCGAAAGTGGTCTGGCCGGCGCAGACGGCGATTGATCCCGGGCGAGGACACCTCCAGCATGTAGGAGCCGGGAACGGCGTCGTGCGCGTCAAGGACATCACCCAACTGCTGGCTCACACGGGTCAGATCGTCGAGCGAGACGCCGCCAACGCGGTCGAGATAGAGGCGCAACACCATACCTCGGCTCTCTCGACGATACTCGACATCGACCATTTCCAGACCCTCGTGTGTAACTAACGGTTCGGCGATTTCCCAGACCCGCTCAGCGACTGTTTCGTGCATGTGACCTCAAATAAAAAAGTGGGCGCGGCGGCCCACCTCTTGCTCAGCGGCCTAAGTTTGAACAATCGATAGCATAAGCGAACGGCGGCCCGCAAGGTGACTCCAGTGCCGTGCACCCGTGGGCGTTCCCTGGTGCCCATCCGACACCGAACACCCGCCGCATTCGGGTCGCCCGTGCGGTCACTCAAGCTCGCCGCAAATTTGCCTGGGCCATTTCCCGGAAATCCGCCGGTAGCCGCTGCGGCCGCCCGCCCTCGTCGAGCACTACATGTGACGTCGAGCCCTGCGCGCGGACATCACCCGCGGTTCCCGCCACCTCGTAGGCGATCTGCAAACGCGCGCGTCCAACGTCCGTCACCGCGGCGCGGATGACCAGTTCATCGTCGTAGCGCGCCGGTTTCAGGTAGCGACAATGCGTCTCAATGACAGCCAGGTAGAGGCCACGCGCGATGTACTCCGGAAAGGGGTGCCCGAGGCGCCGGAACAGTTCGGCGCGCCCGATTTCGAACAGCCGGAAGTAGCTGCCGTAATACATGATCCGCATCGGATCACAATCACCAAAGATCACCCGATATCGGGCCACTTCTATCAGTTCGCCGGTGGGCATCACGTCCTTACTATGCCGTGGCCCGCCCAGCGGCAAGCCGGTCAGGGGGACAGCGGACGACACAGACAACAGACGGACAGACAACGGCCCCAAATTCATACGATCGCTGCAACGGCATGCGTCTGTAATCTGTCGTCTCCGAGTCTGTCGTCGGTCAGTCTTGAGGCAATCGTTGCAGGGGCCCCGGCCAACTTGCGCGGGCCCGATGTCCGTGCGAAGCAGTTCCCCTGCATGATCGTCATCGTCCACGGCTACGACGGCTCGGGGGCCGGGCATTGGCAGCGCTGGCTGGAGGACGAACTACGGCAGCGCCGGGTGCCAGTGGCCTTTCCTGATCTCCCGGAACCGGCGGCGCCCCAGAAGGACCGCTGGGTGACTGCGCTCGCCGAGCTGGTTGGCGGTGTCCCACCCCCTCTTGTTTTCGTGTGCCACTCCCTGGGTTGCTGGGCTGTGGATCATTTGTTCACCGAACGCGGCCTGCTGGGCGCTCAAGCCGCACTGCTGGTGGCGCCGCCCTCGCCGTATCTGTTGTTCGAACCGGTGGAGAGCTTCCTCCCTCCCCCGTGCCGGGACGATGTCTGGGCACCAATTGCAGCGCGGACGCTGCTTGTCGGGAGTGACAACGACGATTTCACCACCCCCGAAGAGATCAACGGTATCGCCAACGCGCTCGGGATCCGCTCGGAAATCATCCCTGGCGGTGGGCATATCAATGTTGACTCCGGCCACGGACCGTGGCCGTTCGCCTTGGAGTGGCTGGCAAAGGCGGGGGCGATCTGAGCCCGCGTTGCTCCTCTGGCGGCCTACACTCGACTCGTGGCTCTCGACTATTGACGTTGGTCCGGCGTGTACCTGATCAGTACGCGGCTGCCATCTTTGAGCCCGCTACGGAATTTTTCCTCGAATCTTGGCCAGCCGTCGGGGTATTTCTTGGCATAGGTCTCGAACAGGATCGGGTAGGTCTCGGGCTCGTTGACCACGGTTCCAGTGGCAATGAAGGACGGGCCATCGGGTTTACCGACCGCGATCTTCGCTCCCGGGCGCCCAGCCTTGATGCGGCGGACACGCCAGGCGGTCGGCGGCGAGGCCACGTACACCGCCCCGTTGTGGTACAGAAACCAGATTTCAGCCGCTTTGCCGAGACTGCCATCTTTTCGAGTCGTGGCGATGTAGACGTACTTGCTGCGCGCCAGCTCTGCCTGGATGGCGGGTGCAAGCTGCGCCTGCGATGGCGCACTCTGTAGCGCCGTCACCAGCAGCAGGACCGTCAGTACGGCACGCGTTCTCGCGGTGTCCATGGGCCCTCCTCCCAATAGCAGGTGTTCCCTCGGTTCTAACTGGGATCAGGCTACAATCAAGCGGCCACCGCTACAACCGATCGGGGCCGAGGCGGTGAATCAGGTCGTGCAAGATCGTGTAATCGAGCGGCCGCGATTGTACGTGCAGGAACGGCCGTGGCGACGGCGCGACGTCGTTCCCCTCTGACCAGCATGGGGTGATCAGGATGATTGCGGCGGTGGGACATGCTTGATGGATGGCATCAGCGAGCGCCAGTCCGTCGCTGTTGCCGGGCGAAAAGTCCAGCACGGCAGTCGTGATGCCACCCATGCTTCCCACCGGCGGGACCTCACTGGCGGCGGCACACTCAAACACCGTGTGCCCATCGTCTCGCAGGTTTTCGGCCAGGCCGTTACGGAAGCACTCGTCCGGATCGACGAGCAGCACCCGAATGGTGTCACACAATCGGTCTGTCGACCGGGAGGTCGACGTGGAAGATCGTACCGTGGGGCTGTCTTGGGACAAATGCAATGCTCCCGCCGTGCGCCAGCACTATTTCCCTAGCAATGGTGAGGCCGAGGCCGGAGCCCTGCGACTTTGTTGTCTCAAACAAATGGAAGACGTCCACCGATTCCGGAATTCCGGGACCGGAATCCTCAACGGAGATACGCAGCTTACCGGGGATGGGAAGAGCGACGTGAATGGTCACCTGCCCCGGTCCCGGTTCGATGGCTTCCACCGCGTTCTTCACCAGATTGTCGAAGACGCGGCGGAGCTTGTCCGGGTCTGCCTGAATTGTTGGCACATCGATCGGCGACTCCAGGGAGATCGTGATGGCGTGTGGGCGGGCAACGGGCTGCCACAAATCCACGACCTCACGCAGGAAGCGCGGGATGTCGATGGCCTGGCGGTGCAAGCGCTGCTCGCGCGAAAATTCCCGGAATTCGTTGATCAGGCCCTCGAGCCGGTGCACCTCCGAGACGATCTTTTCCGCGGGGCGCAGGAGGCTGTCTCCGGTTTCGTTCAAGCGCACGCGGCGCAGGACGAGCTGTGCCTGCATGGACAGGCCCGCCAAGGGGTTGCCGATGTCATGGACAAGCTTGGCCGTGATGGCACCGATATCCGCCAACCGTTCGCGTTGCAACGACCGTTTCTGCAGGTCCTGCAGTTCGGCCTCCGCGCGCCGGCGTTCCGTCATGTCGGTACAGGTCCCAATGAAGCCCACCAGGATGCCGGTCTCGTCGACAATACGGTCTGCGCGCAGCAGGGCGGGAATCAGGCGGCCGTCCGCGGACTTCATATCGACCTCGCCGCTCCAGGACCGGCCCTTTTCCAGTGTCCCGAACACCTTGGCGGCGGTCGCTGCGTTCGCAAACAAAGCGGGCGGGCCCCCCGCGGCGTTGAGCGTCTGCCGGTTGTAACCGAACAAATTCGCAAAGGCCTGGTTGTGATAGATCGAGCGTTTGTTGAGGTCGGCCATGCACACGCCGTCACTGGTGCTCTCGATCGCCTTGCTCATGCGCATCAGGTCTTCTTCTGCGCGCTTCCGTTCGATAAAGTCGCCGATCTGGCTGCCGACTGCATCCAACATCTGCAGCAACTCGTTGTCCGGCGGCCGGTTGTCGCGGCAGTAGAAGGTAATGACGCCGATGACCATCCCCCGCGCACGCAGGGGGAAGGCAAAGGCCGAGCGCAGTCCCAGCTTGGCGGCGATCGGCGCACGCACGGACTGAAGCAGTGTCGTCACATCCCCAACCCACGCCGGCCGACCACTCGCAAAGGCCCGCCCTGGCAAGCCTTGTCCCGCAGTCAAATGCATGCCGCGGCTCGCGGCCTCGAGCTCCGTCGTGTCAAGCGTCGGCGTGTGCCACGCTCCCCGCCACGTCAGGGAGTCGAGTTCGCGATCCAGACACCACAGCTCGCCGAATTCCCACCCCGTTGCTTCGCACAACGACTGCAAAACCGCCGCCGTCGCTTCCTGCAAGGATACCGAGCCGGCCAGTACCCGCGTCACCGCGTACTGTGATACCAATCGGCGCTCCGCCCGCTGTCGCTCCGTCACGTCCTGGCCAATAGCGAGCATGCCGAAAACGTTGCCGTCGTGATCCTTGAGGCTATTGGCGTACCACTCGATCAAGCGTTCGGTTCCGTTCTTGGTGATGACGGTACCGACGTGCGCCTGCGTGGACACGTCGTTGGCGGATACGGCAAACGCCTCGCGCATGCGTTGCTGCTCGCGCGGTGGCACAAACGTCGAAACCCAGTCGGCGCCCCTGACCGCGTCCAAACGATAGCCGGAGATGCGTTCCATCTGGCGATTGAAGCGGACGAGGCGGCCGTCGATGTCGAGCACCAAAACAATGACCTGCGCCGTCTCGAGCAGCCGTTCCGCAAAATCCCGTTCCCGCCGGAGCGCCTCCTCGGTGGCTTCCCGTTCCGTGATGTCGCGAATCACGGCCGAATACGCCAACTGGTTATCCGCCCGAATTTCCGACAGCGATAGCTCGATGGGGAACACCTCGCCGTTTTTCCGCAGCGCGTGCAGCTTCCGAATCCGACCGATGGCCTTCGGGTTGCCGGTTTCGCGGTACTCGCGCACGTGCTGCGCGTGTCTTTCGCGATAGGGCGGCGGCATCAACAGTTCAATGCTGCGGCCCAGGATTTCCTCGGCCCGGTAGCCGAACATGCGCTCCGCTGTAGGGTTGAACAGCGTGATGCGCCCGGCGTCGTCGATGCTGACGATTGCATCGCGCACCGCGTTGAGCAACGCGTGCCAGCGTGCATCGTTCACCGCCGGCGCGTGCACCGCTCCCGCTGTGGCAGCCTTTCTTGCTTTTTTCATGTGCCGGCAGTGTGCGAAGTAGCGGACCTGCGCTGTTGGTTCAAGTGCACATGGCCCCCCGCCCCGGCCTCGAGGGTCTGTCGACGGTCCCTCACGCTGCCGGCTGCTCACGCAAGATGCGTTCCAGGTCGAAGAACGTGGAGCCCTCGAGCCCGGCGTAGCGCTCGGGGTGGCAGGTCAGAATCAAGAGCTGCAGTCGCTGTGCCGCCTCCTCGAGCACGCGCAGCACACGTGCCAGGCGGGCCGTGTCGGTCGCCACCAGTACATCGTCCAGCACCACGAGTTGACGGTCGCCCTTGGCGAGCACCTCGGCGAGCGCCAGTCGTGTGGCCAGGGCGATCTGCTCGCGCTCGCCCCCCGACATGCTTTCGAGTGGTACCGGCGCCGTGGCCGTGGTCGGGAGCACATGCACCGGTTCGAAGGTGTCACTCAGCTGCACGTGGCCGAGGCGGTACCCGGCAATGCGCTGGACGGTGCGTGTGGCGGCCGCCTCGACCGGTCCTGCCACCGCGGCGATGGCCGCGCTGCGGCACTGCGCGACGGTGTCGTGCAGCAAGCGGATCGCTGCCACTCTGAGCGCTTCCGTGGCGGTCTCGCGCTCCAAGCGGGCAACGGTTTCGTCCGCCCGCGCCAGCGCCGTGTACGGGCCCTGCATTGCCAGCTGGGACAGGCGGCCTTCTTCGCTCTTTTCCTGCTCGAGTGCCGCGGTGGCCCTGGCATCGGCAGCCTGCAATTGATTTTCCAACGTCGCCACCACCGCGGCGGGATCGTCACCGAAATCTGCGAGTTGCTGTTGGATCGTCTCCAACTCAGCCCGAGCCGCAGTCCACGCCAGGGCGAAGCGGCGCAGGGCTTGGTGGCGCTCCGCGGCGTCCTGACCGTCGTTGGTGAGGTCGTCCAACTGTGCCGCCAACGTGCGTTCGTGCCGCTGCATCGCTTCGCGCTGTGCCGTCACTGCCGCGCGCCGCTCGAACACGAGGTTCAGCGCCGCCTGTGCGCGTTCCTGTTCCGCCTCCGCCGCATCGATCGCCTCCACGAACAGCCGCCGCTGTGACTCCGCGGCCTGGCGTAGGGCTTCCGCGTCGGGGGGCGCGTCGGCCCAGTCCGGATGGCTCTCGTCCAGGTGCGTGACGATGGCGGCGCTGCTGGCGCGCTCGGCTTCGAGGCGTTCGACCGTGTCCCCGGCGCACAGCGTGTCAATCAAGGTTTCGGCCGCTGCAACCGCGGCGTCCAGGGTCCGGGCCTGCTCGTGTAAGGTCTCGAGCCTTTCGATGTCCGTGGTGTCGAATTCCTCCGTCAGCGTCTGCAGTCGGCGCACCGCCCGCTCGTGTTCGGTCCGGATCTCCGCGATCGAACCGGCGGGTCCGCGGGCGCGCAGGCGCGCGACGCTGGGAAGATCGACGACAACCTCGGGCGAACCGGCGATGCGCATCGGCACCCCCGCGGCCAGCTCCCTCGGGCCCGGCGGTTCACCGGCGATCACCAGGATCTCACCACCGTGGGCGGGGACAATTTCGAGCGTGATCAGGGCGGCCTCGAAGCGGATCCGTGTATCGTCACACTGCTTGATCGCTGTCCGGATGGCCCGCAGCGTATTCGCATCCGGGGCCATCAGACGGCGGCGCGCCTGCTGGTGGTGCGCGCGTGCCGCCGTCGCCGTGGCGATGCGACGCAGCCGATCATCCAACGCGGCCGCCCGGTCCAGGTGCTCGCGGTAGCGCCGCGCCACCGCCGCCTGCTGCGCGGCAGCTTCGACGAGGTCACGCATCCTGCGGACGTCCTCGACCCGCGCCTTTGCCTCTGCCAGCGCCCGCGCGCACGCGTCCGCCTCGCGCACCCGCGCCGGCCACTCCGTATCGAGGCGGCCCAGTTCCTGACGCGCACTCCGCAGGTCCCGATCCGCCGCCGTAATCGCCGCGATGCGCTGGTGCAATTCGCCGTGCTGCGCCTCCGCCGCCCGCGCGCGCTCCGTGCGCTGGGCCTTTTCTGACAGCAAGGCCTTGTGCGTCTCCGTGCGTCCACGGGCGGCGTCCAGCGCCTTGACCAGCGCCGCGGCATCGCGCCTGGCGTGCTCCCGGCGGGCCTGCAGGTCCTCCAGGCGGCGGGCGGTCTCTTCGAAAAGCTGGTGCTGCTCGGCAGCGGCGCGCTGCGCCGCCCGCGCCGATTCCAGGTCCTGCCGCAGGCGCACGACGGGCGGTGCGTCCTTGCCCCGCTTGAGTTGACCGGTTGGGGTGTAGCAGCGCAGGTAGGCCGCCGTGATGCGGGCTTCGAGCGGCCCGCTGCCCGGGCCGGACACCTGGGCGCCGAGCGCCGCGCGGACGTCGGCGACCAGATCGCCGGACAGCTTCGGGATCGCCAGCTCTCCTTGTGGCGCCCACAACACCTGGGCGAGTCCCCAGTGCTCCGTCCGCGCCAACCCACGTCCGGGAGTTGTGCGCGTCAGCAGCTCGCGTACGCGTTGATCCGCCGCGTCCCCCGCGGCCAGGCGGATCCACCGTCCACCCTCGCGGCGCTCCAGTTCCGCCGACGCACGGTCGAGGAACTGCTTTGTGACGCGGTAGTCGACGCCGCCGTCGCGAAACTCCACTGTCACCGCCGGCGCCAACACCCGCCCCCACGGCCGCAAGCACTCGACCTCGCGCCCGCCGACGCGGTGTCCGTCGAGTAGCCCGTGCAGCAGCGCCTCAAACAGCGTCGATTTCCCGGTTGCGTTCGGGGCGTGCAGCACATTCAGTCCGTCCGCAAACGGTCCGACATGGACGGGATTGGCAAAGCACCGCCACCCCTGGACACGAAGCGAGCGTAAGATCACGTGTCACCTTCGTCGAGCAACGCACACAATTCCAGCAGGGCCCGGCCGGCCACCTCTGGCGACGACGCGCCCTCGGGCCGGGGGCCGGCGAACGCCGGATCGGCCAACGCGCGCAAGGTGGTCGCGGCCTCACGCAGCACCCCGGCGGGCAGGCCGACGATCCAGCTGTCATCGGCGGGTGAGGGCCGCAGGCGCGTTGCGTCGATCCGGCCGTAGAGGAATCGCGACGCCAGAATTTCCTCCAGGCGGGACGGCTCGTCGCGATCGTGCGCCGAGAGCAGGCCGCTCAGCCGGAGGTCAATCAGGGCGGTGTCGGGAGTCTCGATGGCGTCGAGTCGATGGCGCACGCGCCCCAGATCGCCCGGTTCCCGCACCGCCTCTTCGATGACGACCCAAGACAACCCGCCGGTGCGGATCGGCGTCACCGCCGGTGTGGCGCCGGCACCGGCAATCTCCACCAGCAGCGCGTTACCACTGTCACGTTCGCCGAACTTCGTGGTCTCGTGCGTGCCCGCGTAGGCCATGCGCACCGCGCCGTCCGGCCCCGGATAGAGCGTCGTCGAGTGCCAGTGCCCGATGCCGAGATAGTCCAACCCCAAGCGCACTGCCGCATCGCGGGGAATCGGATAGTCCGGCTCCTCTTGATACACCCCTTCCACGGTTCCGTGTGCCAGCCCGACACGAATTCCTTGCGGCGGGCCCGGGGGGATCCAGGCGGTCGGATCCCTGCCGGAGTGCGGCTCGCGCACCGGGCACGGGAAGAGCGTCCCGCCCGGGACAGCACGCGGCGTCTCCTCGTGCAGAACGTGAACGTTGCGGCTCGACCGCCAGGCGGGGTGCTGCCACACCGACCCTGGCATGAACGGGTCGTGGTTCCCCGGGATCACGTACACGGGTCCGCCAAACGCCTCCAGAAGGTCCGCAACTCTCTGCACCAGCACACGCTCGACACCGTTGTCCTCGAACGTGTCCCCGCAAACGACGACAAACGCCGCGCCCGCGTGCCGCGCCGCGTCGATCACCCGGGCCGCTGCGGCCAGCCGCTCCTCGCGCACACGCTCCCCAGCGGCACCCACATGGGCCGCTCGCATCCCGATCTGCCAATCGGCGGTATGCAGGAACTTCATGGCAGCCCTCGCCGGGTCATCGCGTATCTCCCCGCTGCTCGTAGCACATCGGTGCACGGGGCTATAGTCGCGCGGGCATGTCACCCGGGCGCCAATCTCGACCAGCGGATTGGCGACACATATCTCAACTCGGTTCCTTCCTCCGCCGGACTAGTCGGTTCGGGCGTTTTGTGGCAAACATGTTGTGAGTCTTTGTGAGAATCGCCACGATCACAAGGAGGTAGGAGCATGCCGTTCTCATCGCGTGTCCGGTTGGCGGAGGGTGAACCATCGTCGCGCAACGGCGGTGTTGCGGCGGTCAGCAAGCCGTCTCCCGAGTTGTGGCTCGCGCGGACGTTCCTCGGGGCCCTGGGGAACCCGCCGGTGCGCTTGGCGTTGTGGAGCGGAGACAGTGTGTGCCCCACCGACACGGAGCCAGTGGCGACGGTCCGGCTTCGTGACCGCCGGAGCTTGCTGCGTTTGATGTACAATCCGGAACTCGAGTTCGGCGAAGCGTACACCGACGGCCGCTTGCAGGTGGACGGCGACCTCGTCTGTCTCCTGGAGGCGCTGGGGCGGGCGCCCGCCGCTCCGCGGGCAAGCCGACTGCTGCGCCGGCCGCGGCGGGCGCATACCAACACGCTACGTGGCTCGCGCGACAACATCCACCGTCACTACGATCTGAGCAACGAGTTCTACCGGCTCTGGCTCGACGAACGTATGGTCTACACCTGCGCCTACTTCCCGACGCCCACCGCATCGCTCGAGGAGGCACAGTTGGCCAAGATGGAACACGTGTGCCGCAAGGTCGGGCTGCGCCCCGGTGATCGTGTCGTCGAGGCGGGCTGCGGTTGGGGCGCGCTGGCCTTGTACATGGCGCGCCAGCATGGCGTCTTCGTCCGGGCGTTCAACATCTCTCACGAGCAGATCGTCTATGCGCGTGAACAGGCCCGCGCGCAGCGGCTGAGCGACCGGGTCGAGTTCATCGAGGACGACTATCGCAACGTGTCGGGGCACTATGACGCCTTTGTCTCCGTCGGCATGCTGGAGCATGTGGGCCTCGACCACTTCGACGAACTCGGCCGTGTCATTGATGGGTGCCTCGCGTCCCATGGCCGCGGATTCCTGCACAGCATCGGGCGGAACGCGCCCGATCACCTCAATGCGTGGATCGAGAAACACATTTTCCCCGGTGCCTACCCGCCCAGCCTGCGCGAGATGCTGACCGTGCTTGAGCCCTACGGTTTCTCGGTCCTCGACCTTGAGAACCTGCGATTGCATTACGCGGCGACCCTGCGGCACTGGCTGGCGCGCTTCGAGCGGGCGACCGACCGGGTGGCTTCCATGTTCGACGACCGCTTCGTGCGGGCGTGGCGCCTGTACCTCGCGGGATCGGTGGCGGCGTTCAGCATGGGTTCGTTGCAACTGTTCCAGGTGAGTTTCGCGCGACGAAGCAACAACGACATTCCCTGGACGCGGGCACATCTCTACCAGTGACGGCGAGACACTGAGGGCCGGTGGCGGCGTGTGACGTCCTGATCGTTGGCGGCGGGCCCGCAGGCTCGTCGTGTGCGTGGTGGCTACGGCGGGCCGGGCTCGACGTGGTGGTTTGCGACCGGCGAACGTTCCCGCGTGACAAGATCTGCGCCGGCTGGATCACGCCGCAGGTGCTGGCGGCGCTGGGCCTCGACCTCACCGCCTATGCGGCTGCCGGACTCACTGCGCAAGCCATCCGGGGCTTCCGCATCAGCCGCGTGGGCGACGCGGAATCCCACGTCCGCTACCCCACTCCGGTGAGTTACGGGATCCGGCGTTGCGAATTCGACGATTACCTGCTGCGGCGATCGGGTGCCCGCTTGCAACTCGGACATCAGGTGGACTCCCTGCGCCGCGAGGGGAGCGAGTGGGTTTTGAACGCCGACATCCGCGCACGGGTACTGGTCGGGGCGGGCGGCCACTTCTGCCCGGTGGCACAGATGCTCGGCGTCCTGCGCACCGCCAGTGAGCCGATCGTGGCCGCCCAGGAGGCGGAGTTTCCGCTGAGCCGCGAACAGGAGCAGGCATGCCGGGTCGAACCCGAGGTGCCCGAACTGTTCTTCACGCGCGACCTCAAGGGCTACGGCTGGGTGTTTCGCAAGGGCGCGTACATCAACATCGGGCTCGGCCGGCAGGATACGCATCAGCTGTCCGATCACGTGGCGCAGTTCGTCAATTTTCTCGAGCGGCGCGGGACCATCCCCGCCGGATTGCCGGCGAAGTTCCGGGGGCACGCCTATCTGTTATACGGGGAGGCGCAGCGGCCGCTCTACGGCGACGCGGTGCTGCTGATCGGCGATGCGGCGGGACTTGCCTATGGCCGCAGCGGTGAAGGGATCCGGCCGGCGATCGAGTCAGGTCTGCTCGCCGCACAGACAATCCTCGAGGCCAATGGCAGGTACGGGTCCGACGCCCTTGCCCCGTACGAGCAACGCGTGGTTGCGCGCTTTGGACCACGCCGGGGCGGTGTGAACGTGTGGCGCGTCTTTCCGCGTGCCTTGCTGCAAACCGTCGCGGGCAAACTCTTTGGCAACGCGCGATTCGCGCGCCATGTTGTCCTCGATCGCTGGTTCCTGCACGCACACCAACCCCCGCTTCCGATGCCGCCGCGTCGCGCACAAAGGATTCCAGCATGAGGCGCCCGTATGCGGCGGTGGGGCAGCGCTCCCCGGCGAGAGGTTCGAGTTCCGACACGACGCCGTCCAGCTCGTCGATCATCGGGGTGGAACCGGCGGAGCGAAAGGCGTTCACCAAGGCGCGGTAGTACCAGAGCGTTGCAACCGCGATCAGGTGGGAGACCCAGGCGATGTCCGTTCCCTTGCGCACGTAGCCAGGGTGCCGTTCGGCGCCAAATTGCAACGCCTGCTGGAACCGTGGCGTCAGATTCATCCCTCCGTTGCCTTCCCCTGGCCGACAGCCGCCGCGGGGATGCGGCAGACCCCAAGGTCCCAGCGGCTGTCGTCGGGATCCCGGCGCAGCTCGCACGACGCGCCTGGGTACATCGCGGGCACCTGCGCCATGAGCCCCTCGAGCTGGAAGGGGCGCTCGATGAGCAGCAACACGTCGCGGCCGGCTGGCGGTGTGTGCTCGATTGGCAGCACCGCCTCCGGGCGCAGGGCGAAATCGCCCTGCAACCCGGGCGGCTTGATCCAGTCGTAGTCGTTGGGGAGAAAGAAGTTCTCCACCATCGGGGTCACCAGCACCACCCACTCGTTACGATAGTGCTGCTGCAGATAGAACGCCGGGGTGCTGTACTCGTCGCGGTGAAACCCGCGCACCTTGTGATCGACGGCGAGCACGTGAAACAGGAAAACATAATTGTACGCTCCCGCCAGCACTGCCACGAGCGCAAACGCCACCCGCACGGCCCGCCCACGGCCCGCACCGGCGGCCCAGCCGTCGATCTTGCTGGCGAACAGCGCGATGAACACGAAGACGAACGGGACCAGGATCGATAGCCGCCGGAAGTCCAGGTTCTGGACAACGGTGGTCGACGCCAGCACGAGGAACAGGAAGGCCAGGGAGAAGAAGGCGTGATGCCGCCGCCGCATGTGAAGAAGCGTCGTGCCGAAGCCCACGACGAAGGCGACGCTGGTACACGGGTCGAGCAGCGGCGCCTGCCGCGTGTTGAGGGTTTCCAAAAAGGCGCCGCGATCCGAGAAAGTGAACATGTCGGCGGCGGCACCGATGCGCTCGACGCGCTGCCACAGGAAACGGTGCGCATCGCTGGTGTAATAGTCCTTGTTGGCGAGCGAACGACGAAAGGCTTCGACGTACGCCTCGGGGCCCTGATGCGCCAACCGGCCCATCAGCGGGATGGCAAACAACGCTATGACCGCGCTTGCCAGAACGAGGTGGAACCATGCGGTCCGCCGGTGGCCCCGGTGCAGCACCCCGCTAGCCAAGAAGACCAGCGCCAGGACCGGCGTGACACGAAAACCGGCGTAATCGTACAGCGTGTAGCCGCAACACGCACCGAGGATCACCGTGCACAAAGGGCGCGGCTGGCGGCGTGTGCGGATCAGCAGGTAGAGGACCGTGACGAAAAAGAACAGCGGAACGTAGACATCCTCGTTGTACCAGCTCACTTGCACGTGCCAGCGCGCCACGGCGAGCAGGGCGGTGGCGAAGAGCGCCGCCGGCGCTGCGGCTAGCTCGCGCACCAGCAGGTAAAAGGGAGCGAGGGCCAGACAGCCGAGCAACGTGGTCGGTACCCGGAGGGCGTGGATGGTGAACCCGAAGACGGAAAACGCCGCCGCGGCAACGTACTGGGACAGCGGCCATTCCCAGGGTCGGGCGCCCTGCTCCAGAATGAGGCGCGCCCCCGTCCCGCGCTGCGTTTCCTCGATCGACGCAAAGCCGTCGACGGGCGGGAAATAGCCGATGCTGCCAAACCGGAAGTACAGGCCCACGACCACAATCGCCGCCACCGCTTGCACTTCGCGGTTACGCGCCGCGGCGAGGAGCGTGCCCAGCCCGCTGCGCCATCGAGGAGCATAGCCCGCGTGCAGATCGAGCCCCAGGGCAAGCGTGGTCAGTGCCACCGGCCCCAGAAGGAAGACCCGGAGCAGGGCACCGTTCCAGTCGACGACCAACCAAACGGAACAGGCGGCAGCAAGCGCGCTGCCGAGCGCCGCGAGGGCGGTGCCGAGGCGGCGCGCGCGCGAGCCTGGAGCCGGCCGGATCGGCGCACCGCTAAACTCGTCGGTGACCGAAACGGCCTGCGGCAACACGACCGCAAGAACGATGGCCGCCGTGAGGTCGAGCCAGCAAACCGCTGGCAGAAACATCTGCGTTATCTTTGCGAGCTGGGCTAGGGAAGCCAATCCGACACCGAGGATGAGCCAGGTGCCGTTCCGCACCACGACGCCGCCCGCAGGGGGGGCTGCGCCAGGAACCGGAGCCTCCGGTGTACCTCCGCCGTGCATCATCCGTTTGTGATCGCGCCACTATACGCGCTTGCAGCTTCTGGCATGCTTGGCTGGTGCGGGCAAGGCCATACGCGGCGCCCGCCGCGGCAGCCGGGACCGGTCTTCTTGCAGCGCGCCCCCCGTTGTGTGCCGGGATCGGCGCTGCTAGCGTAATTGCGCTACTGATTGTTTGGGCGAGAATCCGCCTGTTCCCGGCGTCTGGTACGCCTCCCGCACGCACATTCAGTTAGATCGACGGCGACCTGGCCGCGGCGGCGGCCCGAAGAGGAGGAGAAGTGCCAATGGGCAAGAAACTGTACGTCGGGAATCTCAGCTTCGACGTGACCACGAAGGATCTCGAAGAACTGTTCGCGCAAGCGGGCGCCTGTGAGTCGGTGTCCGTGATCACCGATCGGGCGACCGGCCAATCGCGCGGCTTCGGGTTCGTCGAGATGAGTTCGAATGCCGATGCGCAGAAGGCCATCCAGCAATTCGATGGCCAGGAGTTGAAGGGCCGCGCGCTCAAGGTCAACGAAGCGCGCGAGCGCGAGGGCGGCGGCGGTGGCGGTCGTGGCGGCCGTGGCGGCGGTGGCGGCGGCGGTGGTGGTGGCCGCGGCGGCTGGAATCGGCGCTATTAGTGTCATCTGTCGGCAACGGATGACGACCGCGTCCCCGTCATCCGTTGCTCTCACCTCTTTGCCCTCCTTCTGCCGGTGATCCCTGCGCGGATCGCTACCACCCTACGGCGCAACGCCCTGACAAAAAGCCCTTGACCCGAGGTGCCTGCCGCTGATTAATGGCGGCATCACGGCAAACCAATGCCCGACACAGGGAGGCGACCATGCTGGCGCGCATGAACGAATACTTCATCCACCAGACGCAGAAGCTCGTCGGAGAACTGGCCTCGGAGGCCCCGGACTGGGATCACGCGCTCTACTTCTTCTTCAGTGATGCGGCCGGCGAGGTCGGCGTGTTCTGTGGCTTCGAGGTGTTCCCGAACCGACCGTTGCAGCGGGCGACATTGTTCCTGCGACACGGTACCGAACATTACCGCGGCGCCGCCGTGCAACGGTGGGAAGACGAGCCGGGGCCGGTGCTGCAGGCGGAGGGCTTTCGTTTCGCGTGCGTTGAGCCGATGAAACACTGGCGGCTCGACCTGCGCGATGCGGCGAACGACATCACGATCGGTGTCGACTTCACCGCGCGCTGTCCGGCCTATGCTTTCAAGCACACGCTGCTTCCGGGCCAGTACGCCAAAGCCATCGACCAACGGCACTACACCCAGTCGGGACACCTGCACGGGAGCCTGCGTGTGGGGGGCCGTGAGTACCACGATTTTGTCGGCATGAAGAATCGGTCGTGGGGCGTGCGCAATTGGCACCATCTGCCGATGTATCACTGGACGACCGCGCAGTTCGCCGACTTCTCGATCAACACCTGGCTCTTCGAAGATCAGGACGGCAACCCGCTCTACGTGGACGGGGCCCTCACGACCGAACGCGGGGAGGTGACCCCGGTCGTCAAGGTGGCGCACGAATTGGAGTTGCATCCCGGGAGTGCCAAGCGGGTCAAGGCGCGGCATGTCCAGCTGACCATGGCGAATGGCGAGGTGCTGCAACTGGAAGGGGAGGAGATCGGCAGTATTCCAATGGCCATGATGCCCAATTACTGGTCGGAGACCGACCCCCAGGCGATGGCACAAGCCGACACCACGGCGCTGTGGTTCGAGCAGCACACGCGTTTCACTCTCGGAACCCAGCGCGGCATCGGCTTCGTCGAGAACTGCGTTGCGCCGGGTTGTGCCAAACACGGCATTCCCCCCACGCCGTTTCCGTACCTCGATCCGGCGAGCGCTGGCCGAGAGTAGCGAGGCAGGCCGGGGAAGGTACGTCGTGGGCATGCACGCTCCAGCCCGAGCCCCAGCTCCGAGATGGGCAAGGGATGGGAGTTCTGTGGAGAGGCCTATGGTTTGCGCTCCCGGCGTCCGCAAGCGCCGTGTTGGCAGCACGCGTCAATTTAAGGAGGGTAACGGATGACCGGCGAAAGCTCTCTGCATCAGTCTCCGGCACTGGCGGCCGCGTGGAAGGCGTATTGCGACGGCCTCGCCGAATTGCGAACCGAACTCTTCAGCGCCGACCTGGCAAGAGACCCTGCCGATCAGGTGAAGGCTCAGTACTGGCTCCTGCAAGCTCAAGCTGCGGCCTTCAATCTGGTGATCGCTCCCGACACGGGTCGGCCTCGATTCCTGGTCCACACCGTTTTCGAGCCGAGTTACTACACGTGGCTGCTGCCCAATGCGGATTTCTTGTATCGCTACGCGTTTGTCGATGGGGCCAGGACCTTCCGCATCCGCGGCACACGCCGTAATGCGCGCTTCCTGGAACTGCAGGTGATCAGCGGCTTCTGGGGCGATCCCGCAATGAGGATGCGCGAGACCTATGACTTCGACAAGTTTGCCATTGCCGCCGATGGGACCTTCGAGGTGATGGTCGGGCCGCAGCCCCAGCCGGGCATGCCGGATTGGATCACGACGGACCCGGCAACCAACAAGAATACGCTTCTGGTGCGCGAGGCGTTCTACGACTGGGGCCGCGAAGAGGCGTCGGACTTGCGCATCGAGGCGGTGGACAATCCCTCTTCGGGAGCCGATGTCGTGGATGAGGCGGAACTGTTGCGCCGCATGGATGCGGCGCTGCGCATGATCTGGTTCTGCCACAAGACCTTCTCCGGGCAGCTGACGATGAATGTGATGAACGCGGTTGGCGTGAATCGTTTCTTGCTCGTCGACACGAGCAAGAACGAAGCTGCGGCCAACCCCTCGGCGGGGTACATTCCGGCCGTCTTTGACCTCGACGCCGACGAGGCGCTGATCGTCGAGTTCGAAGTGCCCCGGGCACGGTACTGGAGCATCCACCTCGGCGACGTGTGGTTCCAGGTTGCCGACTTCGTGTACCATCAAAGCAGCCTCAATGGGCATCAAACGCTACTGGATCCGGACGGCAAAGCGCGCATCGTGATTGCCGCGCGCGATCCGGGCGTGGCCAACTGGCTGGACACTGTCGGCAACCGCAGGGGAGTGGCCTTGCTACGGTGGTATTTCACGGACCGCTATCCCGTCCCCGCCACCACCAAGGTGAAGCTGTCCCGGCTCTTCGACCATCTGCCGCCAGAGACCTGCCGGGTCAGTGCGGACGACAGGGCACGGCATCTGCGCGAGCGCCGCGAAAGCGCGCTGCGTCGCTACGGATACTAACGGTGGACACGGAACGGAGTCGGAGCGCAAGTGATGCCGCAGGAGTTCGTTGATCCGAAAAGACCCTTGCCGCGGCCCGAATGGGTGCGCGCCGTCAACGAGGAGGGCCGGATCTGGGCGGCGGCGGACATGTTGGCCGACGTGGTGCCGCTGGACGAGGCGTCCCTGCTGGACACCGCCCGCCGGGCGACCGGCCTCGATGATTTCGGCGCCGACGATTGGCAGGAACCGTTGCGCGTCCTGCTCAGGGCGCTGGAGGAGGAAGCCGATCTCAACTTGATGGGCCGACTCTGCACCCGCAGCGAACTGCTCATCTGGCTCGAGAACCGGTTGAAGATCGTCGCTCTGGTGAAGCGAAATCCGGAGATTCGTGACGTGCCCATCGAGCGGCCGGTGTTCATCACCGGACTGCCGCGCACCGGCACCTCGATTCTGCAGGAAGTCCTCTGGCAAGATCCGAACCTCCGGACACCGCTCTTCTGGGAGACGATCTATCCGGTCGAGTCGGCGCTCTCCGGCGGCCAGGATCAACGGGCCATGGCGAACGGCGACGCACTGATCACGCAGTGGATCCGGGTTACCCCTGAGATCCAGGCGCTGCACGAAACCGCCGGGCATCTCCCGGCCGAAGACGCTACGGTGCTGGCCTATACGTTGGTCAGCGACCACATCATGTCCTTCTACCAGATCCCCAGCTACCACGCGTACGTGAACAGCGTCGATGCGGTCCCGCTCTACCGCTATCACAAGCTCTTCCTGCAGGTGTTGCAGTGGCGGGCGCCGCGCAAGCAATGGTTCGGCAAAACCCTGTACCATCTCGGCCATCTCCCCGAGCTGTTCACGGTGTACCCAGACGCGCGCATCATCCACACGCACCGCGATCCGCTGCGCAGTATGGCCTCGGTCACCAATCTCCTGCGGACGTTCTACTGGCAGCGGAGCGACCGGGACTTCGACGCGCCGGGATTCGAGGAAATCACGGTGGCCGAGCCCACCGCCCAGCGCTTGGAAGCGGTCATGGAACTCCGGGACAAAGGCCTTGTCCCGTCGAACCAGATTGTGGACTCGCGCTATCAGGATCTGATGGACGACTCGGTTGCCGCCGTCGAGAAGATCTACCGCACGCTCGGGATCCCGTACGATGAAGCGGTCGGCGTACGCGTACGCCGTTACCTCGAGTTCAAGCCCAAGGGAAAACACGGGGCACACGACTACAGGCGCATGGATCCCGCGCAAGTCGCGAAGAGCCGGCCCCTGTTCAGGCGGTACCAGCAACGGTACGGGGTTCCCGACGAAGCGTAAGCCCCAAGCCCCTGCCCAATCTCCGGGGGATTTGGGTGCGGGCTGGGGTAAGGGCTCGGCCGAGGGATGAAGTGCCGCCTTTTCGTTCCCGTTCACCCTTCGCCCCACAATGCATCCCGGAGGCCGGAGGCGCGGTCGATGCGGTGGGTGATGGTGTGCTCGACGACCTCCCGGCTGGCGTGGATGGTGACGCGGTGGCGGGCCCGGGTCACGGCGGTGTAGAGCAGCTCGCGTGATATCACCGGCGATGGGCGTGGCGGCAGCAGGACCGCCACCTCGTCGAACTCCGAGCCCTGGCTCTTGTGTACGCTCATAGCGTACACGGTTTCGTGCGGTGGCAGCCGCGACGGAGAAAGCCGGCGCAACGTGCCGCCGGTGCCGAGGAAGACCGCGGTGCGGTGACCGGCCTCCGCTCGCGGGTGCGTGCCTTCCGGCCCGTTGCCGGGGACAGTCCCCTTGTTAGGGGGACTGTCCTCTTTTTTCCCGTCGGCATCCAGCAGCAGGCCGACATCGCCGTTGAACAGATTCAGCTGGTAATCGTTGCGGCTGACGATGATCGGCCGCCCGATGTAGTACTGTCCCTCCGGCTGAATCCGTCCGGCGGTGGCGAGAATGTCCTCAATCTGACGGTTCACGACCTCGACCCCGCACGGACCGCGACGATGCGCGCACAGCACGCGGAAATGTTCGAGGGCGTGCAACTGCTCCTCGGGCGCGTGCAGGCGCAGATAGCCATCGAAGCCTGCGATAACGGATGCCTCGAGGGCGTGCGAGAGGTTTGGACCGGTGGACGTTTCGACCAGGCTCACGTCCGGGTACCGGTCCGAGGCGAGAATGTCGAGAGCCGCGGCGGTGTCGCCGTCGTTGATGGCCCGCGCCAGTTGCCCGATCCCGCTGTGCGGACCGTATCGGTAGCTGCGCCTCAGTTGCACCATGCAGTCCCAGATGCCGGTCGTGGCCGGCGCGCTCGTTTCCAACGGCAGGCGGTCCCCACTGCTTTCCTTGATTTCCGCCACCAGCGGTCGCGAGTAGCTTCGCGGCGCGCCGGTGTTGCAGATGTCACCCAGCACGGCGCCCGCCTCCACCGACGCGAGTTGGTCTTTGTCGCCAAGCAGAATCAGCCGTGCTGCCGGCGGCACGGCGGCCACCAGGCGGCGCATGAGCGCCAGATCCACCATCGAGGCTTCGTCGACCAGGACGATGTCGGCCAGCAACGGATTGTCGGCGTTGTGGCGAAAGTCCGTCGAGCTGCCACCCTTGGAACCGAGGCAGCGGTGGATCGTCTTCGCGTCCTCCGGAATGGCCCGCAGCACCTCCGCGGAGCACGGTAGCGTTGCCTTCGCCCGTTGGATCGACTCCGCCAGACGTGCGGCCGCCTTGCCCGTGGGCGCCACCAGGATCACGCGCAGCGGCGTGTCCGGCCGGCGTGCCTGCTGCTGTTCCACCAGCAGCGCGAGAATCTTCACCACGGTGTAGGTCTTGCCGGTCCCGGGCCCGCCGGAGATGACGCAGAACCGCCGCTGCGCCGCCAGCAACGCGGCAACCCGCTGCCAGTCCGGCTCGGCTTTATCCGCAGCAGCAGGGACTGTCGATAAATCGAAACCACACCCTTCGACAGGCTCAGGGTGAGCGGAATTCTCCTTTGAAAGTAATGATCTCTCCGCTCGTGCTGAGCCTGTCGACGCACGATGGCCGGGCATGTCGAAAACCCCACTGTCGCGGGGAAAGAGGCGGTCGAGGGTCCGCCGCAGCCACGCGCCGTCGATTGCCGAGTCCACCTGGATCGCCCGGGCACGAATCGCGGCAGCCAGGCCCTCCTGATGCGCCCAGTAGCGCCGTAGATACAGCCGGCCCGCAGTATCCAGAACCATCGGCGCCGGTGCCGTGCCGCTGCTGACCATCGGGCTCGAGCGCAGCGCGTCGAGCCACTGCCCCAGCGGCGGCCAAGTGACGTCGAGCCGTTCACCGCCTTCGTCCACCAACCCGTCGCGCTCCGTGACCTGTGCGAGGTCGAGGCAGACGTGTCCGTTGCTGACATGGCGGCTGACCAGCGCCGCCGCCAGCAACACCTCCGGCCGGGGCTCGCCGGCGATGCGTCCGATCGCGCAGGCGAAGTGCGCGTCGAGTGGCGAGAGGATCTCGGCGTGGCGCAGCGATTCGATGGTTGGGATCATGCCGTCGCTCCGGGAGCCGAGGTCTCGCCGGCCAACGCGGCGGACAATGCTTCCACGAGTTCGCGCGCCGGCCGGTCGCGGAACACGCCGCAGCCGAGCGCATGCGCCGGCGACATGCCCCGCAGGAACAGGTAATAGACACCGCCGAAATGCCGGTCGTAGTTGTAGTCCGGGAGGCGGGCGGACAGATAGCGGTGCAGGGCGACAACGTAGAGGTGGTACTGCAGGAAGTAATGGTGCGCGTCCATGACCGACGCCAGTCGCGGCGTATCGTAATCCCGCACCGTGGAACCGAGGGCATTCGACTTGTAATCGATGAGGTACCAGCGGCCGGCGTGGGTGAATACCAGATCAATGAAGCCGCGCAGAAAGCCGGCGAGCGGGGCGAACCCCAGTGCACCAACCCGCTGAGCGTAGTCGGGTGGCACGGGTGCGCGCGCATGGTCGGCAAACACGGCCGCCAGGCGCCCGCGCGTCAGCACCATAGGCGGTACCGGCGCACCCTCGCCGTCGTCACGTCGGTCGGCGACCGGGAAAAGGAACTCCAACTCATTGAGGCGCGCGGCCTGCGGAATCCGACGCAAGGTCAGCGGCTCGGACCCGCCGTCGAACGGCGTGTCAAGGATATCACGAATCGCCGCGCACAACGGGTCGGTCCAGCGTGGCTCGAAACCGAAGCGGGTAATTGCCCCTGAAACCTGCTGCTGGAGCGCCGCGGGCTCGGAGTTCTGGAAGTCGAGGTGTTCGAAGATGTCGTGGACCAATAGCCCCGGCCGCGTGCCGCTTGGGAAGTCGTGCAGGAGTAAGGTCGGTGCAGCCGTGCTGGGTGGACGCGACGCCCGCTCGGCAATCGCTGCCGCCTCCTCATCGCGGTCCTGACCTTCCTCCGCCGGCAGGCTGATCTCCCTTGCGGCGGCCGTCAATGCCGTGAAGCTCGATGTGCGCCAGGTCAGGGGTAAGGTGCGACAAGCCGTGCGGCATTGCAGTTTCTGCGGCGGCCTCGCTGCGCCGTTGTAGGACTCGTCCGACTGTTCGGACAATTGGCCGATCGCGATGGTGCCCGCCGCTCTCGCCGCCAACGCATGGAGGTCGGCGAGCAAGGCGTCGTCACCCCTTTCGACGAGCGACTTGATGCTCGCGGCGGTGGCCGAGGCGAGATCGCCGCCACCCTTAGACCTTGTCGCTATTGTGCGGAAGCACCCGTCGACAGGCTCAGGGTGAGCGGAAGGTGATTCATTTGATGGATTCTGAGACCGTTCGTGCTGGGGCTCTAGAAGCACGTCTTTGCGGTGTTCAACAGGCCCATCCGACGTGGGCTGATGCAACAAATACCCGAGCGCCGAGGTTTGCGCTTCGTTGAACGCGCCCCAGACGATGGTGCAGCGGTGCTGCGCCCGTGTCAGTGCGACGTACAGGAGGCGCAGGTTTTCGGCCAGCGCCTCGTGCTCGGCGCGTGCCAGGTGCTGCGCCAGATCCGGTGAGCCCAAGTCGAGTTTCAGCCGATGGTTGTCGTTGGGATCGTGGAAGCGCGGGTATGCCTCGTCGGCCTCTCGTAAGAGCGCACCGTCCCACAGGAACGGGCAGTAGACGATTGGATACTGCAGCCCCTTGGCCTTGTGGACGGTCACCAGCTTCACTGCGGCCTCGTCGCATTCAAGACGAACCTGTGCGGTGTCACCGGCCAGGTCACCGCGCTCGGCGGCGTCGGCGCGCATCTCGCTCAGCCAGCGCACCGGCGCCAGCGGCCCGCCGTGCCGCTCGATGGCCGCTGCGTGCAGCAGTTCGCCGAGGTGGAACACGTTGGTGAGCCGGCGCTCGCCGTCGCTGAGGCCGAGGAGACGCCGCGGCACATCGCACTCCTCGATCACCCGCTGAAATGCGACGACGAAGCCCTGCTGCAGCCAGGTCGTGTGCCAGTCCTGCATGCGGCCCATCCAGGCGTCCCAGCCGCGTTCGTCCTCCTGAAGGGCGAAAAGTTCGTCGCCGCTGAGGCCCAGCACCGCGGTGGCGAGGGCGGCCTTCACCGCTCCCGTATCTCCCGGGTTGGCGATGGCGCGGACCACCCGCTCGATCTCGACCGCTTCGGGGCTGGAGAAGACGCTGGCCTGCGTTTGTAGGACGCTGGGGACCCGCCGCGCGCGCAGGGCGACTTGTACCTTGCTCGCCTGCTCGTTGGTGCGGCGCGACCGCCTTGTCTTTGATCGTTGTGCCAGAGCCCAGGAAGCGGACGATCTCGGTGGCGATCATGTCGGGCAGATGGTCGTTGCCCCAGGTCTTGGTGATGGCGTCGTCACCCGGGCGACGCACGAACAGAATTTGCAACGGTGCGCTGCCGGCGGCCGTGCCGCCGAGACAATCCGCGGCACTCGGTTTGGCCCGCTCGAATGGAATCTCTGGCAACAGGAACTGTGCATCAGCGTTTGCGAACAACTCATTGACCGCCTCGACGAGGCTACGGTCGGAGCGCCAGTTGGTGAGCAGCGTGTGGCCGTCCACCGTATTCGCCTTGGCGGCGATGTAGGCGAAGACATCGGCGCCGCGGAAGGCGTAGATGGCCTGCTTCGGATCGCCGATCAGGAACAGCGTGGCCTCCGTGCCGTGGTAGAGGCGGTGAAAAATCCGATACTGCACGGGATCGGTGTCCTGAAACTCGTCGATCAGTGCGGCGCCGAACTGGGCGCGGATCTTCTCGGCCAGGGCCGGTCCGCCGGACCCGGCCAGGGCCTGGTCCAGGCGCTGCAGGAGATCGTCGAAGAATTGTACGTGCGCCGCCTCCTTGCGGCGGCGCAACTCGGCGCGAGCATACTCCACGAACGTACGCTGAAACTGCAGCAACCGGGCCGCCAATTGGTCGCACACTTGCTGTTCGGCTTCGAGCAAGGTTTCACAAGCGTCGAAAAACGCATGCCGCGGCGTTACGCCGTTCTTCTTCGTTCCCTCCGCCAGCTTCGTTGTTCCGAACTTGGTGAAGTCGGTGAAGTCTGCGGAGAACCCGGGCCATTCGTCCGTCATCACCCGGTCCATTTGCGGCACCCACCTGGAGGCGATGCTCGCCGGCTTATACTTCACCCGATTCAGCGCCGGTGATTCGCGCAGCAGACGCACGATGTCGTTACGGGCCTCGCGCCAGATGGCCGCGGCCGGCCCGTACGCCTGCCGCCAGGCCGCGAGGGCCGCGTCGAGATCGACGTCGACGTGTTCGGGGAGCACCGGCATGTCCGGGTGTGCCACGACCTTGACGGCCAGCGACGCCAGGCTCGTCGGCGTGAGGTTTTTCCTCTGCAGGGAGCGGACGAACGCTGGCGGCGCGTCGCACAGCTCGCGTACCCAGAAGTCCTGGACCACCTCGTCGAGCAGCGGGGCCTGGCTGGTGATCAGTTCGGTGTCGAACAGCACTCCACTCTCGAACGCGTGCTCTTGCAGCGCCCGCTGGCAGAAGCCGTGGATGGTAAAGATCGCCGCCTCGTCGAACCCGTGCAGTGCGGCGAGCAAGATGCGGCGGTCATGTTCAATCCGATCGGGGGTGCGGCGCCCTTGCAGCAGCTGGTCGAGCACTTCGTCGTCGGAAGCGCCCCCGGCCTCGATCGCGTGCAGCGCTGCGCGCAGGCGGTGCCGGATGCGTGTCCGCAACTCGGCCGTGGCGGCGTCGGTGTAGGTCACCACCAGGATGTTGCCGACCGGTCGCTCGGCCTCGAGCAGCAACCGCAGATACAACGTGGTGATGGTGTGCGTTTTGCCGGTGCCGGCACTCGCCTCGATGAGATGGGCGCCGCGCAGCGAGACGGCGAGCGGATCGAGCGGCTTCATGACAGCGTTCCATCCTCCCGATGCTGCAGCAAGGGCTCGAAAACGGCGCGCGCGATCTCAGCAAATGTCCGCATGTCGAACGAGTCGTACAGGGGTGCCGTCACGCACAGCAGCGGGCAAGCGGGGTCAAGCGGGTTGGTATTGCCGAAGATCTGCTGGACATACGGGTCCTCCGCGTCACCCGGAACTGCTGCATGTCGATCGACCTTGAATTTCTTCTTCGCGTCGGTGCTTGCTCGTCTCTCGTCGCCGCCGGATGAAAGCAATGCCTCGACGTATGCGCGAGAGGATTTCGGGAAGAAGGGCAACGGGCACTGCTGGCCACGGCGGTACAACGCCACCAGCTGCTGCAGGATGGCTTCGGGGTTCCCGACCGGCCGAAAGCGCAGGCAGACCGGTCCGTCATCCTTCGCGGGCCGTCCGACGAGGGTGCTGGCGCGTGGGACGGATTCCGGTGCTGCCCAATTGAGAATGACGTGGCGGATCCACAGGCGCAGTTCACGGGTGCCGCCCAGCTTCGAGTATGTACACTCGACCTGGCCGGCGGGCCACAGGTTGCGGAGCACGCCAGTGATGCGGGTGCCGTCGCCGAGTGTCCGGTCCACCACGACCGGCTCGAGGCGGGTCCCTCCGATCAGTGGGACAGCCGAGGCCGCCAGGGCCGTAACCCGCGGTTGGAGTTCCTCATAGAGGCAATTGCCCGGCGTTCCCAGCGGTAGCACACCGCTGGCCTTGATGGCGCTGAATGCCACGCGCAGATCGTCGCCCTCGAGGGTCCGGGCGAGCAGATCGTCGCCGATGCTCCACTGCTCGAGCGCGTCCGGCGCAATCGGTTCGCGGTCGAGCAACGCGGGCGCGTCGTCACCCAGATGCAGCCCCAGTCGCCGCTGCAGCAGCGCGCGGGCAGGGTTGTCGAAGAATTGCACGAGATCGTCGAGGGACACGGCCGGTGCCGCGGAACCGTCCGGCGGCATTGCGGCGGACAAGAACGCGGGCGCCGGCTGGCGCGGTCCCACGAGACTGCGCGCCCCGGCACAGGCGCTGGCGTCATAACTGAACAGGCGCGCATCACGCTGGTCGAAATATGCCGGACTGAACGACTGCAGCGCGTGGAAGATGCAAACGCGGCTGCTGGCCGACGGGTGCGGTGGCGCGGCAACGAAAGACTCGTCGAGGACGTCGAGTAGTTCGCTGACGACCACCGACGGTGGCAGCTGGGCGTTGTCGCGGATGCTTTGCCCGACGTACGTCAGGATGAGCCGCTCGCGTGCCGACAGCAGGGCTTCGAGAAACAGGTAGCGGTCATCATCGCGCGCGCTGCGGTCGCCAGGCCGCGGCTGCTGCGCCATGAGGTCGAAGCCCAGCGGGCGGCGCAGGCGCGGAAAGGCGCCGTCGTTCATGCCGAGCAGACAGAGCACGCGGAAGGGAATGGTACGCATCGGCACCATGGCGCAAAAAGTGACGCCACCGGCGAGAAAGCCGCGTTCCGTTGCACCGCGCTGCAGGCGCTGCTCGAGTTGCGCGCGCACGGCGTCGAGTTCGATCGGCTCCGTGAAGCGGGCACGCTCCGCGGCCGTGGCCAGCTCGTCCAGAACGTCGCGGATGCGCTGGTGCTGGTACGCGATGGCGTCGGTGCTGGTGAGCATGCCGTCGACCAGGCCGGCCAGCGCAGCGCACCAGGCGGCGACGCTGCGCGGCTGCCGGAGCGCACTACGGAACCCAAAGAGCTGCTCGCAGAAGTCGGCCAATCGCCCGAGCGCCTCGGCTTCGGTGCCCTCCAGATCGTCGTAGGGCAACACACCGCCGAAGAGCGTGCGGCGCTCGCCCGGCATGGCGTAGCCGAGCAGCAGCCGGTCGAGCCCGAAGCGCCAGGTGTTCTGAGGCAGGACCGGCTGCCCAAATTCTTCCCGGTGTTCGGCGTCCACGCCCCAGCGAATGCCGGCGTCGGCCACCCAACGGCGCACCCGGTCCAACTCTTCGCCCGCAAGGTCAAAGCGGGCGCCAATGACGTCGTTGCCGAGCAGGTCGAGAATATCGCTCGCCGTCATGCGGCCGCGCAGGGTGTCGAGCAGCTTGGTAAACGCGTCGAACACCACTTCGGTGGCGCGCACGTGTCGGTCGGCGATCCGATACGGGATGCGGGGCCGGTCCGCGCCCGTGCGGCCGAAGACGGCCTCGACGAACGGTGCGTAGGTGTCGATGTCCGGCGACATCACTACCACGTCGTGGGGTTCCAGTGTCGAATCCCGGTCGAAAAGCGCGAGCAGTTGATCATGCAGCACTTCCACCTCGCGCATCGGGCTGTGGCAGGCGTGTGCGCGGATCGAGTCGTCATCCGGATCAAGCGCGAGCGGTGGCACCTCGCCGTGAGCTACGCGGTGTTGCAACGCGAGGATGTCGGATTGCACGGCGGCCAGCATGGTGCGGGTACCGGGGTCGCGATAGAGATCACGTTCGTCTTCCTGATAATCGCCGGCGTCTTCGAGCAGCTGCTGGAAGTCCCGTCCCAGGCGGCCCATCGAGGCCAGGAGCGGGTTGCCCTCCGCTTGATCCACGAGCCTGTCCATGTCCGTCCCCGTGCCGCTGCGCCGCGGCGGCCGGCGCAGGAGCTCGCGGCGCGACCGGATGTCGCCCCAGTATTCGCGCGTTGGGCTGAGAACGAACAGATGCAGCTCGACCCAGGGCGACAACCGGCTAAGGAGGTCCAGGTACAAAGGCGGTAACGTCGAGACACCGAACAGATTCACACGCGCGGGGAAGCCATCGAGGTGCGGTCGTGTGGCCCGCACGCTGTCGAGAAAGCCGCGGGCGCGGGCGGCGATGTGGTCGCGCGAGGCGAGGTGCTCGGTCAACGCACGCCACAAAACCGCCTGCCAGTGCGTGTCGTGGCCGTCATCCCAATCGAGAATCATCTTGGGGCGGTACACCAGGTACTGATCGAAGGTGTCGGCGATGCGTTGGGCCAGCTGAACCCGTCGCAGGCCCTGATCCTCGCGTGCCAGGTAGCGGCGAATGGGTGCAAATTCGGCCCCGCCAACCAAGCGGGGCAGCAATTCGGCGATCGCCCACAGCAGAATGTCCGGCGTAAAGCAGTCCGTCTCCGGTTCCCGCGGACCGAGCACCGCGGTGAGCGCGCGTTCGATGAGGTGGCGTGGAAAGGGGAAGTCGGGATTGGCCCACACCCCCAGGCGGCGCGCCAGCTCCATCGCCAGCCAGCGCTCCATGCCCTTGCCCTGGACCACGATGCACTCCGGGTCGAACGGGCCGCCGGCCGGCCGCGCCACCACAGCCGCCAGCTCGGCCAGCAAGGTCTCCGTGCGATTGCTGCGATGGACGTGCATGTGTGCGCTGCGCTCCGGTCACTCCTCCGACGCTTTCGCCAACCAGCGATGACGGGTGTGGTGGATGATGCGCGAGACGCCGCTTCAGTGGGCGTGCTCCGCCGCGTGGCCATGCTCGTGCGCCGGCACGGCGGTCGCTTGGTAGATCCTTTCCACGTAGTGCATGAAAGCGACATAGGCGGCCACGTATTTTCTGCCGGCATCGACGTCTTGCTTGTCGAACTGCTTGCGGGCGTTCGCCACGCCAAACTGTTCGCGCACGCCGCGCCCGACCGCGTCGGTCAGCAGCTTGACCAACGGGTCGACGGACCCGCTCTGCAGTGCCTGATCCGCCGCCGGGATGGCTGGACCGAGATCAATACCGGCCGGCTTCAGGCCGGTGTAGGGTTCGCCCTCTCCGGCCCGATGAATGCGCACAACAGTCTCGAAAAAGTACCGGTCGGCAAGGTCTCGCGCGGCATCACCCAGTTTGCGTACCGCCAGGGTCTTCTCGAAAGCCGCTCGTACCTCCGCCTCGTCTTTAGCCGACACCCAGATCAGGACGGGTTTCGGATCGCCAGCCGCGAGCGCGGCGCGCGCCGCTGTGACCACCGGTCCATCGAGCGTGTCACAGTGCGCAAACGCGGCCGTCGACGAGCCAACGGCCAGGGCGAGAAAACACAGTGCAAGTCGGATTGGAACCACGTGCATTTTCATGAGAACTCCTCCGGGTTGGGTCAGGGAAAACAGTGGACGTCATTGTCGGTGATGTCAAACACCGCTCGGCAGGATCCGTGCTGCGAGCGTGGCGTCTCAGTCATTGTGCCGGTGGCGCTGCTCAATCCGTTGTGATCCGCGCGGGTTGCCGTCGCCAGTCTCCCCGCCGGGGGCTCGTGTGATGCTGGTCAGCCCGTCCGGTCCGTGCACCAGTTGCCCGCCCGCATGCCCCACGCGCAAACCCAATCCGCCGGTGATGATAGTGGCCAGCGTGGCGGCAGCCATCAGCGCTGCCGGTGCGTGACCGGTGCCGAGCACCATGCCGGCGGCGCTGAGCGCCAAGGTTACCCCCGCGCCCCAGACGAATTGCTCCGCCATCTCTTCGTGGCGCTCGATGGTCCGCTCGGCAATCCGTTTTTCGACTCGCTCTTCCTCAGCCTCGCCCGTGCGCAGGGCAACGACGGCACCCGCGAAGAGCACCGCCTGGAACACGACGACGACCAACCAGACCTTTCTGGGTAGGAATCCCCTCCAAATGGCAACGGCAAGCCCCGCGGCTAACAACGGCATGACTGCCGCGAGGCCGAGTGGCAGGTGGACGACTGCAGGGTGGAGCGGTAGAGTGTTCATAGATCCTCCTTGTGACTGCTGAGATGCGATCGGGAATAGCGCAGGTAGGTGATGGCGGACCATCCGACAGATGACGGACAGGCAAAGAACCGGGCGTTATTCAATGACTTACCTGCATCCGATCGGCCGTTTGACGGACGCATCGCCAGCATCGGCATCATCCTGTTCGGCTTGATCGCGCTGCTGGTGGCCCTGGACCTCATCTCGGATGCCCGAGGGGGGATCCGGCCGTGGCATCTGTTGCTGGAAGGCTCGGTCTTGGCCTCGAGTCTAGCGGGCGTCGCTGCCCTCGGGCGGTCGTTGGTCCGTGCCCGCCGGGATGTCAGCGACCTTTCCAAGGAACTCGCCACCTGGCGAGCCGAGGCGACGGTCTGGCGGGGCGAAGCGCACGGGCTGTTGGAGGGTCTGGGTGTGGCTATCGACCGGCAGTTCGGCCGGTGGTCCTTGAGTCAAGCCGAACGCGACGTGGGCCTACTCCTCATCAAAGGCTTCAGCTTGAAAGAGATAGCCGTCCTGCGCACCACCAGTGAACGAACGGTGCGCCAGCAGGCCCAGGCGATTTACCGCAAAGCGGGCGTGGGGGGCCGTGCTGAACTGTCCGCCTTCTTTTTGGAGGATCTCTTGTTGCCGGGGGCCGTTGGACAGCTGGATCGCCCCAGCCCGCCCCGAGCTGCGGTTGAGCCGATCAGCGTATCCGACAGACCACGGACGCTACGCTGAATAGGATCTTGCGAGCAGCGCACGTGGCCTCGGGTCGTTGTGGCGTGTGTCAGGCCGGGCGCTCTGACGGGCTAAAGAACAATCGCAGCATATACGCCACGACGGCCAGCGCCAGCACGAAACACACCAGAAACAGGACCAACGGACCCCATTGCGGCGCGACGCGCCAACTGGCTGGGTCGAACTGCCCGGCGAGCTTCAGCAAGCGCACGGTATGACGCGCATACACCATCCCGAACAGCGAAAGAAAGAGCATCACACCCGACGCCGCAAACTGCTTCTTGAAGAAGAAATGCAGGGATCCGAGGGACAAGATGATGGCGGCGGTCAAGGCCCAGATGGCCGGCGTGCGCATGAACGCCACCAGGATCGGCAGCAACGATAACAGGTAGCCGAAGCCCAGTACGGCGGCCAACGCCATGCCGGTGACGAAGAACGATTTACCCGTGCCGTAGGTTTCCGGGTCGTTGCGGCCGAGCAGACCGACGCAGAAGCCGCCGACCGTCACCGCACCCGCCACCATGTGCAGCCAACGCAGGAGATAATCGCTCCACTCCGGGTTCCACACGAGGCCGGATTGATCCTTGGCGTAGAGTGCGCGGATGAGGTCTGGCCGTTCCGCCATCGTGAAGATGGCGCTGTAGGTAATCGATACGTACACCAGTCCCATCAGCGCCAGGAGCAGGGGTGGAAGGCTGACACGGCCG